>CAZWQB010000028.1:0-22597 GCA_964636035.1 uncultured Roseivirgaceae bacterium
TCCCTGGAGAACTTTATGAGAAGGAGGTGGCTTTCCTTTATTTTCATTGCATTTTCATTTGCAATGATTGCTGTTTTTGGCCTGACCCTGCAGTCAGAATTGGCGCCACTGGAAGACAGAGGCCAAATCAACATCAATGCAAAAGCTCCTGAAGGTGCCACCTTCGAGTACATGGGAATTTATATTGATAATTTGGTAGAGGCGGCCCAGGAGGAACTGCCTACTAAAGCCATTATTTCTGTTACTTCACCTGGATGGGGTTCAGCCGGAGTAAATTCTGGTTTTTTAAGGATTACCCTGGAAGATCGTGAAGACAGAGACAAGTCTCAGCAGGAACTTTTCGATGAATTTGTTCCTAAATTGTCTCAGTTTCCGGCAGCAAGGGCTTTTGCCTCACAGCAGCAAACCATTGGTGGCAGAAGCGGAGGATTGCCTATTCAGTATGTGATCCAGGCAACGGACATTGAAAAACTAAAAGAAGTATTGCCTGACTTTTTAGAACGTGCCAACCAGGACCCTACTTTTCAAACGGTTGACCTTGATCTGAAATTTAACAAACCGCAGGTAGATATTGAAATAGATCGGGAAAAGGCCAGAAGTTTGGGCATCTCGGTCAGAGACATCGCTGAAACCCTGCAATTAGGCATCAGTGGACAAAGATTCGATTATTTCATCATGAACGGAAAGCAATATGAAGTAATCGGACAGGTACAGCGGAGCAATAGAAACGAGCCACTGGACCTCGCCTCTCTATATATTCGAGGAGGAAACGGTGCATTGGTTCAAATGGACAATCTGGTTACCATCAATGAATCCAGTACTGCACCGCAATTATACAGGTACAACAGGTACATTTCCGCAACCATTTCTGCCGGTCTAACACAGGGAAACACAATAGGAGACGGAATTGCGGCGATGGATGCTATTGCAGAAGAAGTGCTGGATGAAACTTTCTCTACAGCCCTGGCTGGAACCTCGTTGGACTATACAGAAAGCTCCTCGAGTCTGCTGTTTGCATTTGGCTTTGCTTTGGTTTTGATATACCTCGTGCTTTCTGCACAGTTTGAAAGCTTTAGAGATCCTATAGTAATCATGCTTACAGTACCATTGGCGGTTGCCGGGTCATTCATTTCGCTATGGTATTTCAACGAAACCTTGAATATCTTTAGCCAGATTGGGATTATCATGTTGATTGGATTGGTGACTAAAAATGCCATTCTGATCATTGAATTTGCAAATCAAAGGAAGTCCCAGGGCGTGGAGTTCACCGATGCCATAATTGGCGCCGCTGAAGCCAGATTCAGACCAATATTAATGACGAGCTTGTCCACTATACTAGGCATTTTGCCTATAGCACTCTCTCTGGGGGCCGGATCAGAAAGCAGGGTTTCGATGGGTATTGCTATTATTGGAGGATTGATATTTTCAACCCTACTCACGTTATATGTGATCCCCGCCATGTACACCTATATCAGCAGCAGAAAAGAGAAAAGAGTTGCGAGGGCATAAAATTTAGATTTAGGAATGAAAAAACTATTTTTTCTTTTAATATCAGGGCTTGTGGGAATTTCATTAGCTCCCACGTACTTGCACGCCCAGGAAGTATTGACGCTTGAAGATGCTATTCGGATAGGTCTTGAAAATAACCATGATATACTAATAGCCGAAAATGACCGGGAGGTACTAAGCAACAACGCAGGGTTTTCAAAATACAGCTTTCTGCCAACCCTTGATGCAAATGCTACCAAAAATTATGATGTGGAAAACTTCGAACAACAATTTTTGGACGGCGAACCTAGAAGTGGCAATAACGCGAAATCAAATCAGCTAAGCGCTGCAATTGACCTTGAATGGACCATTTTTGATGGATTGGGAATGTTCATTACTTATGAAAAGGTGCGGGAGATTTCCAAGTATGGAGAATATGATTTAAAAGCTACAATCGAAAGCGGTATTGCAGAAATATCCAGAAGCTATTATCAGATCATCCTCGAACAGGAAAGGATCAACGTGCTTAAAAATACACTTGAATTGTCAGAAAAGAGACGGGAAATTGCTCAGGCGATTTTTGAGGTTGGAAGAAGCTCCAAGCTTGAATATCTTGCTGCCCAGGTAGACTACAACGCAGATGTTTCCGCTTTGGTAGCTCAGGAAGAACTTTTAGCCAATGCCAAAGTTAATCTCAACAGAGTTCTAGGAAGGCCGGCGGACATCGACTTTCAGGTTGATGATTTAATTCAACCTGACGAAAATTTACAACTAGAGGATCTGAAGGAGAAGGCCCTCGCTGCCAACCCTAATTTAAGAGCTGCAACCATACTTAAAAAAGTAGCAGAATATGAGACAAGGGAAATAAGGGCTGAACGCTTTCCCGAAGTGGGTTTATACGCAGGTTACGGCTACAATAAAATCGAGGCACAATCGGGCTTTTTACGAAGCAATATTTCGGATGGATACTACTACGGTCTGAATGCTTCTATCAATATTTTCAATGGGCTTGACATCAGCAGAAGGGCACAAAATGCAAAAATCAATGAAGAAACCGCTGAAATTACTACGAGTCAAATGGAAACAGATTTGCTGGCCAGCCTTCAAAACGCGTTTAATGCCTATTCCAATGCCATAAGATTGGTGAAGCTGGAATCTGAGAACTTCAAAATTGCGCAGGAGAGCGAAGATATTGCTTATGATCGCTATAAGTTAGGAAATGCTAACTTTTTGGAACTAAGAGAAGCACAAAGAAATGCAGTTGAAGCCGAAAGCAGGCTATTAAATGCTGAGTACAATATTAAAATAGCTGAAATTGAACTGTTGAGACTGAGCGGTCAACTCCTGGATAAAGACTTTAATTAGGCCTGCGGAAAAACGCTTTAAGATCTATTTTTGACCTGAAAAATAATCTCTGTAAAGATTCCTTCGCATTTTATTTTTTCAGCAAGTGCAAAGTTTTTGTTTAAATAAATCTGTTTTCCGTCCACCAAAAATGATCTGAAGATCATTTTTCAGGCTAGCCTCAGGCACGCCATCTACTTCCTTGGCTTCAGCTCGAAGAATCCAACGCCGTTGCTGTTTCTCCCAAAAAACCCTGCTGGACAGGTATTTGCAAAGCGGTTGCACCTACTATTCGCATTCGTAATGCACCTGGTTGTCGATGAAAATACCATCAAGGAGATTGGCTGCTCCGCCCTTTTTTTGACCCTCCAACAATATTTCAGACATCGGTCGTGCCTCAAACGTCCTTCCCGTATCGTAAGAAAACACTATCCGAAGGCTGAAAACAACACGTGCAATCTACATTACTTTACACTCAACTTCCACCCTATAACATTTCTAATATTTTCACGTAATCTTACATATTCTAATTTTACCTGAAATATAATTTTTTTAAACAAAGCGGTTGCCAAATGCTTTTTATTAATTTATCCGCCGACGACGAAATTTGAGGCAAGCTTTTTGCTAAAAAAACAGTAATTTAATCCAATCCAGCTAGGTTCTTGTATAATTGTTATATGGAGTTATAATAATTATAGATTTTTTGTGTAAATTTGCATAAAGGTCGATAACACGCTCAAATACAGGCATGTTATAAATTGTAAAAAAAAGTATATGAACTTATTCAAACTACTGTATTTTTTAAAGATCTTCCTTTTTTGTGGGATATTTTTTAGTGTAAGTTTTGCAGTTGTATCCTGTCGACAGAACAATAATGAGACTAAACAGCAGGATATAACAGCCGTCAATGCGCTGCCAGATCCGGTCGATTTCGATCTGGCCAGCATCAAAGAAAGAGATACATTAATCGCCATTGTTGACAATAGTACTACGGGTTACTTTATCTATAAAGGCCAGCCCATGGGCTACGAATATGAACTTCTGACTTTACTGGCCAAAGAACTGGATGTAAAGCTGAAGCTCGTCATCACCAAAAACATTGATGAGGCCTTGTCCATGCTAAATGAAGGCAAGGGCGATATTGTAGCGCATAACCTTACCATTACAAAAACCAGAAAAGAACAGGTGGCTTTTACCGTTCCTCATTATCAGACGCGACAAGTGCTGGTGCAAAGAAAGCCTGCTAACTGGCGAAAAATGAAAGTTCATCAGATTGAGGAAGAACTAATTCGAAACCCCATTGATCTGATCGGGAAGGAAGTGTATGTGCGGAAAGGATCTTCCTATTTTACCAGACTGCAAAACCTTTCAGAAGAAATCGGAGGTGACATTATTGCCGTTGAAGATTTTGCTGATGTAGAAACAGAAGCTTTGATTAAGAAAGTAGCAACCGGAGAGATAGATTATACCGTTGCAGATGATGATGTAGCAAAGGTCAACAAAACCTACTACCCCAATATCGACATAAAAACACCCATAAGCTTTCCTCAACGCATCGCATGGGCAGTAAGGAAAAACAGTCCTGATCTATTGAATGGTGTTAACCAGTGGATAACAAAAATGCAGAAGAAAACAGCGTATTATGTTATCTACAACAAATATTTTAAAAGCCCTAAGGCTTCTTATTTGAGAGCTACGAGCACTTATTCGTCGCTTTCCGGTGAAAACATTTCACCTTATGACGAAGCCATTAAAGAAGCGGCTGCAAAACTCAATTGGGATTGGCGTCTGCTTGCGTCTCAAATTTATCAGGAATCAAAATTCAATCCACAGGCTGAGTCATGGGCGGGCGCTGTCGGCCTAATGCAGTTGCTTCCCGCTACGGCTGAGATGTATGGTGCATCAGACGTGTACAATCCGATTCAAAGCATCAGAGCCGGGGCAAACTACCTTAAATGGCTGGATGAACTTTGGACTCCGAAAATTCCAGATGAAGAGGAACGGATTAAGTTTATTTTGGCATCTTTCAACGTAGGACAGGGCCATGTATTAGACGCCAGAAGGTTGGCCAAAAAATATGGCAAGGATCCTCAGAAATGGGACGATAATGTAGAAGATTTTATACTTAAGAAATCCAAAGCAGAATTTTACCGCGACCCGGTGGTGAAATCAGGCTACTGTCGTGGCGAAGAACCTGTGAAATACGTCAGAGAAATTATTAGTCGCTATGACAAATACCGTCAATTGATAGAAGTAGAGCCCATACCTTCAGAACTTTCAGTGGTCGATCCGTCTTCTATAGCTTATAGCTCATTCTAATTGCCTGGGTTTGGTTTGGCGGACAGCGCAAGCTGTATGTCAAATCAAATCGGTCGCAATTTTTGCGGACAGCAAACTCAGCGGGATTCCTCCTCCGGGATGAACACTCCCCCCACAAAAATACAGGTGCTTAATCTGTGAAGAGAAATTTGCATGTCGTAAAAAAGCAGCATATCTACTATTCGAGCTATTGCCATAGAGCGCCCCCTGTGCCGAAAAAGTCTTGCTTTCTATCAGTCTGGGATCAAGTATTGCTTCCTTGACAACCAGCTTGTCGATCTCCGCATCTAAAATCCTGCTTAGTTTATTCCGGATGTTTTTCCTTGCCAGTTCAATTAGTCTATCCCAATCCTGGCCAGTGTTGTTGGGTACATTTATCATCACAAACCAATTCTCGCATCCTTCAGGGGCATCATCCTTTTTATATTTAGAGGTAATGTTCAAATAAACTGTGGGATCGTCGTCAATGTCCTTCTTGTTAAAGATCGCGTCGAACTCCTTCTTATAATTTCTGCTAAAAAATATGTTATGCAAATCAAGGTTTTCAAAAGACTTTCTGATGCCCCAGTAGAAGATTAAGGCCGAGCTGGACTTGGGTTGCTTCAGTAGCTTTTCTGGTTGTTTTTCATCTTTCAAAAGATGCCTGTAAGCGCTCACCACATCCATATTACAGATAATCCGGTTGTAAGCTCGCGCCTCCTCTCCCACCCGGATTCCAACCGCTTTGCCGGATTTCGTACAAATTTTGTGAACCCTGGCATTAAAATGAAATTCTACTCCCAGCTTTTTCGCCAGCTTAAACAAGCTCATTGTTATATCATACATGCCACCATCCGGAAAATACGCCCCCCTGCCAAATTCCAGATGAGGAATAATGTTCATGGTAGCAGGTGCCTGGTAGGGATCAGACCCATTGTAGGTCGCATACCGGTTAAATAGTTGAACTACCCGGGAATCATTAAAGAAAGCATTGTTCGCCTGGTCCATGCTTCTGAAAAAGTCGAGCTTGAACAAGTTCAGGTAAGCTTTGAATGCATCTTTATTAATAAATGTGCTGACTTTATGAAGCGATTTTTCCATAAAAAGCGGCGCGAGATAACGATATAAAGAAGCGCTATTAGCCAAAGCCCTGGAAATGTTGATTTTCGGTTCTCCCGTTTTTTGATGCAGCTCTTCAATAAGTTTTTCCTGATCGCTAAATGCTGTTATACGAGTCCCGTCTTCAAAGAAATACTGACAGGTAACGGGCAATCTGGTATAATTAAAGTGCCCCCGCGGATTCTCCCCGGCAAGCACAAACAGTTCATCGACCAGTTCGGGCATTGTGAAAAGTGAAGGGCCGGCATCAAACCTAAACCCGTCAGCGATAATTTCTGATAGTTTTCCTCCGGGATAGGAATTGGCTTCGAACACGTCCACTTGATGGCCTTTTAAGGCAAGTCTAACGGCCGCCGCTATTCCGGCTATGCCGGCGCCAATCACTACAGTTTTTATTTTATTATTTTGACGATTCACCTGGCTTGAAATAATTATATAGCGAAAATACTGACGATCAGCAAGATTTCAAGATCATTACTAATTCCACAGCTAACAAAGCTTACCGTTTATAACCCTTAGAACCTTTCCGGGTTTTCGGGTGTCTCAAGATTGAGAGAATAAAATGGAAAAGTAGACTTATGTAAGTTATCCAGGTTTATAATTAATTGTTGACTTGATTCAACATATAATTTAAGATAGATTTAATAAAAAATTAATCAGACTGTGAACATAGTAGGAAAAAACTTCGAGCTGTTATACCATTCCTATCTGGATGAAAGATTCATATCTATAAATAAGGATCAATTTGCCCAATTATTGAAGATTTTTCCAGCGCTTTTGGTATTGAAAAGTGATGGAATTATTGATCATGAGGAGAAATTAGTAATGAGTATTCAGGCTGGAAAGCTCGGTTATGAGTACGCCACCGACGACCTGGGCCTTGAAAAAGAAGAAAACCTTATGTTGATTTACAGAGATGAATTTAAGTATTTGTTAAAAAATCATCATAAATGGGAGAAAAAATTCCTTGACGTATTGAAACAATACATAGAAGATGATATTGATGAGAAACATCAGATTAAAGAGACGATGCAATTATTTGCCAGTGCTTCCAACGGAACTTCCAAAGAAGAGAGCCGCGCGATGAATTCTTTAATTGATTACTTAAACCTCGACTAACGATTGTCATCCCGCTGCTTCGGCATATCCTTCACATTCATTTTCAGAACAAATTAAGAATTTGAACCAGCATTAGTTCACGCAGTGCCTCATCCATCATCTCTATCGCATATCCTTCTAATTGCAAATTATTGGTCTAAAGCCGCAGTTAAAATCTGACTGAACTTGTACACTTCACTGAAGGTATTGTAAAGCGGAACTGGTGCTACTCTGATTACATTTGGCTCCCTCCAGTCCACCACAACACCTGCGTCTGTAAGTGCTTCAAATACTTCCCTTCCCTTTTCCTGAATCGATATAGACAATTGACAGCCTCTGGAACCCGGATCGGCCGGGGTGATTACCCGGAGCTCATTATGTCTCGCACTCATGTTCAGGAGTAGAAAATGAAGATAGCCAGTGAGCCTTAAGCTCTTTGCTCTTAGATTTTCAAAGCCTGCACGTTGAAAGATGTCTAATGATGCGCGCAATCCAGCCATCGAAAGGATCGATGCGTTGCTTAGCTGCCATCCATCCGCACCTGGTATTGGTTTAAAGCCCTTCTCCATCTTAAACCGCTCTTCTTCGCGATGCCCCCACCACCCGGCAAATCTCGGAATGGCCGGATCAGAGCCGTGCTTTTCATGAATAAATGCTCCTGCGGTAGCGCCAGGCCCTGCATTGAGGTACTTGTAGGTGCACCATACTGCAAAGTCCACTTCCCATTGATGCAGAGAAAGCACTACATTTCCAACAGCGTGGGCAAGATCGAAGCCAGCGAAAGCACCCACTTGGTGCGCCGAACGCGTTATGGCTTCGAGATCAAAGTACTGCCCGGTATAATATTGAAGGCCGCTAAATAGCACGAGTGCAACAGTATCGTTATGTTGCTCAATGGCCTTGATGATATCTTCAGTTCGAAGGGTTTCCTCGCCTTCTCTCGGCTCCACCTCAATAATGGCTTCTCCGGGATCAAAGCCATGGTATTTTACCTGGCTTTCAAAGGCATACATATCCGAAGGAAAAGCGCCCGCTTCAGTAATAATTTTGAACCGTTTTGAAGATGGCCGATAAAACGAAACCATCATCAGGTGCAGGTTTATGGTGAGGCTATTCATCGCAACCACTTCATTGGGCAGGGCTCCCGTAAGCTCAGCAAGGGGACCTTTAAACTGTTTCTGGTAGGTAGTCCAGGGGTTTCTAGACTTGAAATGGCCCTCCACCGCCAGATCCTGCCATTTCCGGAGCTCCTCTTCCAGGTAAGCGGGTGTCGCTTTAGGTTGTAACCCGAGAGAATTTCCGCAAAAGTAAATTGTTTCCGAGTTGTTAATTTGTGGTAAAAAAAATTCAGATCTGAATTTTGCAAGTTGATCTGTATGATCCAGTTGTACTGGATACTCTGAAGTGTTTCGATATTCCATATATTGAAAAACAAAAATTGTTATTCCTAATTTTTAATTTTACATCAATGTCCTAAATAGCCAAACTTCGTCCCGTCCCGTTGGATATTGTATTGGTGTGAGTAATAAATGCAAGATATTCCTATAGCATTGAGGCCTTCAGTAAACTTTTGATAAAAAGAACGTCGCATTTAAATTTAACAAAATAATAGAAGTTAATGTGGTAGATTTGATTTCGTTTTAGCCAAAGTTTGAAAAATTGTTCCGAAAAATGTAAAATACTTTTTGTAAGTAATCCCAATTCTTATGCAACTAGATCTAAAGGAAAAGAATGCGATTGTCTGTGGAAGTACCCAGGGAATTGGCCTTGCAATCGCCAGGCAATTCGCTATGCTGGGTGCTAATGTGCTGCTCATTGCCAGAGATGAAGAAAAACTCAAAAAGGTGGCGGAAAGCCTGGAAAGTCAGGCAGGGCAAAAACACACCTATCTATGTGTGGATTTTCAATATCCGGACCTTCTTCAGAAAGAAATAAATAAATATATCAGCAATAATCCGGAAATAAGTATTCTCGTCAACAATACAGGAGGACCGCCTGCCGGAAAGGCCATTGATGCCACATTAGATGATTTTATGGCGGCATTTAAGCAACATCTTATTTGCAACCAAGTCCTGGTTCAGGCAGTAGTTCCTGGAATGATCAACAAAAAGTATGGTAGAATAATAAACATCATTTCAACCTCTGTAAAAACACCTATCCCCGGATTGGGGGTTTCAAACACTATTCGAGGAGCAGTTGCCAATTGGGCCAAGACGCTCTCTTTTGAATTGGCTTCTTTTGGAATAACAGTGAACAATGTATTACCGGGATTCATCAACACGGGCAGACTCGATGGCCTCATTAAAAATAAAGCTAAAAAGTCAGAAAAAAGTGAAGAGTCTGTAAGAAGTGAAATGATTTCGGAGATTCCCGCTGGTTACATCGGCAGTCCGGACGACCTTGCTGCCACTGTCGCATTTCTTGCTTCACCCGCTGCGGCATATGTCAACGGCATCAACCTACCAGTAGATGGTGGCAAAACAGGCGCACTCTAGCAGCTTGTTGATGAGGTGAGCCGTTGCACCAATCAGAATCTATTGGACAGCACAGAAAGAAGGAAGGAGATCCGAAAAAATAATGCGTCAATCCAGCAGTCGCTGACCGCTGTATGAGGTTACTTCATGCACTAGTTCATCGGGGGTCGCCATAGCTTTTCCGTGAAAATGCGGAGAAAGCCTCGCGATGTCGCGTACTAGTGCTATGGAATCGGAGACAGCTGCAAACAAAAAGGCCCGGCATTATATAACGCCAGGCCTTATAATAAGGATTATCGTTTAGGCAGTCACTGATGAAGTCAGCGGCTTGTTTTCGCTTGTTTCAACAAGTTTAGCAACTCTAAACACTTTCTTAACCTTGTGATTGCAGTATCCGCATTTGTAATACTTCATTAACTCCCCGGCGGTTTCTACAGTAGGAGAAGTTATGATTTCTTCTTTCGCTACTTTTAGCGTTTGATAATTACACTCTGAACATTCCAATGCGTGAAGGTGACCTGCATATTTATCGATCTGCGTATAACCGGTTTCTTCGTCTATCCATACATCATAGTCTACCGAGAAAATATTTTCTTCCGCCTGCATACCTTCGTCCAAGTGAACATCTTCTTCCTCCTCACTTAGCAATTTCATTGGTTTGCCGGTTTTCGGAGAGGTCCTGGGGGTAAAACGAAGTTTGTGCAGTCGCTTTTCAATGAACGACGGGTAGTAAACCCTCAATACATTGGACACAATTACTCCAATTATCAGAGCAAACATTACTGAAACGAAAATTCTTACAATGAACCAAACCAAATCCGGCTTTGCTACCAGCGTGTTAGCATAAATGGTGGCACTGATGATAAGGAACAAAGAGCTAATCCAAAGCAAATTGATCTCATTCAGGTTGATGAAATCATACTTTTTCTTATATTCCCGAATGCTTATTAATTTAATAACGTAATAAAGAAATACAAGAACACCGAGCCCTGCAGCTACCATTGCCGCAATTTTTCCCCATGAATTCCATGTTTCTAAAAATTGTAGTGTAGAGTTTTCCATGGCACTATTTTAAGTTTTTTAAATAATTGGTAATATTAGAAATCTTTTAAGTAGGGTAAAATCAATAAAACTTTTAAATATTACATTCGTATTGTATAAATTTAATGTAGAATAGGAATATATTTATTTATAAGTTTTATGAAAAAAGTACAAAACGTATTGATATATACGTCTCCTCGCAGAAAGGTAACCCCTTGGCCAGCCTTATTTTAAAAAAATTCAATAGTGCTGATACAATGCCCTACAACGTCTAAAAAATTGTAAAGAGAAAGGTTGGTGCCACTTCAACCTGAAAAATCAGATTTAAATCCCTGGACGGGCCTGCTGAAAAATTCCTGCGAGCGCATTATTCAACAGGCCTTCTGTCCATTATAAGTTCTTCATCAGGTATTCGGTCATCATATTGTACAGGTGATAGCGTGTGTTTCCCCCATAAATTCCATGGTTTCTATCGGGATAAAAGAAGGTTTCAAAGCTTTTTCCGGCGGCAACCAGCCCATCCACCAGTTCCATGCTGTTTTGAAAATGCACATTATCGTCTCCCGTGCCATGAATCAGAAAATAATTGCCGCGGAGTTTATCAACATGACTTATGGGAGAATAGGCATCGTATCCTTCCGGATTTTCTCCAGGTGTCTTTAAGTACCTTTCTGTGTAGATAGTATCATAAAAGCGCCAATTTGTAACAGGTGCAACAGCAATAGCCGTTTTAAAAACATCATTGCCAATGAATAGCGCCAGTGATGACATATAGCCTCCATAACTCCATCCCCAAATTCCTATGCGACTTTCATCGATATAAGGTAATGATCCAAAGTACCTGGCGCCAGCTATCTGATCTTCGGTTTCCTGTTTTCCCAGTTGTGCGTAAGTACTGTGTTTAAAGTCCTTGCCTCGCCCTCCAGTCCCGCGATTATCTACACAGGCAACAATATAACCCTGCTGTGCAAGGTACTGAAACCATAATTCCCGGCTTCCGCCCCAACTATTCATCACTTCCTGTGACCCGGGTCCACCGTATACGTACATTAAAAGCGGATATTTTTTATTCTCATCGAAATCCAAAGGCTTAATCAGGTAAGCATTTAAGGCTGTTCCTTCCGCATTATCAAATGAAATAAACTCTTTATGACTCCATGCATATTGTTCCATTTTAGCTTCCAGGTCTGCATTTTCCTCGAGTGACTTTACTTTTTTTCCGTCCGGTGCGGTATGCAAACTAATCTTCAACGGATTTTCCCGTGAAGAATGATATTTAATAAAATATTTGAAATCCTTACTGAAGTTAATTTCATGAATTCCGCTTTCGGAAGTCATTTTTGACTTATTTTTTCCATTTAATCCTACGGAATAAAGGTGTCTTTCAAGGGGAGAGACCTCAGTTGAGATGAAATAAAGGGTTTTTTTCTTTTCATCCACTCCCAAAAACTTATCTACCACCCAGTCGCCCCTGGTGAGCTGCTTCACCAGGGAACCATCCATTTTATGGAGGTAAATATGCTTATAGCCGTCTTTTTCACTTGTCCTCACAAAGTGCTTCTTATCATTCAGGTAGGTGAGGTCATCGGTAAAGTTGATGTCTACATAGGTTTCGCTCTTTTCGGTTAAAACAACATCTGTTTTTCCCGTTCCAACATTGCCATGCAATATCTCCAACTTATTTTGCAGGCGGTTTAGCCTGACGATAGAAAGCAGGGACGCATCAGGGGTCCAATATACCCTGGGAATGTACATGTCCATTTCACTTCCCAGGTCCATTTGTATTTTTCTAGCTTCGGGAATATTATAAACGGTGATGGCTACTTTTGAATTTGCCTCACCTGCTTTTGGATATTTAAAACGATAGTCGACCGGGTATAAACCAGCCCATACTTGCATATTATATTCCTGGACCTCGCTTTCATCAAAAATGTAGTAAGCAATTTTTTCTGAATCCGGCGACCAAAAGAAGCCCTGAGCAAATGCGAACTCCTCTTCGTAAACCCAATCAGCACTTCCATTGATGATATGGTTCCACTTTCCATCATTGGTGATCGCATGTTCTTCCATCGTCGCCAAATCAACATAAAAAAGATTGTTGGATCGCACAAAAGCGATTTTTGTGCCATCAGGCGAAAATGTAGCATATGACTGTTTCTCCCCCTCGGCGAGCTGCTTTAATTGCTTGCTATTGAGATTATATATGTAATAAAATGCCTTTGATGATCTCCTATAGATGCTCTCTAACTCGGTAGCCAACAGAAGCTGGCTTTCATCTGCATTGAAGGAATAGCCATTCACCCGAATCTGCTTGTCCTGGAAAGCAAGGTTTCTGCCATTTAATACCGTATCTATTACCTCACCCGTTTTAATATTATATTTTAATATATAGTCAGCATTCTTATCAGAAACCAGCGAAGTATAATATTGCCCGTCGGCCATCCAGTTGATGCCGTAGATTGATCTGGGAGAAAAAAGGTTGTTTTTATAGATATCTTCTAAGGTTAATTTTTTCTTTTCCTGAGCAAGCGCATCATTAAAAATCCCAATGTAACAAACCAGAAAAATCAGGAATTGGAGCGAAATTCGATAAACCATAAGCATTAGACCATTTTTAAATTTAAATCTTTAGCAAATTACTTAATCACGGCAAATTAAGTAAACAATGCCTTGAATTTCCTTGTATAAAGTATATGTATAAACACATATTCCTATGGAAAAGAAGAGTTTTAAAGACATAATAAATGCAGATTCACCTGTTTTGGTGGATTTTTTTGCCACCTGGTGCGGTCCGTGCCAAACCTTATCACCCATTGTAGAAGAGCTTGCACATGAGATGGGCGATAAAGTAAAAGTGATAAAAGTGGATATAGATAAAAATCAAAAAGCAGCCTCAGCATATAACATTCGAGGCGTTCCTACGTTGATTCTATTCAAAAACGGCAATATGGTTTGGAGGAAGTCAGGCCTGCTGACTAAACGTGATCTAAGGGCGCAAATTACAGAGCATATTTAGGGTCATCGGCAATTCCGGAAACAATTATGAAATACCGATAGCCTTGCGATTTACTTTTTAAAATCTTTTTAACAATTCAATATAACTAAACAATTTATTTTTATGAACAAATTTTCAAATTATTTTTTAATGATGTTTGCGGTGCTGGCATTAGGTTTTATGACCTCTTGCGGAGATGATGATGAAGTTGGAACTCCGGGAGCACCCGTTATTTCTCTTTCCACCGACGATGGCGAACATGAAGAACAATTTACCGGATTTGTGGGGGACTCAGTAGTTTTAAATATAGATGTTTCCGCTCCAGCTGGATTTAATACCCTGCGTGTGTACAGGCAAGTTGACGGCGTCAAGGGCAGTGCCATTGCAACTTATTCCAAGGTATCTGGTACTTCACCCACTTCTTTTGATACTACTTTTGTATATCATATTCAGGAAAGCGATGTAGACGATGTTGTATTTTTAGTCTTTGAGGCAGTAGACGAAGTAACTTCTACGAGCCTAGAATACGAAATTATTGCCGAGGACAAGCCAACTGTAAAATATGAGATGAAGTTATTGTACGCGCCTAATTCAAACCTGGCATCTAAAACCTTTTTTAGTACGAACGATGGTATGACGTATTCAGTAAATGATGTTCTAGGAACGGACGAATCCATTTCACCAAAAATTGATTTTGGTTATTTTTATGGTCCCGACTTTAAGGCAACGTTAGCTTCCCCTGCAGCCTATCCCATTGATTATGGTGCAAATGGTTGGGATGCGAGAAACGACACGAAAATAAAGAGGACTAGTCTTTCGGCAGCTGCATTTATTGAGTTAGAAAACGATCCGGAAGGAATTGACAATGCTTTTGATCAAGCTACATACGGTGAAAATCAAGGCCAAGTAAGGAACTTATTGGAAGGGGAAGTTTTAGCGTTTGAACTCGTAACTTCTAAAGGAAATAAGCGTGGACTGATCCAAGTAAAGGACATATCCGGAACTATGGGTACAAATGACTACATCGAAGTAGACGTCGTAGTGGTTGATTGAGAAATTCAACCTTTTGAACAAAAATCATCTTCTTCTTTTAGAAATAGCTGTGGGTAACTTGCTTTTTCTTTTCCTTTCTCCCGCATAATGCTGTTTAACAATCCATAAGGGTTCTCAGCGTGACACGTAACGAGGCAATTGGAAGTAGATTGTAAATTGAAGATTAATATAAAGGCTTTTCCTTAGTGGGAAGAGCCTTTTTTGCTTAGGAAGATTTTAGAGGCACATTTTAGGACGCAAAGATGCTTGCGATCCATATCTACTTTGAGGCAACACCCGATAAATGGACTCTCGAACAACTAATGCTTAACGGCACAATTCTTAGAAGAAGAAGAAATTATTCTGTTCTCGCTTGCGGTCACAATGGCGGAAGGGGAATCTTTACTTCGAAAAATAACCATCTATTTCCTTATTAAAAAGAAGATCGGTGGTTATTAACCTGAGTTCAACAGGTAACTGCCATGCGGAAAGCCATAGCCCCCAAAAGGCCAAAATCTGTGAAATAACAGATTATAACTACCAAATATTCCGTACCTCTGGCACGGGCTTGTCTACATAAAGATTTTTCTATAAATACTACGTACCTCCGGCACTTTTCACCTAAATTAACGACATTGCTTCTTTCGGGGACTCTCAATAAGAGCTATCCAAATTTTAATCGAACTCAGGCTATTAGAACCGCAGTTCTGGGGCAGTCGGGCAACATCTTTCATCATCTCAGATTGAAACTAGGGAAAAGGTGCATATTATTGATGATTTCAAGTTCCCTTCTTACTATACTCACTCCAGCGGCTTGTCCAATTCATACACCACTCCATTTTCAGCTTCAAAAGCCTCAGAGGTATTGTAAGCTTCATCATTTATTACCAGTTTGTCGCCTTCCAACCGAAGGGTGACAGAATTTCCCTCCAGGTCTGTGGTGGTCACAGGCTGATCTGCCAAACTGGCCTTATTAAATTCTCCTTTGATAATGTATTTTTTCACGTCTTCCGCGCTAAATCCTTCCTCAATGTCCGAACTACTGCTTCCCCCGCCGTTTTCAGCATCTGATTGATCTAGCTTGGCATCACTCAGCACGAACACTGTAAAAGGGCCAGCGGTCTCCAGTGTATCTCTTAATCCCGCTTCACCAAGGATGCCCAAAAAGCTGTGGGCTTTCCGTACATTTTCCAGAAGGTCCACAATATTCATATTGAATGAATTTCTGCCAAGGTGGTGCTTTCCTGGAATGTCATTAAATACTGTGTCTGAGTCTCTGGTGACAATTTCTGGCGGATTTTTGCTTTCGTCCGATTTTCCACATCCGCTAATAAAAAAAAGTGACACGAGTAAAAAAATACAAGATTTCATAGTAATCTAATTTTACGGGAATAAGTCAAATTGTAATAAAGTTTCTAATAGTGGATATAACACAGCAAAACGGCTTTTGTTATAGATGAATTCATAATCTACGGCGTTTCAGAATAATATTTCAAAACACGCATTTTCAATCACGCAAATATTTAAATACCAAACCAAACGTAATTATATATTGAACTTCAACATATTAGAAAAATATATAGCGATTGCCAAAACTAATTCAGGCCGAGGAAGTTTAAATTATCACATAAAAATATATACCATATAATCATTTTTTAATTTACAGAATAATGATATATTAGTTTTAAACTAAGCTGGCAGATAATGGATGCGATCAAAAATGTCAAGAAAAATCAGGCGTCGGAAGTCAGGCAAAACAAACCCTCAAACCCTGGCACAAAGAGCTATCTGATAAGGGAGATTGAGGAGATGCAGTTTTTTATGTATGCATTGATCCATGACCTGAAGGCACCCGTATCTAATTTAAGCACCATATTCACGCTCATCAAAGACGAAAATATAACAGAAAAGCCATTGTTATTGGAAAAGGCAGAAAATGTGATCCATAACATGAACCATACCATTGACAAACTCAATAAGCTCCTGATTTTTAGAGATGGTACGGGAGAAGATGTTAAAGAACTAAAGCTTCAGGAAGTATATGAAGAATTATTAGCCTCAGAAATAGCAGGTGATTTGGACAACGTAGATTTTAATGTACATTTTGAATGCGAAATCATCTCCTACTCTGAAACCTACCTCAAGTGTATCTTGTCCAATCTCATCAACAATGCTATAAAATACCAGTCGCCGAAACGAAAATTACAGCTCCATATCTGCTCCCAAAGACTGGGCGAGCATGTATTGATTACCATTAGAGATAATGGACAAGGCATAAACATGGCAGAAGAGGGCGCAAACTTGTTTAAACCTTTCAAACGACTAAGCAACAGTAAAGAAGGCTCTCGTTTAGGCCTTTACCTGGTAAAAGTACTGGTAGAAAAAAACGGAGGGCATTTAGTAATTGATAGCACACCCAATGTAGGATCTACTTTCACCCTTTATTGTAAGGAATATGATGTCTAACCAGCAAAAATAGCATAAGCTTTTTTTTAACTTGTCTACTTAGGACCAACTTTTTTCAACTAAATTTTTAAATAATAATGGATAGAACAACGACTTTGGAAAACCTTGACGATTTATTGGCCAGCGAAATACAGCATCTATTTTCGACGAAAGAGCAAATGGTGGCGCTATTTCCAAGATTGATACAGCACATCGGCGACAGGGAACTCCGCAAAGCCATGATTTCATTAAACGATATACTTCAAACCCAAAAAGACAGGTTAGAACAAATCGCCATTAAATTTCATATCGATTTAGAGGGCCATGAATGCAAATCCATGCAGGGACTAACTGCAGAAGCCGAAGATATGATGGCTGTAAATACAACCCCTGACATTATGGATGCCGGTCTCTTAGCCACCGTACAGCGGATTGTAAACTTCGAATTGGCAGGATATAATACCGTTTGCAACTATGCTTATATTCTTGGCTATGAGGAGGTGGGGAATATGTTACACGAAACACTAAAGGAAAAAATGAATGCCCAGGAGTTTCTTAATAAACTCGCCACAGGCAAGATTAACGAAAGAGCGTTGTAAAAATAAAATGCCGGTAATATTTTCTGCGTTTTTTTCGAAATCGCGAAAGAAAAAAATGCCGTTTCAGACGAATAGGGTACGTTTTTAAATTTATTTGCATAAATAAAAAATAAAATTGGTAAAATGTTTGAACTTAATACCCGGTATAGCGTTCTTTGTGTATACATTAAATATTACAAATGAAAAAAGGTACAGTAAAATTTTTTAATAACTCAAAAGGATTTGGGTTTATTAAACCAGAAGATTCAAGTGAAGACATTTTTGTACACGAAAGTGGCTTAATTGATGAGATTCGTGAAAATGACCAAGTGAAGTTTGACGTTGAGAACGGTAGAAAAGGTCTTAATGCGGTAAACGTAGAAGTTATCTAGTCTTTATAAGATTTTTGATATTTTTTATTATCGTTACAAAAAACATGCTCAAGAGCATGTTTTTTTTTGCCCAAATTTACCGGACAAGCGAGCAATAGTACCCATGGTTTACGCTAAATTCTCTTAAGCCAGACATTCCGAGATCAGTGTTTTTTTTACCTTTACCAAAACAAGACGTATAACCTGTACATGACACTTCAACAATTAGAGTATATAGTCTCGGTTGCGAAGGAGCAAAGCTTTTCCAAAGCCGCTGAAAAATGTTTCGTTACACAGCCTACCCTCAGCATGCAAATACAAAAGCTGGAAGACACTATCGGCGCAACCATCTTCGACAGGTCTAAACATCCAGTAGTACCCACAGACATTGGCAGGCAAATAATTGACCAGGCTTTGAAGGTGTTGATGGAAGGACGAAGGTTGCAGGAAATTGTGTCAGCCTGCAAAAAACAAGTATCCGGAGAACTAAGGGTCGGCATTATCCCCACAATTGCACCTTATCTTGTACCATTGTTTCTCATGGACTTCTTAAAGTCAAATCCGGCTGTTAACCTGGTTTTAAATGAGCTACCCACCGAAGAGATAATTAGTCAATTAAAGCAGGATATGTTGGATGTTGGCATTTTGGTAACACCGCTTGATGATATGACTCTGCACGAGCAGCCTTTATATTATGAACCATTTGTTGCCTACTTATCTTCTGAAAGCCCATTGCTGGCAAAACAAAAGATAACGCCCGAAGAACTCGATCTAAGCGAAATATGGCTGTTGAATGAAGGGCATTGCATGCAATCGCAGGTACTGAACCTTTGCTACGAGCGAAAAAAGCAGAAACTGGTGCCGAACTTTGAGTACAAAGCAGGAAGTATAGAAACATTAAGGAAGATGGTAGAAATCAGCAAAGGCGCCACCTTACTACCCTCGCTGGCCATCAATGAACTGAATGAACAACAATTGCAAAATGTAAGACAGTTCGAGCAGCCTGAACCAGTGCGGGAAGTTAGTCTGATTACACACAGAAACTTTGTCAAGAAGCGCCTTATCGAAGTATTGAGTAGCAGTATCACAGCCAACATTCCAGCAGATATGCGCGAGAATTCAGGTAAGAGCGTAATTCAGGTGGGATAAAAAAACCACCAGCCTATTGAACTGGTGGTTGAGGTTTAAATCAAAAATCAAATTTATTTATCTTTTAGCTTCCACAAGCGATGCAACCATCGGGGTCATCCAATGAGCACGCCATGTCTGCCTGCTTTTGCTTGATTTCCTCTGCAGTTGGTTCCGCAACGGCTTTTTGCTTCTCAAGCGTAAACTTGATCGCATCTGCAGCCGCTTTAGTCCTTAAATAGTACATACCCGTCTTCAAACCCTTCTTCCAGGCATGAAAATGCATAGAAGTCAGTTTTCCAAAGTTTGGATCCTGAATATGCACATTCAAGCTTTGGCTTTGACAGATATAAGCACCTCTATCGGCCGCCATATCAAGAATAGACTTTTGTGAAATCTCCCAAACGGTCCTATAAATCTCTTTAATGTTCTGAGGAATTTCAGGAATTTTCTGAATTGAGCCGTTCGCCTCGATCATCTTGTTTTTCATGCTGTCATTCCACAAGCCGAGCCTGATCAAATCCTTTAGCAGATGCTTATTGACTACAATAAACTCCCCGGACAGCACACGTCTTGTGTAAATATTAGAAGTATATGGCTCGAAGCATTCATTGTTGCCCAAAATTTGAGAAGTTGAAGCCGTTGGCATTGGTGCCACCAACAGAGAATTTCTCACTCCATGCTGTTTTACTTCTTTCTTCAAAGAATCCCAATCCCATCTGTTTGACGACGGCGTTACACCCCACATATCAAACTGAAAAATTCCTTTTGAAACCGGTGAACCTTTGAACGTTTCATAAGGACCTTCTTTTATCGCAAGGTCTTTTGAAGCGGTCATGGCAGCAAAATATATGGTTTCAAATATATCCTTGTTCAAGCCGCGGGCCTCTGGTGAATCGAACGGCATTCGTAGCATGATAAATACATCAGCAAGACCTTGAATTCCCAACCCGATAGGCCGGTGGCGCATATTAGAATTTCTTGCTTCAGGAACAGGGTAATAGTTGATGTCGATTACTTTGTTGAGGTTTTTTGTCACCACATAGGTAATTTCATACAACTTCTGGTGATCAAACTTACCATCTTCTGTCACGAATTTTGGAAGCGCCAATGAAGCGAGGTTACATACGGCCACCTCATCTGGCGAGGTATACTCCATAATCTCGGTACATAAATTACTAGACTTTATGACCCCAAGGTTCTTTTGGTTGGACTTTTTGTTGGCTGCATCTTTATATAGCATGTATGGCGTTCCCGTTTCAATTTGTGATTCGAGAATTTCAAACCATAAGTCCTGTGCTTTTACTACTTTCCGGGCTTTGCCTTCCCTTTCATACTTGGTGTACAACTTCACAAAATCATCGCCGTAGCAATCTGCCAGCCCGGGAGCTTCATTGGGACAGAATAATGACCAATCCTCGTTGTTCTCTACCCTTTCCATGAAAAGATCAGAAATCCACAATGCGTAGAAAAGATCTCTTGCCCTGTTTTCCTCTTTACCGTGGTTTTTCTTTAAATCCAGGAACGAAAAAATATCAGCGTGCCATGGTTCCAGATAGATCGCGAAACTACCTTTTCTTTTACCTCCGCCCTGATCAACATAACGGGCGGTCATGTCAAAATTACGAAGCATCGGCACAATACCATTGGAAACACCATTGGTTCCCTTGATATAGGAGCCTGTAGCTCTTACATTGTGAATGCTGAGGCCAATACCACCGGCTGATTGAGAAATTTTCGCACACTGTTTTAAGGTGTCGTAAATCCCATCAATGCTGTCATCCTTCATGGTCAACAAAAAGCAAGAGGAGAGCTGTGGTTTAGGCGTTCCCGCATTAAATAACGTCGGTGTGGCATGCGTAAACCATTTCTCTGATAACAGATGATAGGTTTCAATAGCTGCTTCAATGTCTTCTTTGTGAATACCAATAGCTACCCGCATGAGCATGTGTTGCGGCCTTTCAACCACTTTCCCGTCGAGTTTCATCAGGTAAGAACGCTCCAGGGTTTTAAATCCAAAGTAGTCGTAGCTGAAATCACGATCATAAATAATGGTAGAGTCTAGCAGCGCCGCATTGCTCTTTATGATGCCGTACACATCTTTTGCAATTAACGAGGCATTTTCACCAGTTTTAGGATCTATATAGGTATAGAGCCTTTTCATGGTATTGGAGAAAGACTTGCTTGTAACCTTGTGCAAATTAGAAATTGCAATCCGGGCAGCCAGAACCGCATAATCCGGATGTCGGGTGGTCATGGTCGCCGCAGTTTCCGCAGCAAGATTATCCAATTCAACAGTAGTTACGCCATCGTAAATCCCGTTGATCACCTTCTTTGCGATGTCTACAGGATGAATGTAGTTGATATCAAGCCCATAACATAATTTTTCAATTCTGGCAGTGATTTTGTCGAACTTAACCGACTCGCGCCTTCCGTCTCTTTTGATTACAAGCATATGGGTAAATTTTAATGAGGTAAATGATTGGTTAACAAGGTTTGCAGTCTATATAAACGTATGTTGCGCTTTATTTATACTACAAAACTCTTATAATTGATATTATTAATATATTAAAAATCTTCGTCCAAAGAAAACTTCGGTGTATCATCATCTTTATCTTTCATAATACCAGCCTTCTGATATTCTGCCACCCTTTTTTCGAAAAAATTAGTTTTTCCCTGCAGGGAGATCATTTCCATAAAGTCAAATGGGTTTTTAGAGTTATAAACTTTCTCACACCCCAACTCTGCCAACAACCTGTCAGCTACAAATTCGATGTACTGACACATGAGATCTGCGTTCATTCCTATCAAATTAACGGGCAGCGCGTCTGTTACGAATTCTTTCTCTATTTCAACAGCATTGGTGATGATGTTTCTTACGGTTTCTTCGGGCAGCTTGTTTTGCATATGCTCATTGTAAATCAGGCAGGCAAAATCACAGTGCATTCCCTCATCCCTGGAGATCAATTCATTTGAAAAGCAAAGTCCGGGCATCAAACCCCGCTTTTTCAACCAGAATATAGAACAGAAGCTACCGGAAAAGAAAATGCCTTCCACGGCGGCAAAGGCTATCAGTCTTTCTGCAAAGCTTCCTTCGTCAATCCATCTAAGCGCCCAGTCTGCTTTTTTCTTAACACAGTCCATCGTGTCAATTGCATTGAACAGCCTGTCTTTTTCTTTTGGGTC
>CAZWQB010000029.1:0-22225 GCA_964636035.1 uncultured Roseivirgaceae bacterium
GACATGAGCGGCATGCCAGGACTGTGCAGACCGCCGGAGGAAGGTGGCATTGGCTTCGACTACAGACTGGGCATGGGTATTCCTGACTTCTGGATAAAATACCTGAAGGAACGCTCGGATGAAAACTGGAATATCTTTGAAATGTGGGACATGATGACCAACAGGAGATACAAGGAAAGAACCATTGCTTATGCCGAGTCTCATGATCAGGCGATTGTAGGTGATAAAACCATCGCTTTTCGTCTCATGGATAAAGAGATGTACTATCACATGCGTAAAGACGATCAGAACATCGTCATTGACAGAGGAATTGCTTTACATAAGCTGATCCGATTGTTTACCATTGCTCTCGGAGGTGAGGGTTATATGAATTTCATTGGAAACGAATTTGGGCATCCGGAGTGGGTTGATTTTCCCCGGGAAGGAAACAATTGGAGCTATAAATATGCTAAAAGACAGTGGTCATTAGCAGAAAACAAAGATCTGAAGTACGAATACCTCGAGAATTTCGATCGGGCTATGATTGCTCTGGTCAAAAAACACAGGGTAATGGAGGCTGGCGATACGAGGCAGTTGAATATGGACAGCAACAACAATGTGGTCATATTCTATCGGGCCGGATTGATATTCATATTTAATTTTAGTCCCCACAATTCTATATTTGATTATAGATTTCCCGTTCCCGAAAAAGGAACCTACAAAATTATTTTGTCAAGTGATGATTCTGAGTTCGGGGGTTTTTCAAGAGTAGATTCAACTATAAGATATAAAGCGATGGAGGTCGATGGGAATGCGCTATTAAGTCTTTACCTTACCAATCGAACGGCCATTGTGATACAAAAAACAGGCAAATAATAGACGTTAGACGATCAGTTGTGAGATTTTTGATGGTAGGGCATTCGGCAGCCGCTCGTCTCCGGCGAGTGACTACTTCTTGCCAGCGCTCCGGGCGGATTGGTCGCTGTAGGACGGGTTACCGTTGTATATCTTCTAAGGTAGAGGATCTTAACCGGGTGAGAGGAGATTAACTCCCCTCCCCCTTTAGTTCAATGTGGTTAAATTAAGCATTTTATTAGTACCTCACCCTGGGTCCCTCTCCTAAAGGAGAAGGATTAATTGCCTTAACGACATTGCCACTTTGGCCTGTCGAAAATGGCTCATTCTTTAACCGCTTTCTTTCCTCCCATTTTCTTCTCTTTTGGCGATGAAGCTACCAAAGTGTCTAATCCTTTGCCTTTCTTTTTACCAGACTTTGACTCCTTGGCGGGTTTGATGTCCGACAACACTTCTTCTGATATACCCTCCAATGCGAGCAGTTTCTTTCTGTTTCTTGTATTCAAAGTGATTTCAAGATCAGAAAGCGCATTCATATAGAAAATATAAGCATCATAGGGTGAACTGTATGGACTGAAATAATTATGCACCATGCCATCTGTACTTACCTTGGTGGACATATAATAAAAGTGGTCAGAAGTCTGCAATTTGGACCAAACATGGATCAGGTCAATGTTTCTGGATGTTTTAACCAGCTTTTCAAGTCCATAGACCATCTGCAGCGCTTCCTTCTGAAGATTGTTGCCATTCCAGGCAGACAAATTTCGCTCCTGATCAGCCCAGCTAATAGGATCATGTACATCATAAATAGATCGGCTCTTAAACTTCCGAACCGCATCTGTAGGCATGATGAAATCGAGATGCTCATGGTTAAATACCTTTTCGGGCAATTCTCTAAAAAAGCTGAAAATTCCGGTATCTTCCCACTGATGTTCGCCTATGCTTTCGTAATCCATAAAAAGGTTGATCACGTCTCCTTCACTATTGGATAGCCAGGAAGCAAATTTTTCAGCATTCAAGGGATATTCCGCCCAGGTTTTATCGGAAAATCGGAACCCAATATCATCAGAAAGCTTATGGTTTCTGAGCATTACCTTTATATTCCCTGCATTGGGGGCTTTGTAAAAATAGTTGGAAGATCTGCCATTCAAATGCCAGTCTACCCCTTCGGTGATCACCCCTTCGTAGCCCATCCCTTCAAGAAACCAGGCCATTTCATTGTTATAAGTCAGTTCAGTGTTTCTGAAAACCTTTGGTTTCTGGTTAAAGTATTTCTCAATCAGCTTTTTATGTAGTTTAACCTGACGCTTGAACTCATCTTTGGAATAGAAGTAGCTGAGTGAGTGATAAAAGGTCTCACCTAAAAACTCTACGCAACCAGTATTAGCCAGATCCACAAATGATTGTAAGACATCCGGCCTATGGTATTCAAGCTGCTCAATAAAAACCCCGCTTAGAGAGTAAGCGATTTTGAATTTTCCTTTATACTGGTTGATCAGGTCCAGGATCATTCGGTTTGCAGGTAAATAGCATTTTTCCGACACTTTATGAATCACTTCTGCATTGAACTGGTCATTTTCATAAAAATGATCTTTACCAAGGTCAAAAAATGTGTAAGGTTTCAACCGGTTTGGCTGATGAACCTGAAAATAAAGGCATACTGACGGCATGAGAATGATTTATAATTTAAAAAATAATTAGCAAATTAAGAATTATGGCACCTTACATAACTGTGTCAAATGCAGCCAGTATCTTAGTTGCAGAATGATCCCAGCTCAAGCTCTCCAAATCTTCAAAACCTTGTTTCACAACCTTGTTGACTAAACGTTTACTCTCTAGCAAAGAAGTAATGTGCGCAGCCATCAACTCCACATCCCAGTAATCTGCCTTTAATGCACCTCTTAAAACTTCTGCTGCCCCTGACTGTTTGGATATTACCATAGGAATTCCAAACTGCGCTGCCTCCAATGCGGATAATCCAAAGGGTTCAGAAACTGAGGGCATGCAGTAGACATCAGCCATGGCAAGTAACTTGTGGACTTTTTCTTTATCCAGGAAACCCGTAAAATGGAATTTATGGCCGATTTGTCTGTAAGCACCGGTTTCAATCAAACGCTTTAAGCGGTCACCCGTACCTGCTACAACAAAGCGCACCTTTTTATATTTTTCAAAAACATTTGAAGCTACTTCCAGAAAAAACTCCGGCCCCTTCTGTCCGGTTACACGTCCTAAAAACAGAACGAGCTTTTCGGGGAAAGCTTTTTCTTCACGATAAGCTTCTACTACATCTACGCCATTATGGACCGGAAAAATTTTGGCCCTGTCAATACCGTAATGACCAGCAATAATATCACCGGTATATTCACTCACAGGTATAATTACATCGGCATGCTGCATCGCGTACTTCTCCAGGTCATAGATCCATCCCCGGCTATCCGGCCCTCCCCTGTCGTAATCCAGCGCATGTACATGCAGGGCTAGTGGCTTGCCTGTTCTGAATTTCACCTCAATTCCTGCCAGAAATGTCATCCAATCGTGGGCATAAATGATATCAAATTCCCGCTCGTTCACAATTCTGAGCACATACTTAGAATAAAGAATCACCTTTTGGATCACATCTTTCCCGTACAATTCACCATGATGAAACGCGTTCAGGAACTCTTCGATGATCAGTTCTTCCTTCAGCACTTTTTCTGCTTCTGTAATCACCTCACCGGTATGCGTATGCTTTGTCCGCTCAGTGTTGGTTTCCTCTGAAGTTAAATTAAAATAAGGGTCAAAGTTGAGGTTGATGTATTTGGCCTCAGAAAAAGTATCGTACGCAGTCTTTGTAGTTTGACTATCCTTGACAATCTTCTCACTTTGGAGCAATGCCCTCAGGTCAATATTGTTGAGTCCTATCAGGCCCACTTTATCTACAACAAACTCAGGATCTGTTTTGGGAAGAATGATGGTCAAATCAACATACTCAGACAAGGATTTTGCGATGCCAAGGCAGGCAACACCCAAGCCACCATTAATTACAGGCGGAAATTCCCAGCCCAGCATCAGTACTTTTTTCTTCATTTTAAAAAATTTATAGCAGTGTAAGGTTTACATGGAAGTTACAAGCAAAATTAAGCATTGGCAGTCAACTTTCTTTATAAAAGCAAAACATTGTCATGAAATATTTCCTTTTAAACTTAAAAAAATGTAGCAGCTCATTGCAGCGCAAATTAAAATAATTTGGAGTTAAATTTTTTGTGATACATTTACGTTAAAAATATTTTTAAGATGGCTTTATCTGCCTTTTTTAGCTTGAAAATACAGATTATTTGCTGAATAATATAAACATAATTATGGAAGAGAAAATATCTGAAGGACACGGTAACTACATGGAAAACTTTAAGGGCTCGGTAGAAAACGAGCTGTTTCCGGGGGCCCTGTTATCTTTTCGTCGGGAAGGTCCAAACAAGTTTCTTTTTGAAGCCGACTTTACCATACTGGAATTGACCGTCTACAGTGATTTTATTTTCAGGTTTAGATATGCAAACAATAAATTTTTTGAAGATGATTTTTCGTATGCAATAGCAAAAGACTTTGACGCTCAGGCTACTGAAATCAACCTGAGTGAGTCCGCTGACTATGTGGAGATAAGTACGGCCCAGTTGCGCCTGCAAATTTCCCGCTCTGATATGCGGAAGACGATTCTTAATAAAGATAATAAGATCGTTCTAGAAGATGAGAAAGGGTTTCATTGGGAAGAAGAAAAAACGACCGGTAATAATATTGTGATCGAAACCAAAACGATTCAAAGTGGTGAGGCCTTCTTCGGGCTGGGCGATAAGCCATGCCAGTTGAATATAAGAGGAAAAAGGCTTCAGCTTTGGGGATCTGACACTTATGGTTACGGGAAAGATACAGATCCTATTTATAAAAACATTCCCTTTTTTCTTGGCTTGCATAAAACCTTGGGCTACGGAATCTTTTTTGACAATACATACAGAACTTTCTTTGACTTTGGACAGGAAAGAAAGAATGCATATAGCTTTTGGGGTCAAGGTGGCGAAATGAACTATTACTTTATTTATGGCCCCCAGCTTATGAAAGTGTGCGAATCTTTCACCAAAATGACCGGCAAGCCGGAGCTACCTCCCCTGTGGTCTCTTGGCTATCAGCAAAGCAAATGGAGCTACTATCCCGAATCAAAAGTCAGGAAACTTGCACAAGATTTCCGTGATCACAGGATTCCCTGCGATGTGATTCATCTGGACATTGACTACATGGAAGGGTACAGATGTTTTACCTGGAGTAAAACGCACTTTCCAGAGCCAAAAAAGATGATCAGTGACCTGAGCGACCAGGGATTTAAGACCGTGGTTATCATAGACCCTGGCATTAAAGAAGATCCGGATTATTTCGTCTATAAAGAAGGTGTTGAAAAAGACTTATTTTGCAAGCGGGCAGATGGCCCCTTGTTCAGGGGAAGCGTCTGGCCGGGCATCTGCAGTTTCCCCGACTTCACCAATCCAAAAGCCCGTGCATGGTGGGAGGATCTGTTCAAAGGCCTGATAGAAGACGGCGTCAAGGGCGTTTGGAACGACATGAATGAGCCCGCCGTATTTGAAGAGGGCACCTTTCCTCCGGATGTAAGGCATGATTTTGACGGTCACCCCTGCAGCCACAGGAAAGCGCACAACGTGTATGGTATGCAAATGGTGCGCGCTACCTACAACGGGATCAAAAAATTCCTTAAGCCTCATCGACCTTTTGCTATTACACGGTCAGCCTATGCAGGTGCACAACGGTATGGCGCGGTATGGACAGGAGATAACGTTGCTACCTGGGAACATCTGAAAATTGCTAACATACAATGCCAGCGCCTGAGCACATCGGGCATTTCTTTCGCCGGTTCAGACGTTGGGGGCTTCGTGGAAAAGCCTGAAGGAGAACTTTACACCAGGTGGATTCAAATGGCGGTATTTCATCCCTTCTTCAGAACACACACCTCCGGCGACCACGGCGACAAAGAACCGTGGACATTCGGCCCTGATTATGAGAATATTGTAAGGAAATTCATTGAACTAAGGTACCAGTTGCTCCCCTATATCTATACCACCTTTTGGCAATATAGTCAGTATGGTACTCCTATGCTGCGCTCGGGCTTCCTTATCAACCAAAACGACATGGAAGCATATAATCGGCAGGAGGAGTTTTTCCTGGGCGATCATATGATGATTTGTCCAATTTCGCAATCTAAAGTTGAAGGGCGCTGGCTATACCTGCCACAAGGCACCTGGTATAACTACTGGGATGACAGCCAATATACCGATGCAGGCGAAGTATGGGTAAAGTCAACTTTGGATCAGATACCATTTTTCATCCAAGCCGGCGCGGTAATTCCGCACTACCCGGTTCAGCAGTATGTAGGAGAACTGGTGATTGACGTTCTAAAACTGCACGTTTACTATGGTGAAGGCTCCGTCAAGAGCTTGCTGTACGAAGACGCAGGAGACGGCTATGACTATCTGAGTGGAGGCGCTACCACCAAAACATTCATGGTGAGTTCAATCGACGCAGGATTATCGATAGACCAGGAAATAGAAGGTAATTTCGAGGCAAGTTATAAACAATATGAGCTTATCCTGCATGGCCTCCCCGGCTCCGTCAGCAGCATCATGGTAGACGATCAGGAAGTAAACCATGATACTGAAAAAAATACAATCAAGTTCGTTACCGGGTCCCGATTCAATAATATTACCATTAATCTGAATTAAGAACTAAGGAGGGAAAAAAAGCATTTTTTCCCTCCTTTTCTCTATTCTTTTTCAATTCTGGTCCCAATAATTTGTCTGGTTTAAAAAAAGCTTATATAATTGAAACTTAAAATATTTTTAATTATAATTGCAAGACCTTAAACCATTGAAACTGACATTATGAAAAAGAATTCTCGCATGATCATGATGATCATAAGCCTGATCTTGATCGCTCAGTTAATTTTTGCCTACTCAAAAGCCAACAACGAAAGGGTGAAATCACAGAATTTGCCCGAATCTGAATGGCATCAACAACCTGAAGAAGAAGGCAGAGATATTTGACATCGTAAATTAGTTATTCCGCTTCTACCTACAAATCCCGGAATAACATTCGCATTTTACAGGAAAGGATAGCTTCTTTGTCAGGATTTCTGTGTCTTGTCTTTTTTACCTCCGCGAATGAATTTCACAGATTTTTTAGGGTGGTTTTCAATTCCACAACTAATTTTTATTTAATTTCCCCTCTCTTAAATCAAATTACCTTCGGTTTTTAAAACCACATTTTTTATTTCAGGTTTAAAAGATTTTAACACCTTCTGTTTACACTTTTATAATATGGAAAGAACCCGATCACAGGAATCACGAGCGGCAATAGAAAAACTTTACATCACCATGCGCCATCTTTTTAACAGAGGGTATTATAAACCCTTTGGCGTCTCCGGTGAAGCCTTGATAGATGCACTTCTGACTTTAAGACCAGAAATTTACGGCTCTATCGGCGACAGAGAGAAGGTGGAACTGTTTGGTCTCCACTACGTGATTGACCGACTCCCAAGGGGAATAGAAGAATGCCGCTTTATAAAGCTTACTTCTGAAGAAGGGCTCAGTGAATCTAATTTTGAGGTAATCATTCCTTCAAAAAGACGAAGAAATTGCTATAGGATAGACCAGGAGCTTATGGTTATTGAGCTAACCAGAGGAAGGAGTGAAATATACGATATCCTGACACACCTTACCTTTTTGTACATAGAAGCAGAAAAGATAAAACGCTATGCCATTGATGAAAACGGCAAAAAGACCAGAGAATGGATCAGACTAGAGGAAATTGTAAAGGATAACTACACTTTGGTAGAAAATGAAAAGGAGTTGGCCCTGGTATATTTAAGTGCCATTTTGGGAAGAACGTATGAAGAAACAGAGGCCGCATATACCAGGTTCAATAGCAGCGGACTGAATAATAATCTGTTTCACATCATCTACTGGCTCGGCAGAATAGCGATAGAAGAACAATTGTATGAAAAGGACAGGGAAATCAACTTCAGTTCTGCGTTGCGGGAAAGAATCGGCCACCATATATATGGAGAAAGATGGGCTTCAAACATCAAACGATTTTTGTATGATAAAAACCTGATCAACCGGCCCATACACATCATCAGCGCCAATCTTCATAGTGTAATGAACGCATTGTACGCCTATCCTGCCATTGCCGGAAAGTTCTCAAACAAAAAAGATTTGTTTGAACTGGCCATCGAACTGAGTCAGGCCCAAAATGATGGATTGCGTAAAAAAGTAGAAGATTATGCTTATAAGCATGGCCTTTATTTTCTTAAGGACAATTCCAAAACCAATATTTCTGTTCAAATTATCAACACAAGCAAACTAGATTTGGACCAGATTTCCCCGGAAGTAAATTTTGACAGTGAATACATCAAAAAAGAAAAGCCGGTGATCGTGGTAATGGATTATGCGTTTGGAGAACAGGCTTATGAAACCATGGATGAGCTCCTGAAGCCGTTTGAAAAAGGCGACGAAAAAATTCCACTGCCTGTAAAATCTGTTTCCATTATAGGAAAAGCAGGCATCCTTGAAGGAGAAAAGGGAGATATCATGGTGCCCACCGCTCATATTTTTGAAGGCACTGCAGACAATTACCCTATCGACAACGCCTTTCAATTGGCCGCTTTTGATGGTTCAATAAAGGTTTTTCATGGGCCAATGATTACGGTATTGGGAACCTCGCTCCAAAATAAAGATGTGCTGGATTATTTCAATAACAGCTCCTGGGGAGCCATTGGCCTGGAAATGGAAGGTGCGCATTTGCAAAAGGCTATTCAGGCAGCGTCTAAAATCAGGAACAGCGTAAGCAGGGATATCAAATTAAGCTACGCCTATTATGCATCTGATAATCCTTTGGTAACAGGAAGCACGCTATCGTCCGGAAGTCTGGGATTAATTGGGGTTAAGCCTACCTACCTGATTACGATAAGCATGTTGAACCAAATATTAACTGGCTTTTCGAATGCAGGAGCAAAAAAGGATGAAGTGAAAATACAATATTCCTAAACAAGCAGTTGCTTTTTTAATTTTGCCTGAAAATTCAATTTGATATTTACCTTATTTGCCTTATCATTGTGTAAATATTAAAAAAAAAAGCCATGTTTGAAGCACCTTTGACTGACGGAGTAAGCTTATTTATTTGGATTGTTTGTTTCCTTGCCGCTTTTGGAGCCGCACTTACAGCTATTGATGTTAAACGTACTTTCCCTGAGAAAAAGGATTCAACAGAAGAGAAGTAGCCTCACTCCTACTAAAGATATGTAGAAGCACCTGTTCCCAGGTGTTTTTTTTTGCCCTTCCAAGAACTCTTCTTTCGGATCTGACTCCTTGATGGTTCAGCATTTTTAATAGCTTGCCATCGGACATATTTCCAGAAAGCAAGAACTCTCCACGACAAGCTAACAATTGGACAAACACGAAAAATTTAAGCAGACTTAAACATCACTGCCATTCCTAAGATCGGACGGCTTCAAATTAAAATAACATATCTAATTCACATTGGTTCTATATATATAGTACTATTCATTTACTAAATTGGTCAATTGAAAGATGTTGTATTTATGTTAATATAAATCCGCAAAAAATTTAAAAAACAACAATACAATTGGCTTGAATTTGTAAATAATTGTTAAATTGGATAAAACTAAAGCAAGAAGTGAAAATGATTAAAACGAATTGATATGAGGACACGAGTTAGCCAGCCTCCTAAGTTTTCGCTGTTACTGGGAATTTTACTATTGATAATCCCGGTAACTGTATACAATTTTCTGCCCCTGCTCAAGTTTTTCAAAAACGCCTTTGTAAATTATTCCTACCTGCTTTCGTTGGATTTTTACGCGACTCCCGACAACATCATCAGCTTATTGGCCATAAGCATATGCACCGTTGCAATTCTGTCGGTGCTTTTGGCATGCAGCCATCATAAATCCAAAAAAATTCTCAAGGGCCACAAGGAATTGATAAAACGTCAGCACCAGGAGCTTGGCCTGATCAATGCAGATTTGCGTGCATGCCGCGAAGAATTGCGATTACAAAATACCGCCAAAGAAAAATTGCTGTCCATCGTTGCAAAAGACTTAAACAAACCTCTTCTGGCTCTAAAGAGTTTTGCGTATACCTTGAAAACAAAAGAAGGCAATTTTTCACCCTGGGAGGTTTCATCCTATGCTGCCTCCCTGGAAAAGTCTTTAAACTACCTGGTGAGCGTATTGAATAATGTCTCGAGATGGTCAATGGTACAGAATCCCCTTCCCCCGAGCCAGCTTGACAATATCAATATCAACAAGATGATTACCTATACGTTGCATCTGATGCAATCGACTGCGAACCAGAAGCACATTGCCTTGGTGAAGAATATCAACTGCAAGGTGGAAATTATGGGTGATGCGCACATGATAGAGTTTATTTTGCGAAACCTCGTGAGCAATGCAATTAAATTTTCAAATAAGGGCAGCGTTGTCATGGTAAAGCTAAGAGCCGATGAGGAAACATTTAGTATCTCTGTAAAAGATCAGGGCGTTGGCATGGCTGAACATAAAATAAAGCAGCTGTTCAACATCGACGAAAAAGCCAATGCACCAAAAAGCAATGACCCAACACAAGCTGGGTTGGGTCTGGTATTATGCAATGAATTTTTGCAGAAAATGGGCGGCACGATTAATATAAAAAGCAAGCCGAACGAAGGATCACTATTTACAGTAACACTCCCTAAAAATGTCTATTCCCAGTCCTCAAGAGTAAAAGGAACCATTGACTGACAGCGCAAACGATTGAGGGTATTAGATGAAGTGCTATCTTCTTTCTTTGCAGTCAATCTGCTAATCCAAAGCCTGTCGAAAAGCATTTCAAGAAATATTTTCTCAGCGCCCTAATTTAACAACAACTTTAGACAGGATTATAAGTCGCCTAACTGCGGCCTTATAATGAGTTCTTCCATTACAGCCTGAGGCGACAATGCGTAGGCAGCATACACCGCCGCGGCAATATCTTCTGACTTCATAAACCGTTCTTCCGGTAAATCTGTACCCTCCCAACTTGCGGTAAATGTAGCTCCCGGAATAACTGCCGTCACTTTGATGCCATGGGGTTTCATTTCTTCCCTCAAGACCCTGCTCATCCCCAGCATGGCAAATTTAGATATACAATAGGAACCGCCATTTACATAAGGCGTAATGCTTGCGGTGGAACACATGTTAAAAATATATCCACGCTGCTGCTCCTTCATGGAAGGAATGAGTGCTCTGCTAAGATGGTAGGCACTATACAAATTGGTGTTGATCATTTTCTCCAGCACACCTTCCTCCTCTGTATGAACCTGTCCGGGAATGAACAAACCAGCGTTATTTACAAGTACATCAACAGGCCGGTTGAGTGATTGGACAAACTTTCCAAAAGATAAGGTCTCCGACTTAATGGAAAGATCAGCGCCCATATAATACAAGTCCGACTGGAATTTTTCTTTTAACAATTGCTTCAAATCATCCAGGCCTTCGATATTTCGCGCACAGGTAACAACGTCAAAATCCTCTTGCGAAAATTTCCGGATGAGCGCCTTTCCTATTCCTTTTGAGCCACCTGTAACTACTAATAATTTCTTCATATAAAATATTTTGAGATTAAATCGCTTGTGGAAGTCAATCAACTTTGCGAATCATTTATAAAACTAGTACCCCGCATTAATTTAGTACAAACTAAGCGCAAATATCTTCCTCGGTTTTGAATTTTATTAGTATTTTTCCAAAATATAATAGAAACAACTAAATGGATTAAAAACTGTTGACTATCTATGAATTCTATTTTTTAATATCCATGGTTCAGCATCACCTGACAAATAACTCAATTTTCATGTATCACCAAAGCCTTTCCCCGATAAAATAAGCAAGACAGACAAATGAAAAGTATTGGAAAGTTTTTTATTTTCATGGGTGCCCTTTTTACCAATAGGGAATCTTTCAAGACTTATGTGAGGTTGGTTTTTGACGAGTCCATTCAGATTGGTATCAAATCCATTACCATTGTAGCCATAGTTTCAACCTTTATTGGTGCTGTGACATCTGTACAAACTGCATACAACCTGGTGAGCCCACTGATTGCGGATTATGTGATCGGACTGATAGTCAGGGATATGACGCTGCTTGAGCTTGCCCCCACCATCACGGCCATTGTATTCGCAGGAAAGGTAGGCTCCAATATTGCCAGTGGATTGGGAACTATGCGAATTACTGAACAAATTGATGCATTGGAAGTCATGGGGATTAACCCTGCTTCGTATCTGGTATTACCGAAAATTATCGCATCGATGATCATGTACCCGCTTTTGGTAATTCTTGCCGCATTTCTGTCTATTTATGGGGGATTTCTGGCAGGAACCTTGTCAGGGGTGATAACAGCAGAGGAATATATCTATGGAATCCGTGCCGATTTCAACGAATTTACCATTACTTTCATGATGATCAAATCCGTTGTATTTGCATTTTTGGTAGCGGCAATTTCTGCCTACAAAGGATTTTATACGAGAGGTGGCGCTCTAGAAGTAGGCATTGCCAGTACCAGCGCCGTTACAAATAGCTGTATCGCTATACTCCTTGCTGATTATTTGTTAGCCCAGTTACTGTTATAATGGCCTCTAATGATAGAAATGCAAAAGTTGTTTATGCGCGAATCTGCAAATACGTCACCTATTTCACATTGGCTTTTTGCCTTACGCTGGGAATCGATCTTTTACTGCCTACGATTGTAAAGCAGGAGAAGATCATTTACAGGGCCACGGAAGAGTACGCAACTAGATCGGGCGGCGGGAAGTATGTGATTAAAAAATCTGATGCTTCGCTCATTTTGACAGAGAATTTTCGTTTTCCGGCACCTCGTGGTTTTGAAATTGTATTTGGAGCAAATGACACATTGGAAATCCATGCAACACCAATTCTAAGACTGGTAAAATCAGGTTTTGTGAAGAAGAATAACCGGGAATATCCTATAGAACCACATACGAGCATTTTAGATATTTTCATGTTCGTGCCAATTGTACTTTTTATCACGTCGATAGTAGGTTTTATCTATCGAAATAATATCCCTACAATCATTGATGTGGGTACCGTAAACATTATTCTGTTTCTGATAATGCTGAAGATCTTAAGAGTCTTCTTTTAATAACATAGTAGATATTAATCTTGTATTATAAAGCATGATTGAAATAAAAAACATTCATAAGTCCTTCAACGGAGTTCCTGTTTTAAAAGGAATCGACGGTGTCTTTAATAAAGGTAAAATGAATCTCATTATTGGAGCCAGTGGTACCGGTAAGAGTGTGTTGCTAAAATGCATAGTTGGATTGGTACCACCTGATGAGGGAACGGTTTATTTTGACGGCAGAGATTTCACCCATGGCGACAGAGACCTGCGAACCGACGTAAGGCGGGAAATAGGAATGCTTTTTCAGGGTTCCGCTTTGTTCGACTCAAAATCCGTTGAAGAAAATGTAATGTTTCCGCTGGATGTGCTTACGAAAATGCCAAAGGACGAAAAGCTTGACAGGGTAAATTTTTGTTTAAAACGGGTAGGATTGGAGAACGTAAACAGGAAAATGCCGTCCGAAATAAGTGGAGGAATGAAAAAAAGAGTTGGTATTGCCCGTGCCATTGTGAATAATTCCCAATATTTGTTTTGCGACGAACCCAATTCAGGCCTCGATCCGCAGACTGCTATTGTCATTGACAACCTCATCAATGAAATCACGAATGAATACAATATTACTACCATTGTTGTAACGCACGATATGAACTCAGTAATGGAAACCGGAGATTACATCATGTTTATGTATCAGGGCGACAAACTTTGGGAGGGGAACAAAGAAGATATTTTACATGCAGATGTTAAGGAACTGAATGACCTGGTGTATGCTTCCGAATTTATGAAGCGGCTCAGGAAGAGCTTTTAACCAAACGCGCGAAACAAACTAAATTATTGGTTCATGACATCATTGCTGATGCTTCTGCAAGCTCAAAAAAGGGCACTAATCTGCATCCTTCCAATGTGAATTACATCCTGGTTACTTGATTTCCGGCCTTCATAGTTGATACTTATCTGTAATCCATCTGCAACCCTCTGCTGCAAATTCAAATTCCAGGTATAATTACTCCCCGGCCTCAGTGCTTCTAACAATTCGTAACCAAGTGGCGTATTTTCTTCCCCGCTAAAATCAATATGGGTATATTTCAACCCGAAATTTAACGTCCGTTTCGATACCTGGGTAAACCTACACTCCAATCCCAAAGTATTGATGGTTGCAGATCCTCCGGTAGCTTCTGCCTCCACTTCAACACTCTCTTTGGTGGTATAATTATATTTAGTGGTCAATCTGAAATTTCTGGCCGGCAACCAATCGAACTCCGGTGTTATCTCGTAATATTTTACTTGGAAATTTCTTCCTTCTAAAAAATCTGAAGCACTAAAAAGCTCACCTGCGGTACCTCCCACCCTGAAATTATAGCTCCTGAGAATATTGAATCTGGAGTTGACAATATATTCATTATTCTTTCTTGTATCAAATCCGTTTGTTAATAATTCTTTTCGCTCCGAAAGTGCCAATGTACCATCCATTCCAAACTTTGGATTCGATCTGTTGTAAAACAGCGACGACCGCAACGACTCTCTGATCGACAACAGGTTTTCATCTTCTATAGCATTAGAAAAGGGTAAAAAACGCGCTCCTGCATCTTCATCTGTATGTTTTTTGTCTATGCTCCAAGCCGAAACATTCGAGAATCTGGATAAAAAGCCCTTAAGACCGCCCGCCGAAGACCAAGTCCTGGGCATCGAAAAATTAAGCCTGTAGTTAAGGTTACTGGAATAAGCCAGGATGTATTCATCGGTCGGAACAAAAATTTTTACAAAGTTTCGCTCGTCCGGGTTGATGGCTTCATAGAATTCATTGATATCCTGAACCTCATCGCCGTTTTCATCTCTCCAGGTATGGGTACCTTCGCCTGTAGGAACTCTTAAGAATACAAATTCTCTTCTCGGCTCCTGTGCATTGGCAATTGAATAGGTCAACTCTGAACGTACATGGTTTTGCAAAAGATCTGCGAACCAATCTACTCGTCCCATTATTGTCTCTTCCAATTGATCTTGCGCCGCCTCATGCAAATTTTCCAGCACCCTGTAGGTAAAGGTCAGGTTAAGATCGTGATTTCGAATGGCACTACTTTCTAGCAAAAAATTGGTCGTCTGCGATCTGGATTGCGTATTCAGTACCCCGCCAAAGGGTTCCTTGTCTTCACGCAAAGTATGATTCAGGTTAAACCGTGTGGCAAGGGTATCATTGCTCTTCAGAAAAACAGTGTGCGCATAATAATTCAGTGGAATAGGCAGACCAGTTATTTTATCAACAATAGAATCGATGGCCGCTGCTTTGATTTTATTCTGCTCTATGCTGTATTGATAACCCGGCACAAATATTTTCGAATGATAGGCAATGGACGCATCCATCTTCTTCCAGTCAGAGCTAAGGCCTTGGCCATTGCTCTTTAAGTAAAATAAATTGCTAATGGCCCTGAACCTTCCAAAGGTTTGGCTTATATCTGCCTGATGCTGGAACCCGTCTACTGCTTCTCCTCTTTTTCTTTTGCTCATGCTATATTTTATCAGATTATCCTTCTCGTCTTTAATGCCCAGCGAAAAATTGAAAATATTTTCATTGTACATAGCAGCGGAATCCGGTGCCACAAAATTCCAGTTTCTGTCGAATTCGATATATCTGAACCTGTCTATTGGCTGAAAGGCCCTTTCGTTATACTCATAATCTATGCCTGCAATCCAGGTGTAGCCCTTTATCAATTTGAACGGCCTGCCTTCGCTCAAAAAGCCTCCTTTATAAGCCAAACCATTGTCATCTGCATTGTCGTCAGAATACAGGTTCCTGTCGTTATTCGAGATGGCAGCTTCAGAATACACCATCTCATAATCAGTGAGCGAAAATTCCCCTCCCACGGTAATCATCTGCTTTTGGGAAGGCGTGGGAATGGCTATCACAGGTTCATACCTTCCCTGTGGAACGCCGCCGACGGGAGGAATCCATTCATAAATTCTTCCGTTTACATTCCTGTTCGTAAGCCGGTAATTTCCTTTTCCCTGCCCCACATCAGAAAAAGATACATCATATTTAGCACTGTCAGGATTCGTGCTGAACACATAAACCGGCACCCCAAGCGTATCTATCTTCTTGTAAAGAAGAAGGTTGGGATTAAATGCAGCAGTGTCCACTCCAGAAATTACAGCCTTGCTTAGATCATCGCCGATTGTGCTGAGATAAAGCTTTTCTTCATTACTTAAATCAAAAGTCAGGGGACGGTTTGGATTGTCCTTTTCATTGTAGTAGTTGGCAAAGAACTTCAGTTTCCCAAGTGTCTGATAGTGGTTTCCACTGATAATGGTTCGGCTATAATTTCGATCGGCATATTCAAAATCTACCCTTACCCTCGAAAAGGCAGTAATTAATACCTTATTTGTAAATGTAATTTCTCCCTGATTGTAATCTATGGTATAATCATAGTTGAAGCCTCTTTCCAGCAAACGCCCATCCAGGTAAACTTTTTCTGAATTTGCCAGCACAATTACAAACGGCTCATTTTGTCCGCCTCTTAATTTATAGGGCCCCAATACCCCCTCACGCACCTCTAGCAGTTCGGAAGCAAATTTACCTTTCGCGATAGAAATACTGGCTTCAGTCTCTGCAGGCGAGTTCTTTAAAGCATTGTAATTTGCAGAGAATTGCCCTCCCTGAACATTCTTATAGTACCTGAGGAAATTGGAAGGCTTATTTTTCAGTACAATATCTCCGGCCGTTAAGGACGCATTGTCATTATAAAACTGAATAAAAACCTTGTCGAATTCCTGCAATTGTTGTGTATTTCCCTCTGGCTGAAAAGGAATATTTTGATCTGTTATGGCAGCTCTGATGTTGATATCATCAGTGAGCTTACCTTCTAGTTGTAGGTTTAAGGCGGAGTTCACAAAAACGTCCTGCGTATTACCAAAGGAAATACCCCGGCTTATGCTGCCATTTTTGGTCAACCCTTCCGAAGGAAATATCTGAGATCGTTCTCCATAAAGCCCCTCTTCATAACTGGTCTGCGTATCTTCAAAAAATGCAGTAGAGTCATAAATAGCAATGTCGCGGTTTTGAACCCTCTGGTGCAATGCGAAAGGCAATACCGTAAAACAGACTTCGATGCTGTCAGGTGGGGTGGCAATCTCACCGAAAGCAATTGTTCCTGTATTGAGATCATACTGGTAAGGCAGCTCACTGCTAACACTGATCGACTCAGGGAGAACGGATAAGGAATCCAGAGCAACAGCATCCTGAGAAAACGGCAAAGTGATGCACTTTCCAATATCCTGGGCATTTACAACCCTGGTTAAGAAAGAGAAGAATATCGCTATAAACAGGAGGCCACGCAACATCAATTCATTATAGGAAGGTCAATGATGAACGTCGTCCCTTTTCCCGATGTGGTTTCAAATTGTATGGATCCGCCAGCGTGCTCGATTCCTCGCTTTGCAATAGCAAGACCAATACCCGAACCTGCATACTTTGTGCTAAAATTCGGCACAAAAATTTTATCCTGAATAGCAGGATCAATTCCTTCGCCATTGTCGGCAATCAAAATTCTTACCTTTCCTGGTTCGGGAAACTCAAGCATGATGTCAATCTCCGCAGTCCGCTTAGATGGAACAGATTGAATGCCATTGATAATCAGGTTAGAAAATATCCTGCCCATTAGTTGCCGATCGCCCTCGACATTCACAATCTGCTGCGGAGCATTCAAACGCACCACCGCTTTTTCTTCGTTCTGAAACAAATTTACCGTTCGCTTCAATACTGAGATCAATTCGAAAGGTTCCTGTTTTGGAACCGGCATTTTTGCAAAGGATGAAAAAGAAGTGGCAATATCACTCAAGGTTTCAATCTGGCCGAGCAAGGTTTGGAAAGACCGGTCCAGCGTTTCCTTGTGTGATTCTTTATCGTCATTCAAAAGCCGCTGCAGGTGCTGCAATGTTAGCTTCATGGGCGTCAGTGGATTTTTGATCTCATGGGCCACTTGTTTGGCCATTTCTCTCCAGGCCGACTCTTTTTCAGTTTTCGAAAGCGCGAGTTTAGACTGCTCCAGATTTTCAAGCATTCTGTTATACTCCCCTACCAAAAGGCCTATTTCATCATTGGTTTTCCAGACGAGCGGTTCATTGTAGGCTGCCAGCGAAGTCTTCTTTATTTTTTGGGTAATGTATTTCAATGGATATGTAAGCGCTTTAGAAGCGAAATATGATACAATTAATATAATAATAAAGATGAAAGTGAAGACATTCATGATATTGGTAAGAATATCTATAATTTCTTCCTCTAATTCATATTGCGACTCAAAAAAGGGAATACTGATAATGCCCAACAACTCACCGGTTTCGAAGGATTTTACACCTACATAAGCCGATTTATAGAACAAACTGCCGACTTTTTCTTCCAGTATTACCTTGTTGTTGTTTTGCTCTTTTATGATTGCCAGCGCACGGGGATTGATATATTCCGAGAGGAGTTCGTTTTCATAAATGGTGGGCTGACTTGTAGAAATAAGTCGGCCTGTGGTACTAAACAAATTAATATCCGACTCGGAAAAACGGGCTATTTGTGACAGTTCGTTAGACAGTTTCTCCCGGCCCAACTGATTAAGCGCATAACTATCGAGCGAATTGCCCAGATTGGTACTTACACTTTCTGCTTTTTGATTGTAACTTTCAATAATATCGTTGCGGTAAGAAGAGCCAATCAGACTCAGGGTACTCACACTCACTATCAGCAAAGGAAGGAAAAAAGCCAGGTTCAGATACAATTGGATTTTGCTGGCAAAATTAAGATGGAGTTTCCCCTGCCCCCGGTAAAATGTACCAAACAAAATGAGGATGCTCATGCAAAAGACGAGCACCAAAAACAAAAAGGAAAAATTTGCCAGAATATTTCTAAATGAATATAGTTCAGAAGAAATGATAATCACCTTATCCTCAAGGCCCTTCACACCCAAATGATGAAAACCATTTAAAGTCAAACCTTTGTCAAAGAGCATTTCATCTGACAAAAATGCGTCGCTCAATTCGTTTTGATAGTTAAAAGTGCCGGCATTGTTTACCAACTCACCATTCTGATAAATCCCATAACTGTAGCTTTCTTCCGTGTTTGAATAAACAAATCGCTTGTCTACTATCAACTCCGGATACACTGTGTTGGGAATAATCCGCTTGAGACGCAAATCCAGGATCAGGTATCCAATTACGCTGCCATACCTCCTTATATCAATAAAAACCAGGTAACGCTTGAGCGCCGACAGGCTGGCCTCATTAATAAAATAGATTCCTTCATAGTCGGTTTCAAACTGCGGATGAACAAAGGCATCTACAAAAACTGAAAACCCTGGAATTTGGTAATTCTGATGCGGCCTTCCCTGTGCGTTGAAGATGTGCACCTGTATATCGTACCGGTCCAGGTAGTTATTTAAGTACACCCGCCTGATTTTCTGCTCAATGATATCCTTTGAATAAAAAGGACTGTACAGTCGATTCTGAATAAAGAGGTCCTGACGGATTTTTTGAGATGCATCGGCCAGGAGGTATTCGCCCCTGATGTCATTGTCAATCAGCAATTGATTGGCAAACTGGTTCTTAGAATTCACCGTTTTCATCTGCTCAAAGGTGTACACGGCAAAAGCACCCACTGCCGCACTGGCCAGAGAACTTACAAAAAAATACAAAAATGTGTTGTAGGATAAGCTTCTCAGGCTGGACGGCAGCTTGAATATGTATAACAACAGAAAGTAGAGAAAATGGACAATAGCAACCACGCCGAAATGGAATTCGGCCAAATGACCAACGGTGACAAAAATTAAGCTACCAATAATAAATGCAGCTACCAAAGAGGGCTCCTTTTTCTTGGTGATGTTGAGCAGCAATTTAAAGATACCGTGCGCCACTATAAAATAGAGAATGGCGTTGATAAAAAATATAAAAAAACTGATGATCTTGAAATAGCTAAAACTGATGCTACTGGTAATGTCTAATGACCACTGAGAATGGTAGTAAAGCGTCCGGATAATGAAAAACTCATAGTACAAAGCAGCATACCCCACGATTACCAAAAACACAGAAACGAAAAACCTTGATACCTCGCTTAAAGAACCGATAAAATTAATGTAAGAAAATCGGGTTGCATTTTTGGCAATAAAATAGATGATGACGAACAACACCAGGTTGTTCAAAAGCAGGTCCCCCAAAGATGGATTAAAGACAGAAGACGCAAAAAATCGGGAGTTAAAAAGGTCGATTTCGGTCATGGCGAAAGGAAAATCAAAATATAGCATAGCTCCCCTTATAGCGAACAAACTAATAACGAGCAGCATAAGCCCCTGCATAATTTTACCACTCCCTGCCAGCGTACTGACCCAACTCCCAACATAGATGAGTAGAAATACAACAGCCATCAAAATTAACCCGATTACAATCGCCTTGTGATGGAACGAGCTGAACTCAAAACCCCTTAAAAAATCTATGGAAAATAAATACTTCCCATCCCGAGTATATATATTTGCGTCACCGGGAGATGTGAAGGTTTTAATGCTTAAACTCGTATTCGAAAATATTTCTTTGTTAAATCCAGATTCCAGATAATTATTTTCTATCTTATTTTGGTTGATCACCGGCAATAGTGAAACGATCTCGAAGACATTGCGCTCTTTTTGCACTGCCAACCTGTGGCTTACATATTGACCGTTTTTAAGATTTACAAACTGATAATCATAATTCCCTGCCAAACTGCTATAATCCGGAACGAACCGAAAGTCGGACCAATAGATCAGATTCCCATTATGAAAAATATAGTAGGGATATTCAGTTTCGAGACTGAGTTGAGAGAAGCTGTATTCTTCAACTTTCTGAAGCCGGGAAGCAACTTTTTTAAGATCATCGTGAATGATATCCAGCCTTGAGTGAATGTTTTGGGAGACAGTGGCCGCGAACTGCGACTCATTTTTGGACTCATCTATAAAATACGCTCTTAACAATAGCGCTATTGCTAAGACAACAAAGGAAAGAAATAAAAATTTATGCTTTACAATATGATGGTTCAAATTTTTCCTTGCTTGCTTGTTCTAAGCAACTTAACAAATTTCGCTAAATAAACTTCACAAATGGCTACAAATCCTTATTGTATGATACGCCGCCAAACGCATACAAATAGAGAATTCGCGAATACCTGAAAATATACGGGAGCAGTAATATTACCATTGCAGGAAAAGAAATCAGGTAAACCCAGGTCGGTGGATCACCAAATGCATAGAAGAACAAAACCCCGACACCAAACATCAAACCCACCACCATACCGTAGCTGATATACATGGCCCCTATAAAAAACCCTGGTTCAACTTCAAACCTGAATTTACAGTGGGGACATTGGGTGTGCATTTTATCAAACCTCTTGTAATTCAAAGCAGAATAAGCAAACATATCCCCTTTTCTACATTTGGGGCATTTTCCCTCTATAATAGCTTGTAAGCCGGACTTTTTTGGCATTTGCTTTACTTTTTTTATACCATAAGAACGCGATCACGCCTATCACCAGATAGGGGGTCACAAATAGATAAAGTATTCCCAAATTTAGATTAGAGGCAAGCGTGGTCTCGCCGTTGCTGACATTATTTTCAACAGTGGCGCGACACATGGCGCATTGAGCAACTCCCTGTTGAAAGGCAAACAAAAACAGTACCAGCAAAATGCCCGAAGTATAAATTTTATGAAGATGCTTTTTCATGGTTCTTATCAATTCACTCCAAAATTACGGATAATATAACAAATTTGGACATATCAACCGTTTAAGATTCTGATCAGCTTGTTATCTATACCAAAGAGGCGGCCAAGAATGAAGTGCAGATGATAGAAGCAGGTTCGCTGATCGTTACATCAGGTGGCTGCGCTTGTTAAATACGGTTTGCTGAAAAACGCTTTGACATCTATTTTTGAACGAAAAATGATCTCCGGATAGATTCTCGCTCGTTTACTTTTTCAGCAAATGCAAGATTTTTGTTTAATCCGTTTTCCGTGCGCCAAATTGATCTGGAAGATCATATTTTCAGGCTAGCCTCAGGCACGCCATCTAATCTCGGCTTCAGCTCGAAGTATAAGGATACGTCTTCGCTTTGCCGCCTAGTATCTGACGCACCTGAATCTTTTTCAGCAAACCTAGATAAATCAAACGGAAAAATCGAGACTCGGCGACCTGATACATC
>CAZWQB010000030.1:0-21956 GCA_964636035.1 uncultured Roseivirgaceae bacterium
CGGCTCCGGAACGCAATTATTATGGAGGATTGTCTGTGACTTATAGGTATTAGGGTGTTGGGTGTTAGGGATTAGGTTTTAGGTTTTGGTTTTGGGTGTGGTGTGGGGGGTTAGGGGTTAGGTTTTGGGTTTTGGATGTTGGGCTCATTAGGATTAGGGATTGGGGGTTAGTGGTGTTTTGGTGTTGCGTGTTAGGTGTTGGGTGTTGGGGATTGAGTTTTGGAGATTGGTGTCGAATTTGAGACTTTAAACTTGAAAGTATAACCTTGAATCCTTAATTGTTATCCGCTTCCTTTTTCGATAGGCTGGGGCACGTTATAGGTTGATATTCTTAAAATAAACCAGAAACCACTTGCCATCGATCTTCTTGAAGGTTCGCTCCACGATGAATCCGGAATTTTCGAGGTAGATTTTTTCAACCGCCAACGAATCTGAAATCCTCTTTTCCACAATATAATCGGTGGTGTCCAGATTAAAATCGTGGTGGAGTTCCCAGTTGTCCGCTGTCCAATGATACACCGTGTCTTCCATTTCCATTTGGTCCGTATCCACGCCTGGCAGCGGAAATCGAATTCTACTCATTTGGAATACACTATCTGAATGAAACCGATCAAAAAACTGTTCAAAAGATTCATCTATCTTTTGGCTCTTCGACATCTGATTTTTGCACGATAGCAAAACACTAAAAGCGAGAAAGCTTATGAGCAGAAAACCTGTAATTCTATACGATTGATTTTTTTGCATGACTGATTTCAAGTATTCCATACTATTGCGCCACAGCCAGCGTAGCCAAACTTATGCTGTTGCAACCGCCTGCTAATAGCGGTTGAGCCGAAGCAAAAAGGGTAGCGCCGGTAGTAATCACATCATCCACCAATAACACCCGTTGGTTTTTGATGGCAGCAGCAGCACCCAGATCAAATATTCCTGACACATTTTTAAACCTTTCAGCTCTGCTTTTCCTGGTTTGGGTTTCGTTCTTTGACTTTCTAACTAAAGCTGTTCCATCCCATGGAATCTCCAGTGCCTGAGATAGCCCTTTCGCAAAATAATCGCTTTGGTTGTATCCCCGCTTCCTAAGCTTGCTCTCGTGCAAAGGTACGGGAACAATTAAATCAAACCGCTTCTCAACGCCAGTTTCTTTTAATTCTGCACCATACCAACTGCCAAGGAGCGTTCCTATTTCAGGACAATTTTCATATTTTAACTTCTCCATTATTTTCTGAACCTTTCCGCCTTTTGAAAATCTCAAATAGGCATAGAAATCCGCTATGGGTAAAATACCGCCATACATCTTCAGCAAAGGGTTATCCTTAGTAAGATGTACATTCGTTTTAGGCAGCACCGACTTGCAAGTTGAACAAATATATTTCTCGCCTTTCACCAGGTTTTCTCTACAGGTAAAACAATAGTTTGGGAATAAAAGAGATACGAAGTCTTTTATCAAGTCAGTAAGCTTTAGGTTCTGTTTGTTTTTGCATATTGCGGTATATTTGTAAAAAATCTCAATATAATGGATTTAGTAAAAGATTTCAATGAATACAGGAGCGCCATGAATGAGAAGATCATGGAGGCTGATAATAAAACGATAAAAAGACTCTTCAATCTCGACACCAATGCCTATGCCGAGGGTGCAATTAGTGTAAAAAATAAAGAGATGATTGGCCTTGCCTGTTCAATGGTTTTACGCTGCGATGATTGTATCAAATACCACCTCGGGAAGTGCAAGGAAGTCGGTATGTCCAAGGAAGAGGTTTTTGAAGTATTTGCGATTGCCAATATCATAGGCGGAACAATTGTTATCCCACACCTGCGCCGCGCTGTCGAATATTGGGAAGCACTTGAAAACGAGAACCATGTTTAAAAAAGATCTTGATCAGGAGCGAAGGTGGCAGCGACTTTTAAATTCACTCACTGAATTGATTGGAAAAAAACCTGCCGATTTAAATGCAGTGCTCTTCCTCATCGGAGTTCAGGAATTGGGGCAGGGAAAAAAAGTTTTTTCAAAAGAACAAAAGCAGGACCTAATGCACATTGCCATCTGCAAAGTGTTAAGCTTATCCGGATTCTATGAACTTGAAGGCCTTGATGAGCAAGGATGGCCGCATTGGAAAATGGTAAAAAAACTTCCACACTTTGATTTGCTAGAACAGGAAAAACTGTTGAAAATGCATGTAATTGAATATTTCGAGAAAGAAGTTGAATTAGATTTTTAATTGTTCGCAGATGCGTTCGAACAGCTCTTCGATGGGTAAGGATTTCTAAGCTATCCTTACCCAAAACAAATTCCGGACAGGATTCTGGCGAGTAAAAATCAATCATATTAGATGAAATAGCCATAAGCTGCAGCATACCCTGACGAGAAATGACCGAAAGCCTCTATGGGGAATAATTGATCCTGGGGAACCGGGTATTGGCTCGAAAGAAAGTAGGCAAATCCATTCCGAAACCAGCCCGGGACAAGATTCTGGCGATTAAAAAAACAATTCATACAGATGAAAATACTTTCCTACAATGTAAACGGGATCCGTGCTGCGTTGAACAAAGGCTTTCTGGATTGGCTAAAGGCAGCAAATCCGGACATGCTTTGCTTACAAGAGGTAAAAGCCAACGCCTCTCAAATAAATTTTGAATTATTCGAAGCGCTGGGCTACCATGTACATTGGTTCCCGGCGGCTAAAGCGGGCTATAGTGGTGTTGCCATTTTGTCTAAGATCAAGCCAAATGCTGTAAATTTGGGCTGCAACATCGACAGGTATGACACAGAAGGAAGAGTTCTGACCCTGGATTTTGATGATTTCTCGCTAATGAGCGTCTATATGCCCTCAGGATCCAGTGGCGAGTTGAGACAACAATTCAAAATGCAATGGCTGGAAGATTTCTACAACTACATAGCGGCATTCAAAATAACACGGCCAAACCTGATCATTAGCGGCGATTATAATATTTGCCACCAGGCCATAGACATTCACAATCCCAAAACGAATAAAAACTCTTCCGGCTTTCTACCTGAAGAAAGATCATGGATGGGAGAATTTCTAAATAACGGGTTCGTTGATACTTTCAGGCATTTTAATCCGGAGCCGCATAATTATACCTGGTGGAGCTACAGGGCCAGGGCCAGAGAAAAAAACCTCGGGTGGAGAATTGACTACCAAATGGCAACCCAGAGCATGCTAGCTCGCCTCAAACGTGCTGCTATTCTCTGTGAGGCCCATCATTCTGACCACTGTCCTGTATTGTTAGAGATTGACTGAAGAATGCATTATATTTGGTATAGGCATTCTTTTTTTGAAGCATTTTTACACCATATCCCCGCCAGAACTGAAGGAGGGGAGAAACCGATTTGCCTGAACTTATTTTTAAGAAAAAGCAAGAAAAATCTTTATGAGAATAATGAATCATTAACCCTCATATTTTGGTTATATCGTAAGGATTTTCCTTTGATGATTTATGGATTTAAGCTTTGAGAACTTATTAGACTGGCTGAAAGCCTATAAGAGAAAGTATTATCAAAATTTATTGATAAAAGGGAGCATATTATCTACTGCTTTGCTTTTGTCCATATTTTTGGTGTTCAATTCCGTTGAATATGCGCTCCGTCTTTCAAGCCCGTTAAGAGCGCTGTTGCTGTTTTCCTTCATTGCGGTGCTGCTTGTGGTCTTCTATTTATGGGTACTCGTTCCAATTAGCCGGCTTTTAAATCTTGGTAAACAACTATCGCACGAGGAGGCAGCCCTTCAAATAGGGAGATACTTTCCTCAAATTAATGATAAGTTGCTGAATACCATACAGTTACACAAAAACAACCCGGAAAACAATTCGCTTATCCAAGCGAGCATCGCACAAAGAACCAGGGAATTAAGCTTATTCAATTTTCCACAGGCGGTAGATTTTAGAACCAACCGCCAATATTTGAAATATCTTGCTCCGCCCGTTCTTATTGGTGTGGTGTTAATGATGTTCATCCCACAATTTTTTTCAGAAGGAACAGAAAGAATCATCAATTTTAACAAAGAGTTCGTGCCGAAGGCACCATTTGAGTTCCATCTGGAGTCGGAGGAATTGCAGGCATTTAAAAATGAAAATTTCTCAGTGGACCTTAGCTTTAAAGGAAGCTATGAACCTTCGGAAGCGTACATTGTAGTGGGCGGCAGAAAGATTAAAATGCAGCGAAATGAATCTACATATTCCTATACCTTCAACAACATCCAAAAGGCTACTGCTTTCAACTTTGAGGCGGCCGGTTTCTCGTCAAAGTCTTATCATATCAACGTCCTTTCACGCCCGAATTTAAAAGGCTTTAATATCGACCTATTATATCCTGCCTACCTGAACAGAGACAAGAAAAGAATTGAAAATGCGGGGAACCTACAGATTCCTGAGGGTACGATGGTGCATTGGAATTTTAAAGCCCAGGATGCAGATTCCATTCATCTTCGGTTTGAAAATGAAGAAACGATATACCAGGCTGAAGAAGTTGGAGATCAATTATATGCCTTCAGTAAAAAGGTTTTGAACCCGGATACCTATGAAATCGGCCTGGCAAACAGCAACGCAAACAACAAAGACGAAATCAAATACTCCATTGATGTAATTAAAGACAAATTCCCGGCCATCAATGTTGAAATATTTGAGGATACCACTTTGTATAACTACCTCGTGCTGGGGGGTAATATCACCGATGACTATGGCCTTACCAGACTGAGGGTTTTATACCAAATTGAAGAAGAAGGAACTACTGGCAATTATACTGCCATGCCCATACCCATTACCGGGAATCAAACAAGTCAAAGCTTTTATTTCCCCTGGTCAGTAGATTCATTACAGTTGCAGCCTGGCAATAAGATAAATTACTACCTAGAGGTATTTGATAACGATGGTGTGAACGGCCATAAGTCTACGAAAACAGGCTTGTATTCTTTCAGCGTTCCTACCAAGGCTGAAGTGAAGGAGAAACTTGAAAAAGAGAGCAACAATACCAGAGACCGCATCAGCGGTAGTAAAGAAGATGCAAGTATTTTGAAAAAAGAACTTGAAGAACTTGAGAATAAGCTAAAAAGCAAAAAGCAATTAGACTGGCAGGACAAGAAGCGGGTAGAGGAGATCATCAAGAAAAAAGAAGACCTGAATAAAGCCATAGAAGAGTTGCAGGAAAAAAATAAGGGTAGCAATCTTCAAAAGGAAAGATTTTCTGAGCAGGACGAGCGGATCAAAGAAAAAACGCAGCAATTACAAAACCTGATGGATGAATTGCTTGATGAGGAGACGAAAAAGCTTTACGAAGAACTAAGGAAACTTCTGGAGGAGCAAAAAGATGCGGGTCAGATTCAGGAGCAGATAAGTAAGATAAAGAACAAGGAGCAAAACCTCGAAAAGGAATTGGAACGCGCGCTCGAACTGTTCAAAAGAATGCAGTTTGATCTTAAGCTAGATGCATTGGTTTCCGACATAGAAGAATTAGCGGAAGATCAGGAAGAACTATCCACACAAGATGAAAAAGAGGGTAAGGAAGATAATGCTTCACTTCAGGAAACACTTGAAAAGCAAGAAGAAATAAAGCAGCAGTTTGACGAAGTTCAGGAAGATCTGGAAAAACTAAAGGAATTAAACCAGGAACTGGACCATTCCAACCCCATGCAGGATACATCTGAAGAGGAAGAAAAAATAGAAGAGGAACTCCAAAAAAGTACTGAGTCGCTCGAAAGGGATAGAAAGAAAAATGCTGCCAAGCACCAGAAGCAGGCTGCGGAGGAAATGCAAAAACTTGCCAAGAAGATGCAGGACATGCAGATGGGAATGGAGATGAGCATGATGGAGGAAAATCTTGATCATTTAAGAGATATTTTAGATAACCTCGTAAAACTCTCCTTCGACCAGGAAGCGCTCATGAACGATTTTAGGGGGGTTAACCAAAGCGATCCAAGATTCGTTAAACTATCTCAGCATCAGTTAAAACTCAAGGATGATGCAAAGATTTTGGAGGATAGCCTTTTGTCGCTGGCAAACCGAGTGTTTCAGATTCAATCTTTCGTTACGCGGGAGGTAGAAGACATGAATAGCCATATGACCGAAAGCATAGATGCCTTGCGGGAAAGGAATCAGGCGAAAGCAATCAGTGCTCAGCAGTTTTCGATGACATCTATGAACAACCTTGCGTTATTACTAAGCGACGTTCTAAAGCAGATGCAGCAGCAGATGGCGGATGCAATGGGCAAGCCCCAGAAAGGTAAGGGCAAAGGAAAGCAGCAATCTATGGCACTGGGAGACCTCCAAAAGCAGTTGAATGAGAAAATATCGGAACTGAAAAAGAGCGGCAAAACCGGCCGGGCACTTTCAGAAGAATTGGCAAAATTAGCTGCAGAACAGGAACAGATCAGGAGGGCATTGCAAGAGGAACTTAAAAAGGCTGAAAACGCGAGTAGCGAACAAGGCGGCGGCAACTCCGGCAAAAACCTGATTGAGAAAATGGAAGAGACAGAAGCGGATCTTGTAAATAAGCGCCTCAGTGAGAACACCATCAAGAGGCAACAGGATATTCTAACGCGTCTGTTGGAATCAGAAAACGCCATGCGCGAAAGGGAAGAAGACACGGAAAGGAAAGCTGAACAAGCCAGAAGCTATGAACAGATTATTCCTAAAGCCTTCGACGAATATATCAAAGCAAAAGAAAAAGAAATAGAGCTATTACGAACAGTACCTCCTAAACTAAATCCTTATTATATTCGGGAGGTAAATGAATATTTTAAGCGGTTAAACAACTCTAATATTTAAACTCAGGAATGGATTCAATAAAAATTCAAATACCTTCATTGACTGAAAACATCAGGATAATTGAAAGCTTTATCGATAACGCTAAAGAAAGATTTAGCCTGGATGATGACATTTATGGCAACATTATGATAGCCGTGACCGAGTCTGTCAACAACGCCATAAAACATGGGAACAACAGCGATAATTCAAAGAACGTATCTCTCTCGCTGTCTCTCAATGAAAACATCATTAAATTCATCATTGAAGACGAGGGTGCAGGATTTGATTATTCAAACCTTCCTGATCCTACTGCTCCTGAAAACATAGATAAGCCGGGAGGGAGAGGAATTTTCCTCATGAAACACCTTTCAGACGAGGTTAACTTCAAAGACAATGGAAGGGTAGTAGAGCTGAGTTTCTATTTTAATTAGTATTAATTGATTTACACCACACCTCAACTTTTTATTCTTCATGGGCAAAATTTCATTCTTTTATGAAGAAACCAATTTTACACTTCCAAACGCTAATAAGATAAAAGCCTGGCTTAAGACCATCATAGCGGAGGAACATTTTGCGCTCGATACTATAAATTACATCTTTTGCTCTGATGAATATTTACATACACTCAATGTACAATACTTAGACCACGATACGCTCACGGACATTATCACCTTTGACTATACCCAAGACAAGCTACTTGAGGGGGATATTTACATTAGCGTTGATCGGGTAAACGACAATGCGGTTCAGCTAAATGTGGCGTTCGATGAAGAAATCAATCGGGTGATGGCCCATGGACTATTGCACATGATGGGATTCAAGGACAAATCTTCAACCGAAAAAAAACAGATGCGCAGCAAAGAAGATTCTTGCTTATCTTTGCTGACCATTTAGAGTAATCACTGTTCCACGTGGAACACCTTTCATAGATTTCTTGAAGTGTTTCACGTGGAACATAATTTAAAAATGATGTTTCAGACTTATGATGTAATAGTAGTAGGGGCAGGACATGCAGGTTGCGAAGCAGCCCATGCGGCAGCTACCATGGGATCCAAGGTATTGTTGGTGACCATGAATATGCAAACAATAGCGCAAATGTCGTGCAACCCTGCCATGGGTGGTGTAGCAAAAGGACAGATCGTGCGTGAGATTGATGCGCTCGGAGGGATGTCAGGGATTATCTCCGACAAATCAATGATTCAATTCAGGATGCTCAATAAGTCAAAAGGGCCGGCGATGTGGAGTCCTCGTTCACAAAATGATAGGATGAAATTTGCAGAAGAGTGGAGATGGGCACTAGAGCAAAACCCAAATATAGACTTTTGGCAAGAAATGGCCACCAACCTGCTGGTAAAAGATGGTCGTGTGGAAGGCATTGTGACAGGCATGGGCATTGAAATAAAATCGAAAGCGGTTGTGCTGACTAATGGAACTTTCCTAAACGGTATTATCCATATCGGTGAAAAGCAACTCGGAGGGGGAAGGACAGGCGAAAAAGCAGCGAAAGGCCTGACGGAACAACTCGTGAAGTTGGGATTTGAAGCAGGACGCATGAAAACCGGTACACCGCCCAGAGTAGATGGCCGAAGCCTGGACTATTCAAAAATGGAAGAGCAATTCGGAGACGAAATTCCCGAGAAATTTTCCTTCTCAGATACCACGCCACTTTCTACTCAACGAAGCTGCTATATCACCTATACAAACGATGAAGTCCATGAAACGCTCAAGACGGGTTTCGATCGCTCGCCGATGTTCAATGGAAGAATCCGCGGCCTGGGTCCTCGCTACTGTCCGTCAATTGAAGACAAAATCAATAGATTCTCCGAGCGGAATCGCCATCAAATATTTGTAGAGCCGGAAGGATGGAATACCGTAGAAATCTATGTCAACGGGTTTTCTACCTCTCTTCCAGAAGATGTACAATACAAAGCCCTCAAACAAATAGAAGGCTTTGAGAACGTAAAAATGTTTCGGCCAGGATACGCCATCGAATATGACTATTTTCCACCAACACAATTAAAGACCACACTCGAAACAAACCTGGTGGAAAACCTCTATTTCGCAGGGCAAATTAATGGCACCACCGGTTATGAGGAAGCAGCCTGCCAGGGCCTTATGGCAGGAATAAATGCGCATCTCAAAATAAGGTCAGAAGCACCGTTCATCCTTTCGCGGTCACAAGCATATATTGGGGTATTAATTGACGATCTGATAAACAAAGGAACCGACGAGCCATACAGGATGTTCACTTCGCGTGCAGAATTCAGGATACTGTTGAGGCAGGACAATGCTGATATTCGCCTAACTGAAATGGCGCATAAAATTGGTCTGGCATCAGAGGATCGCCTCCATAAGACAAATGCTAAGAAAACCTCTGTTAAAGAAATAGTGGAGCATTTAAAGACACAAAAGGTAAAACCCGATGCCATTAACGGGCAACTAGCAGCCCTGAATACTGCTATTATAAAAGAAACGGTGCAAGTTTATAACTTATTGAAAAGGCCGGAAATAGGAATTCCGGAACTGATCGACATGGATCCAACCCTAAAGGAATTGTTAATGGGTTATTCTCCTGATGCCGTTCAACAAGCTGAAATCCAAATCAAGTACGAAACATATATTGACAAAGAGGAGAAGTTGGCGGATAAGATGAAAAACCTGGAGGCGTTCAAAATTCCAAACGAATTTGACTTTGACAAAATCATGGCTTTATCTGCAGAAGCAAGAGAAAAATTTAAGAAAGTAAAGCCAGAAACAATTGGACAAGCTTCAAGAATAAGTGGTGTATCCCCAGCCGACATTTCAATTATTATGGTTTATTTAGAAAAATAATATGTACGAACGATTGGATGAATGCCCTCTTTGCAAATCAACTGCATTTAAGAACCACATGATTTGTAAAGACTATTCCGTATCTCAGGAAAGTTTTGCTATGGTAAAATGCGCCCATTGCAAACTTCTATTTACCAACCCAAGACCGGACGAAGGCAACCTTTATAAATATTACCAGTCAGAAAACTACATCTCGCATACAAACAAGAGTAACAATCCTGTCAACAGTATCTATAAAGTTGCAAGATATTTTACAATAAACAGAAAAATAAAGCTGGTTAGTAAATTCCATAAAAATGGGAATCTACTGGACTTTGGATGTGGCACGGGTGAGTTTCTAAAAACAGGAAAAAAAAAGGGATGGAACGTGACCGGATATGAACCTACGAAAGATGCATATGAAGGAATGGACCAATCTATTAAATCAGATATCGTTAGTAGCTTAGACGAGATACAGTTAAAAAAACACTTTCACGTTATTACACTTTGGCACGTTCTAGAACACATATCCGATCTCAGGACAACCATACAGCAACTTAAAAAGATGTTGCGCCCGGATGGGGTATTGGTCATAGCAGTCCCAAATCACGAATCTTACGATGCGGGATATTATAAAGAATATTGGGCGGCTTATGATTTACCCAGACATCTTTACCATTTCTCTCAGCAAACCATGAAATCACTATTGTCGGCTAATAAGTTAAAGCTAATAAAGATTTACCCCATGCCACTGGACGCATATTACGTGAGCCTTCTTAGCGAAAAATACAAGACCGGAAGAACTAATTATATCGATGCATTTTCTATGGGTTTAAAATCAAACAAAGCTGCTAAGCAAAATGGAAACAACTATTCGAGCTTAATTTATATAGCGACTAAGTAGTTGGCACTTTAATTGATCAATTTATATAAACTAGACTCTGCATTGGCGTTGACAAACAAAAAAAAAGACAATTATTTACCATCAATGAAATACCTGGTTTTTTGTGTCCTGAGTATTTTATTCTTCTCAATATACCTATACAGTTGTGCGAATAGAACCATCCCCACCGGAGGACCAAAAGACACCATCCCGCCAACACTCATCAAAGTAAAGCCGGAAAACAAAAGCTTAAATTTCGATGGTGATGAAATCGTGCTGACTTTTGATGAATTTATTAAAACAAAAGACATCAACTCGCAGCTTATCATCACGCCACGAATAGATGAAGAGAACTTTTATAAAGTAAATAAACAAACCCTTACCATCGAATTGAATCAGAAACTTGATTCAAATACCACTTATACCTTTAACTTCCAGGAGTCGGTACAAGATATTACAGAAAGTACCCCCGCCAGAGATTTGGTCATTGCTTTTAGTACTGGCACCTACATTGACTCACTATCAATATTTGGAAACGTAGTAGATCTACTATCTAATAAACCCGTTAAGAATGCCGTTGTAGCTCTCTACGAAGCAAACGATACGCTAGACCTGTTTAACAGCAAACCTCAATATTTTACGCGAACCAAAGAAGACGGTACCTATAGAATAGAAAACCTGAAAGCTGATACTTTTAAGATCTATGCCTTTGCAGATCCAAACAAAAATTTAACAAACCAAAGTGACGCTGAACCATACGGCTTCGTGGCGGAACCCATCATCCTTGATTCGATGAACACGCCCATTGACATTCCAATTATAAAGCGAAACGTCAAAGAGTTTTTAGTACAAAGTGCAAGGCCCAATGGAAAATATTATGAAATAAAACTCAATAAATACATTGAAGACTACACCCTCAGGAGCTTGGAAGACACCGATGACTCACTGGTCTCGAATCCTATTATTGACCAGAACGTAATTAGGATATACAATACCATAGCTACTGACAGCCTACTGACAGAAATAACGGCAATTGATACGATCGGCCAAAAGCTGGTGGATACAGTCGCCATAAAGTTTCCGGCCACCCAAAGAGCCAGTGACCCTATCAGTAGCAGCATAACTCCCAAATCCAATCAGGCTATAGAAGAAAAATTCACAGCAGAAATTACGTTTAATAAGCCAACATCCATAATTTCTTTAGACAGTGCATTTATTTACTACGATAGCTTATATATTGATCCCATACGCCTGGAAGAACTCAGTTGGAATAAATATCACAATATATTGACCATCAATAAAAATCTGGAAAAAGCGGCTCTCGATAGGATCAAAGTGGTTAAAGACTCTATCGCCTTGGCTGCAAGAAATACACAGGCGGACAGCTTGGCGGACTCAACTGCCGTAGAAACTATACCTGAGCAATCGGAAGTAGCAACAGAACAAGAGCCCGATAATAGAGGGGGGCGTTTACGAAGGCAGAATAATGAAAAGGCTCCTCCAAAACCCAAAAACAAATTTGCTAAATCCGACGCACAAGTAATCCTGTTTTTCGGAAGAAACACGTTCACTAGCGTAGAAAATGACACAATTCCTGAAATTCTTAGCACCTACTCTTTTAAGAATACCAAAGACACTGGAATAATTAAAGGAACAATCATAACCGATAAAGAGGCATTTACAATTCAACTGCTGGATAAAAACCTTAAACCCCTAAATGAAATCAAGAATACCAGAAACTACAATTTCAGCCTCATTCCACCCGGAGAATACGTGCTCAGAATATTAATTGACAATGACGGAAACGGCACCTGGGATCCCGGGAACATTCTCGAAAACCAAGAACCTGAAGATATTTTCTTCTATAAAGAGCCTGTGATTATCCGCGCAAATTGGGAGAGAGAACTGGACGATATTGAATTTTAGTATCTCCTTTCCTGTGAGTAAAAATGTGGATAAGTATTGAAATAATGTGGGTGGAAATATAGAAATGTGGATTTGAATATTACATCAAACATATTGTTAATAAGTAAAAGTAAGCCGGCCTGGAGCCACAACCTTCTCCACAATTTAAGAGAAGCAGATGCTTATCCACAAGATAAAAGTTACCAACAATCAAATCCTAATCAACTCATAATTAGAGATTTACAAATATATTATAAGTGGATAACTTCTGAACAAGCATATATTTGTAAACAAAGTTAATAATCAAGATAAATTTTAAGAACTTTTCCACTTATCCACACCTTAATAAAGAACAATAATATTTTTTAAGAAATAAACTTATTATTTAAAAGGACCTATAAAATGTGTATAACTTCAAGAAAGTTTACAAAAGTGCTTTTTCTGTTCATCTATTCCTTTTCTATTATTTGCGCAGGGAATCTTTGTGCTCAGGAAATAAACCAGGCACAGCTGGCACGACAATACCAGGAGCAAGGAGAGGTGGACAAAGCGAGGGATCTGTATGAAAAACTGGCCCGGCAGAAGCCCAATATTCCACTTATCCATAATGCCTACCTTGAACTGTTAGTAGCACAAGATGATTTTACGGAGGCTGCAAAATATATAGAGAAGGCCATCAAGTGGTTCCCGCAAAACTATAACTACAGGGTGGATGAAGCACTTCTTTATGCACAAAATGATAGAGAGAAGGTTGCGGAGCAGAAGTTGGATGAACTGATTGCTTCGGTAAAAGGATCCGCGACATTGGTGCGTACAACCGCTCAGTATCTTTTTCAAAAAGGCGAACCGGAAAAAGCAGTTGAATTCTACTTACAGGGAAGAAAAGCTTCCGGAAATAAGTCTGATTTTGCAATTGAACTTGCCAATATCTACAGGAGAATGAACAATAAACAGATGATGGTTGAGGAATATCTGACCTTTATCAATCAGAATCCCTCCAACCTGTCTTATGTTCAGAATGTAATGCAAAGCCTCTTAACAGAAACTGCGGACCTGGAAGCATTGCAGCTGGTCTTGTATGACAAGATCCAAAAAGATCCTGATAACCTGGTATATAGTGAATTACTGATATGGGTAAATATGCAGTTGAAAGACTTCTACGGTGCATTTATACAGGCCAGGGCTGTTGATAAAAGAGCGAAAGAAGGAGGCAAACGCCTGTTGGATATAGGGATAATGGCGCTGCATAACCAGGACTATACTAACAGTGAAACAATCTTTCAATATGTTATACAAACTTATAAGGAGGGATTCAATCACGAAGTGGCTCGGCGCTACCTGATAAAGGCCAGAGAAGAATTGGTAAAGAATACCTATCCCGTGAACATCGTGCAGATCAAAAATCTGATTAGCGACTACGACGCTTTAATTCGTGATTTGCCACTGAGCAGTGTTTCGCTGGAGGCCATGAAAAGCAAAGCACTTCTTCATGCTTTTTATCTGGACGAAAAAGATACTGCTATTATTTTGTTACAGAAAATAATCAACACTCCCAGAGCTGATCAGCAGTTGGTAGCAAATGCAAAACTTGATCTGGGTGACATTTATCTGTTGCTGGACCAGCCATGGGAGTCAACACTTTTATATGGGCAGGTAGAGAAGTCGGCTAAAGAAACCCCATTAGGCCATGTCGCTAAGCTAAAAAATGCAAAGCTATCCTACTACAAAGGAGATTTTGAGCTTGCACAAAGCCATTTAGATGTGCTAAAATTGGCTACAAGCAGAGAAATTTCGAACGATGCCATCTCCCTGAGCCTGCTGATCCAGGACAATATCGCTTTTGACACCACTGAAGAAGCAATGAGGGACTATGCTTTCGTTGATTTAATTCTATTTCAGAACAAAAAGCAGCAGGCGTTGGACCACCTTGATTCTATGTTGATCAAATACCCCGGCCACTCTCTGACAGATGAAATCTGGTGGCGTAAAGCAAACATATTACTTGAACTAGGGCAATTTGAGGCTTCAGTTGCTTTGCTGGACCAAATTGTAAAGCAGTATTCTTATGATATTTTAAGCGACGATGCATATTTTTTGATGGGCACTGTTTTGGAAGATTATTTGAAAAGACCTGAAGAAGCAATGGAAATCTACCAATCGTTGTTAGTAAACTATCCCGGGAGCTTGTACACTGCCGAAGCTAGACAACGGTATAGACAATTGCGTGGTGATTTTATAAATTAAATTCACCTAGTCTCCACAAGAAAGCGCTCGCGCCTCACTTCCGTCACAGCATTTTTAAAACATTCAAATTTCAGCAGGAAAAAAGGATTCAAGACGCATAAAACAGTCTTGGTTTTTTTTGATTTGCTGAATTTTTCAAGCCGATAAGGTATAGCATTTTTCGCCGAAAAAGATTTCGACCGGCGGATAATGCGGCACCTTTAAATCCATCCTTTCCTTCTGTATTATCTCCTGGTTCGATCATTTCCCGTTAGCCAACAATAAATTCTTAAAATTAGTATGCATGCATAATAAATTTTTTGTATGTTTGTTTATACCGGGAAGTTTCGCACTCGATTTAAAAACCATAAATCGATATTTTTAAGTCAAAAGTCCTTAAATTATACGTTCGTAAATTAAGAAGATCTTGGACAAATATTCAAAAAAATTGAAGAGGGAGGAAACGGTAGATTTTAATATCAAGGCTTCGTGGCATGCTATTTCCCGGATGTATAACCAAAAGGCTATCAAAAACGACCTGACTACTTCCATCGGGTTTGTTTTACTGAATATTCAGAGTGAAGAAGGTACTCCGGCAACCAAAATTGCACCGTTACTGGGCTTGGAAGCCAGAAGTCTGACTAGGATGTTGAAGACCATGGAAGAGAAGGGGTTTATTTATAAAAAACCCGATCCACATGATAAACGGTCTGTGAGAATATACCTCACGCCGTTGGGGAAGCAAAAGAAAGAAACATCGCGGATTACTGTTAAGGAATTTAATAGTGAAGTAAGAAAGCAAATTCCTGAAGAAAAGTTGAAGATATTTTTTGAAGTAATACAGGATATAAATAAGGTGGTGGAGAAAAGCCTCAACAGCTAATCAGTTAAACATCCTGGTTCATAATGGCTTATAATTATAGAACATTTTAAGGTTTATGTAAAATTATGTTCGTAGGGCCTTGTGCAGGACAAAAGGACAGAATGTTTTATTGAAGCATTTTCAGCAGGTCGTGATCAATAGGAATGCATCCTTTGATATCTCATTCCTGGGGAGAAAAGCTGGCTTAAGGGGCATTACCCTGTCTATGATTTAACTCTTCTCCATCCGAGATAATTTGGATAAGATTTTGATAATAAAAACTAATTTTTTTCAGATGAACTGGCCGTAAGCCAAAGTAAACCCTCTGACCCTGAATAGCAGATTTAGGTACGACGAGTTCTGGTACAATTGCATAAGGCCATACCATCTGACCACTAATAATCAATTACATTCAGATGAAAAAAAGAATTATTAAGAAAGTAGCAGTACTAGGATCTGGAATAATGGGATCAAGAATCGCTGCCCATTTTGCCAATGTTGGCTACAAGGTATTGTTGTTAGACATTGTGCCCAAAGAACTTAATGATAAGGAACGACAAAAGGGGATATCAGAAAAAGATAATTCCTTTAGAAACAGAATTGTCAACGAGGCGTGGCAGACTGCGGTTAAATCAAAACCCGCCCCATTATATCATAACGACTTCGCTTCCCGCGTAACCACAGGCAATTTCGAGGACAACATGAAAGATATTGCTGAATGTGACTGGGTGATAGAGGTTGTGGTTGAAAATCTTAAAATTAAGCAGTCGGTTTTCGAGCAGGTAGAAAAGCACCGAAAGCAGGGATCTTTAATTACCTCGAATACCTCTGGCATTCCCATTCATTTGATGCTGGAAGGAAGAAGTGAAGATTTTCAAAAGCATTTTTGCGGAACCCACTTTTTTAATCCACCCAGATACCTGCGCTTACTTGAAATAATTCCTACCCCTAAAACCGCGCCCGAAGTGATCGATTTTTTAATGCATTTCGGCGACTTAAAATTGGGGAAGGCAACGGTACTTGCCAAAGACACACCTGCCTTTATAGCAAATAGAATAGGAATATATTCTATCATGAAAGTGGTGGATACAATGAACAAACTGGGACTTGACATTGATGAAATTGACAAACTCACCGGCCCGGTGATAAACCGTCCAAAATCCGCAACTTTCAGAACGTCTGACGTAGTGGGGTTGGATACTTTAGTCAAGGTAGCCAAAAATTTACACGAAGGGCTAAAGGACGACGAAGACCGCGACATTTTCAAACTTCCTCCTGTAATAGCTCAAATGGAAGAAAAGAAATGGTTGGGTGATAAAACCGGTCAGGGATTCTATAAGAAAACGAAAGACAAGCAAGGCAATACCGAGATTCTCACTCTCGACTTAAAGGACATGGAATACAAGCCGAAAGGCAAAGCCAAATTCGATGTCATGGAAGTGACCAAGGGCATGGATGATGATACGCAGAAGTTCAAGACGCTTTTTGCTGATCAGGGTAAAGCCGGAGAGTTTTACCGGGATTCATTCTATGGCCTGTTTGCCTACTCCAGCAACAGAGTTCCCGAGGTTGCCGATGATCTTTACAAGATAGATGATGCCCTGAGGGCCGGCTTCGGCTGGGGATATGGCCCTTTCGAAACCTGGGATATGCTGGGCGTCCAGAAAACTGTTGAAAAAATGGAGGCCGCTGGTTATAAACCCAAACAGTGGGTTCATGATATGCTGACTTCAGGAGCTACTTCTTTTTACAAAACTGAAAACGGTCAGAGAAAGTACTATCACATTGAGTCTAAATCTTACAAAACTATACCAGGTACCGAGGCCTTTATATTGCTGGATACATTGCGCGAAAACCAGGTCTTGTGGAAAAATGCGGGTGCTTCTATAATCGATTTGGGCGATGGCATCTTGAATCTCGAATTTCATTCGAAAAGCAATACGCTAGGTGGGGAAGTGATAGATGCACTGAACCGGGCCATAGACATGGCCGAAAAAGAATATAGCGGTCTGGTAATTGCGAATGAGGGTACCAATTTTTCTGTGGGTGCCAACATCGGCATGATATTCATGACTGCCATTGAGCAGGAATTTGACGAGTTGAATTTCATGATCCAGCAGTTTCAGAAATCTATCATGAGAGTGCGCTATTCTGCAATTCCTGTGGTTGTAGCACCACACGGCCAAACCTTAGGAGGAGGCTGCGAAATTACCCTTCATGCAGACAAAGTACAGGCTGCAGCAGAAACCTATATCGGTCTGGTTGAAGTAGGTGTGGGATTGATTCCTGCTGGTGGTGGAACCAAAGAAATGGCCTTAAGAACCGCTGACAGATATACCAAAGGAGATGTGGAGTTGAATGAGCTGCAGAATAGCTTCATGAATATTGCCATGGCAAAAGTAGCCACCTCTGCCTATGAGGCCATGGATATGGACTATATCCGAAGAAATGATGGAATTTCTGTAAATCAAGACAGGCGGATTGCTGATGCAAAAGCTGTTGCCTTGCAATTGGCAAATCAGGGATACGTGCAGCAGGCGCAACGCACAGATATAAAAGTTCAGGGACGGGCAGGAATTGCCCTGTTCAAAGGAGGCATCAGCGGTATGCAGGTCGGAAGATATATTTCAGATCATGATGCCAAGATAGCTGAGAAGCTCGCCTATGTAATTTGCGGTGGGGACTTGTCATACCCTCAGGAAGTATCAGAACAATATCTGCTGGATCTTGAACGCGAAGCCTTCTTATCATTATGTGGAGAAAAGAAAACCCTCGAACGAATTCAGAGCATTTTACAGAAAGGGAAGCCGTTGAGAAATTAGATTCGAGACGGTAGATTTTAGACGCTAGACAAGAATCAACAGCGGTTAGCGTCTCACCCGTATGTAATCGTGCAGAGGAATGATAAAAATTTAGATCGTGCGATCTAATATTTCACCAATTTTTAAAGCTATGCATAATTTTAAAGAACTGAAAGTCTGGCAAAATGCCAGAAAGCTTACCAAAGAAATCTATATCATTACCAGCGGTTTTCCTCCGGAAGAGAAATTCGGCTTGATATCGCAGATGAGGAGTTGTGCTGTTTCAATCACCTCAAACATTGCAGAGGGATCAGGGCGGGGCACTGACAAAGATTTTTCTCACTTCCTGGGAATGAGTCTAGGATCTTCTTGTGAGCTTGAAACACAGGTAATCATATCTTTCGATCTGGAATTTCTCACTATTGAGCAATATGAGGATTTAGTTGGTAAAATTTCAGAGATACAAAAAATGCTAGTGGGTTTACAAAACAGATTAAAAAACTAAGGATGCTTCGCTTGAAAGTGGAGTTATGTTCATAAAATTAAGAGACAGCAGGTATTTCTATCTAAAGTCTCATATCTAACATCTAACATCTAAAAATCTAAAAAATGGATGCATATATAGTAGCAGGTTATCGATCCGCAGTGGGGAAAGCAAATAGAGGTGGTTTCAGGTTTTACAGGCCGGATGATTTGGCGGCGGATGTAATTAAACACCTCGTAAAATCAATTGATGGTTTCGACCCGTCGCGGGTGGATGATCTTATTGTAGGAAATGCTGTTCCCGAGGCGGAGCAGGGCATGCAGATGGGAAGACTTATTTCTTTGTTGTCGCTTCCAATGAATGTGCCGGGCATGATTGTAAACCGTTATTGTGGTTCCGGCATCGAAACCATTTCCATCGCAGCTGCCAAAATACACGCCGGGATGGCCGATTGTATTATTGCCGGAGGAACGGAGTCCATGTCATTGGTGCCGGTAATGGGTTGGAAAACAGCACTCAATTATAAAATTGCCGCAGAAAACCCACAATACTATACCAGTATGGGCCACACGGCAGAGCATGTGGGCGAAAAGTACAAAGTTTCCAGGGAAGATCAGGATGAATTTTCTTACCAATCGCATCAAAAGGCAATTAAAGCCATTAAAGAAGGGAAGTTTAAGGATGAAATCGTTCCTGTAACCGTAAATGAAACCTATGTAGACGCTTCCGGCAAAAAGAAAACAAGAGATTATGTGGTAGATACGGATGAAGGACCCAGAGCCGACACTTCGTTGGAGATACTGGCTTCCTTAAAACCTGTGTTTACAAATAAGGGAAATGTAACAGCAGGTAATTCCTCGCAGACATCTGACGGTGCAGCTTTTGTGATGTTGATGTCGGAAAAGATGATGGTAGAGCACAACCTTAAGCCCATCGCGAGAATGTTGAGCTACAAGGCAGCCGGCGTTGATCCGAAGTACATGGGCATCGGGCCGGTAGAAGCGGTGCCGCTGGCTTTAAAAGCAGCGGGTTTAAAACTGGAAGACATTGATTTGATTGAGCTCAACGAAGCCTTTGCAGCACAGTCACTGGCGGTAATCCGAGAACTGGATATGGATATGAACAAGGTAAATGTAAACGGTGGCGCCATTGCCCTGGGCCATCCGCTGGGTTGTTCAGGCGCGAAACTTTCTGTTCAGCTTTTCAATGAATTGCGCAGAAGAAACCAAAAATACGGAATGGTAACCGCATGTGTAGGTGGAGGCCAGGGAGTAGCGGGTATTTATGAAATGCTTAACTAATTTTTTTTAGGCAGATAATTTGCTCCTGAACAATGGTTGTTCTTGCGCAATAGTTTAATAATAAATTGAACGGGTTGAAGCTACTTTGATTTTCCGGTCGGCCCATACAGACCTTTGCTTACAACCAAAATCAAATTAATATGGAATTAACAGATAAAAGAAAGATGATTAAAGGAGGTTCGTTTTTGATTCAGGAAACAGAAGCAAAGGATGTCTTCATTCCTGAGGAATGGTCTGAGGAACAAAAGATGATCGCCCAGACTTGTGAGGATTTTTTGGAGCAGGAAATTTTGCCACGTCTCGATGAAATCGATTCAATGGCTAAGCCTGAATTAATGCCCCAGTTAATGGATAAGGCGGGCGAACTTGGCTTGTTGGGTACATCAGTACCAGAAGCTTATGGAGGATTTGGAATGGATTTTAATACTTCCATGTTGGTGGCAGAGAAAATTGGTGCGGGTCATTCATTTGCAGTTGCCCTTTCTGCTCACACAGGAATTGGCACGCTGCCGATTTTGTACTATGGAAATGATGAGCAGAAGCAAAAATATCTGCCGAAATTGGCGACTGGTGAGTGGAAAGCAGCTTATTGTTTAACAGAGCCGGATTCAGGATCTGATGCCAATTCCGGAAAAACGAAGGCCACGCTGTCTGCTGACGGTAAATACTACGAGCTTACCGGGCAGAAAATGTGGATAACCAATGGTGGTTTCGCTGACGTTTATATTGTTTTTGCTAAAATTGAAGATGATAAAAACCTTTCTGCATTTATTGTAGAACGATCGTTTGGTGGCATTACCATGAATGAGGAAGAAAAAAAGATGGGCATCAAGGGTTCATCCACCCGCCAGATATTCTTCAACGATTGCAAAGTGCCGGTGGAGAACCTCTTGTCAGAAAGGCAGAACGGGTTTAAAATCGCTGTTAATATCCTTAACATTGGTAGAATCAAGCTAGGTGCTGCTGCTTTTGGAGGATCTAAAGCCGCCATCGACCATAGCGTGAATTATGCAAATGAGAGAAAGCAATTTGGAACCGCTATCGCAAATTTCGGTGCTATAAAGCATAAAATTGCAGAAATGGTAACAAGGGTTTATGCTACGGAATCTGCCCATTACAGGGCCGGTCAAAATATTGATGACGCTTTTGAAGCATTAAGCGCACAAGGCATGGACGTAGCAGAGGCAAAGCTCAAATCCGTTGAAGAATTTGCTATAGAATGTGCGATTTTAAAAGTGCATGGTTCTGAGGTATTAGATTATGTGGTGGACGAGGCGGTGCAGATCTATGGCGGTATGGGTTTCAGCGCTGAGTCGCCGGTAGAAAAAGCCTATCGGGATGCCAGAATCAACAGAATTTTCGAAGGCACCAATGAGATTAACCGCATGTTGAGCATTGATATGCTGCTAAAACGTGCCATGAAGGGAAGCATAGATTTGATGGGACCTGCGATGGCGGTTGCAAAAGAATTAACCTCAATCCCAGATTTCGGTAGTGATTCCGATGACAGTTTTTTTGCTGCGGAAAAGAAAGTGCTCCAAAATTTGAAAAAGGCAGGCTTGATGGTAGCCGGCTCCGCTGTTCAAAAATTGATGCAAAACCTAAAAGATGAACAAGAGGTTTTGATGAATCTCGCAGACATGATGATAGAGGGTTACGTAGCCGAATCTGTTTTACTGCGCACAGAGAAATTAGTTTCCTTAAGAGGTGAAGAAGCATGTGCCCATCAAATTGATATGACGCGCATTTATTTACATCATGCACTGAACATCGCCACTGCGGCAGCTAAAGAGGCCATCTATGCCTTTGCCGAGGGCGATGAGTTGAGGATGATGTTGATGGGGCTGAAACGATATACAAAAATAGAGCCTGCAAATTTGAAGGAAGCAAGAAGAAGAGTAGCAGATTATGTAATCAGTCAAAACAAATACCC
>CAZWQB010000031.1:0-21490 GCA_964636035.1 uncultured Roseivirgaceae bacterium
GCCCGGATGTACCTCGACTGATGAGCGAAATTGGTGTTACAGAATTCTATAGCCAGAAGCTTTCAGATCTGGGTAGCCAGGTGATAAATCCTATCGGCTGTGCGGATTGCCACAATCCGGAGACCATGAACCTGACCATTACCAGACCTGCCCTTATAGAAGCTTTTGAAGCAATGGGTAAAGACATCAATGATGCCTCCCACCAGGAAATGAGGTCACTGGTCTGTGCGCAATGTCACGTAGAGTACTATTTCGACAAGACCATCCCCGGAAAAGAAAATGCACAATATGTAACCTTCCCCTGGAAAAACGGGATGGGTGTGGACGCCATGGAAGCGTATTATGATTCGATAGACTTTGCTGATTGGGTGCATCCGCTGAGCAAAGCCAGGATGCTCAAAGCCCAACACCCCGACCACGAAATCTATTCGCAGGGCGTGCACGCAAAACGGGGTGTCTCCTGCGCCGATTGTCACATGCCCTACAAAACAGAAGGGGGACAAAAATTTACAGACCACCACATCGGTTCGCCACTCAACAATGTTGAAAATTCCTGTTTTGTGTGCCATCGGGAAAAAATATCCGACCTTGTAACGGATGTGTACGAGCGTCAGGGAAAAGTTAAAGAAGGTACTACTCAACTACAGAGGCACATAGCCATGGCACATCTCGAAGCAGAAAAAGCATGGGCTTTGGGAGCCACGGAGGAACAAATGAAAGATATACTGAGAGGCATCAGGCATGCGCAATGGCGCTGGGATTACGTAGCAGCATCTCATGGTGCCGGATTTCACGCGCCATTGGAGTCGAGCAGAATCGTATCGTCAGGTTCAGCAATTATTCAGGAAGCCCGGCTGGAACTGGCCCGCGTTCTGGCGTCCCTTGGTCACAACCAACCTGTGGAGATGCCTGATTTAAACAGTAAAGAAGCCTTACAGGCGTACATTGGAGTGGATCTGGAAAAGGAAAAAGCTGACAAGATTCAGTTCTTGGAGCAGGTTGTCCCTAAGTGGCTTAAAGAGGGGAAAGAAAGAGAATCGCAAATGGAGATCAAACCGGTGAGTAGCAGATAACCACACTTATGAAGATATCGACTTTCTTTAAGTGCTGTCTGCTATTAGTGGCAGCTTATAATCCTGCTTTTGCCCAGTTTAATCTGGATGGACAACTTGTTCAGCGGGCGGAGGTGCGGAATGGTTATAATCGGCTAATCGGGGAAGACGCCGACCCTGCCATTTTTATTGCCCAGCGAGCGCGGTTGCAGGCCAGTTATCGACTGGATAATTTCACCTTCTACATGAGTATTCAGGACGTCCGCACCTGGGGAAATACGTCTCAGATTAAAGCTTCGGATGACTATCTTTCCGTACACGAAGCCTGGGCAGAGGTAGGCCTTGGCCAGTCCTGGAAAATAAAGTTGGGGCGGCAGGAATTAAACTATGACAACTTTAGGTTTTTAGGCAATCTGGATTGGGCACTGCAGGCCAGGGCACACGATTTTGCCCTTGCGAAATATGAGAAAGATGACATGAAGCTCCATTTTGGCGGTGGCTATAACCAGGACGGGCAAGCACTGTCGGGAACAGATTATACAATACCCAATCAGTATAAAACTGCACAGATGCTGCGCTATGAAAATAAATTCAATAAGCTTCAGCTATCCTTCTTAATTTGGAACGAAGGGCGGCAGTTCATAAGGAGAGATTCACTTGGCGCCATTATTGACAAGAAAACGCCCAACCGTCAGACAATTGGTATTCCTACCTTGAAATACCCAATAGGAAATACCACCTTATCCGCGTTTTATTACCATCAATTGGGAAGAGATCAATTGAACAGGAAGGTAAATGCGTATGATGTGGGATTGCAAATAACGCACTTGATTCGCCTGGACGTTGAAAAAGGAAAGCAAGTCACCCTTGCTGCCGGAGCAGAAGTGCTTAGTGGTACAGAAGCCGGCATTACAGATAAAAACAATTCCTTCTCACCGCTTTATGGAACAAACCATCTGCACAATGGCTACATGGATCTGTTTTACGTGGGAGGAGCGCATGAGAACAGTGTAGGTCTTCAGGATTACTATCTGAAATTCAGACACACGTTCAATAAAAAGTTTTTTGTTCAAGCAGATGCGCATGCGTTTTTCGCTACTGCTTCCATTCAACAACCTTCCAGCCAGAAAAGCAAAAAGCATCTGGGAGCGGAAATTGATTTAAGTATGGGGTATCAGGCGTTCGAAGCAATGTCCGTCCAGGCAGGTTATAGCCAATTTTTTAAGTCCGATGCGTTTGAGCATATCCAGAACAATGGGGTGTTAAAAGACAATCAAAACTGGGCTTATCTCATGCTGATTTTCAGACCCACCATGAAAAATAAATTTATTGGAATTTTACTCTAAACATGCAATTTTTGAAATTTATCTTCTCCACCAAAACTACATTAGTCCTGTTCATCGCCTTTGCTACTGCAATGGGAGTAGCTACTTTTATTGAAAACGACCACGGGACTGCCGTAGCAAGAGGCCTGGTATATGAAGCTTGGTGGTTCGAAGTGATCATGATCTGGATGGCCATCAATTTTTTGGCACACATCCGGCAATATAAATTGTTCCATAGTTCCCGTTGGCCCATAGGTCTGTTTCATATTGCATTTGTCATCATCATTCTTGGTGCAGGAGTCACCCGCTATCTAAGCACGGAAGGAATAGTAAGGATAAGGGAAGGAAAATCGGAAAACACCTTTTATACAACCGCAAAATTCCTGCAGATCTTACAACATGCGGAGGATTCGGGGCTACGCTTCGAAAAGCCGGTTCAGTTGATCAGCAAAAACTTTGAACCTGAAACCTACGATGCGGACTTCAACGAGCCTTCTTTTAAAGTCACTTTCTTGGACTACATCACCGGGGCTGTGAAAAAATTTATTGACGGCAAAGAAACCTATCTTGATTTTGCTGTTACCTCAGGCTCCGGAAGAATTGATTATTTGATTCGAAAAGGAGAAGCACTGCAAATTGGAAATACATCTCTTGGAACTGATGCTGATGCTGAAAATCCAATCAAGATATACAAAAACGATAGTGCCTGGATGGTTTCTTCTGAGGTGCACCTTCAGGTAATGGAAATGAGTACGCAAAAGATGGGCGTTTTACATGCAGGCGAGACGCAGGTGCTCCAACAAAGATCTCTTTATCAATGGGATGAGGGCGCATTTTTGGTGAAAGGGATTCACGAAAACGCCGCACTTACTTATGAAGCAGAGAAAGATGAAACACTGGCCGAAAATCTGCCGGATGTTGTAAAAGTTCGTATCTCGGACCAGGAAAATACTGTCTTAACAGAGAATTACATTCAACTGGTACAACTAAAGCCCACCTGGCACACTTTCGTATACAACAACCAGGACTATTCCTATACCTATGGCCCCAGAGAGGAAACCCTCCCCTTCAGCGTACACCTTAAAGCATTTGAACTGGAACGCTATCCCGGGAGCCAAAGCCCCTCCAGCTATGCGAGCGAGGTGTTGGTACAGGACGGTGAGAAAGAATTCCCCTATCGCATTTTTATGAACAACGTCCTGGACTATAAAGGCTTTCGTTTTTACCAATCGTCGTATGATACCGATGAAAAAGGGACGGTGTTGGCGATAAATCAGGATCGTCCGGGAACCTATCTCACCTATCTGGGCTATTTTCTGCTTACTTTGGGGATGATATTTACCTTTTTTATAAAAGGGAGCAGGTTCAGGATATTAAATAAAAAGCTCGGAAAGCTTAAAAAAGCAGCAGGAATAATGGCGCTGCTGATGATGCCAGGTCTGACAATCGCTCAAATGGCCCTTCCGGACAATAAAACCATTGTTCCGGAAGAAAAGGCCAATGCCTACGGAGAGCTCATTGTACAGGATCTGGATGGAAGAATGAAGCCATTGAACACGCTCGCCAACGAAATTATCAGAAAACTGAGTGGCAAAACCTACATCGAAATCCCTACGAAAGATGGGGAAATAGAGCTCACGTCAGAACAATTCCTTTTGGCGGTACAGTTGAACCCCAGTCTGTATTCGAATCTGCCCATTATTAAAATCGACAAAAAGAAATCTTTAAACGCTTTTAAGGCCCTTGGAAAAGATCCGGTCGACAAGCTCAGTTTCAGAGATTTTTTAGGTGAAGATGGCTCCTATCTGCTCCATGATCTGGTAGAGAAAGCAAACCAACTAAAGCCTTCTGAGAGAAATGAAGGCCATAATGAACTGTTAAAAACAGACGAAAGGTTTAATATATTTTATGCGCTTTTAACAGGTGATTTCCTCAGACTTTTTCCCAACAAGCTAGACGAAAACAATACCTGGTTCACCAGCCAGCAATTTCAACAGGGATTTGAGGAAGAAGATGCGGTTTTTGTCAAGAATATAAGCTCCCTGTATCTGGCGGGACTCAACAAAGGAATAATAGAGGGAGATTGGACTGATGCTGACGAGGCACTGGGCTATATGCAACTTTTTCAACAAAAGGCAGGCGAAGCGGTGTATCCTGATGATTCCCTTATCAAAGCTGAACTTTTTTACAACAAGATAAACCTCGGAAACCGACTTTTTGGATTTTTTTGGGTGGTTGGATTGTTGATGCTGGTCCTCAATATTGTCCTTTTGTTCCGACAGGGGAAAGGGCTTAGGAATTTCTGGCGTATCGGAATGGTCGCAGCCTGGCTTGGCTTAATTGCTTTTACTTTTCACCTCCTGTTAAGATGGTATATTGCCAAACATCCTCCCTGGAGTGATGGCTTTGAAATGCTGGTATTTGTTGCCTGGGGTATTTTATTATTTGGGCTGCTGTTTTCATCCAAGTCAAAATTCACAGTTGCATTGGGCTTGCTGTTTTCCGGGACGCTTCTCTTTGTCAGCTTCCTCGACTGGCTGAACCCTGAAATAACCAACTTAATGCCCGTATTGCATTCTTATTGGCTCAAGATCCACGTGGCGGTGATTGTTAGTAGCTATGCTCCACTGGCACTTGCAGCAGTTATTGCTCTACTGAGCTTGTTTCTGATCATTTTTAAACCTGATAATCCCACCAGGGAATGGTGGCTCAGCATCAAAGAATTGCAAGTGGTTAACGAGTCTGCCATTACTATCGGCTTGTTTCTCCTCACCATCGGAACTTTTCTGGGAGGAATCTGGGCCAATGAAAGCTGGGGCAGGTATTGGGCCTGGGATCCTAAAGAAACCTGGGCGCTGATCTCCATCATCGTGTATGCATTTGTAATGCATTTGAGGCTGATACCAGCATTAAAAAATCCTTTGGTGTATAACCTGGCGAGTTTATGGGCTTTCGCATCCATCATTATGACCTCATTTGGTGTAAACTATTACTTGTCAGGGCTTCACTCCTATGCGGCGGGCGATCCGGTACCGGTGCCGGCGTGGGTTTACTGGATCGTTGCTTTTTTGGCAGCGGTGTCTTTGCTTGCCATTGTGAAATACAGAAAATCCAGTGCGTTGGAGAAGCGAGAGTTTGCTGTCGGATAAATTTGGACAGCCGTTTCACTTTTAAAAAGCATCAGCAAGTATAAGGGGCACGCCATCTACTAAGTTGGCTTCCCCACGGGAATAACAACGGCAGGAAACAAAGGTAAAAAACAACAACTTCTTCGCCTAAACCAAAGCAATCCGCTTAGTGAAAGCCGCCGCTTGAGTACTTTCAGCGACACTTAAAGCCCGACAGGAGTAGTTTGTGAGGACACAAACGACGGCGGGAAAACAAACTTAAGTCCAAAGTCTTTCTTAACGCGTTTTCAGCTCGCCCTAAATAAGCATCACCACGTATTCGGGTCCAAATCTGCACCAGAACAAAGGCTTTTAATTGCACCAGCAGGCGAAAACTCAAGTTCAGAACAATTAGCCTTTTAATTGTTTTTAGAATCAGGGAAATGTAATTTTGCCTGTTGCCAAATAAACCTTTAACAATTAATAAGAAGATCATGACAAAAGTTGCTATTAACGGATTTGGAAGAATAGGAAGGCTGACCTTCAGGGCTTTACTTACAAAAAGTAATATTGAAGTGGTAGCCATTAATGACCTTACCGATACAGCCACGCTGGCACATTTGCTAAAATATGACTCTGCACAGGGTAAGTTTGATGGAACAGTGAGTTCAGAAAAAGACAGTCTGATTGTTAACGGGAAAAAGATCACCGTTTCTGCAGAGCGCGATCCAAAGAACCTGCCATGGGGACAATTAGGAATCGACGTGGTATTGGAATCTACCGGTAGGTTTGTGGATGAAGAAGGCGCGGGTGGACATCTTACTGCAGGTGCCAAAAAGGTTGTAATTTCTGCCCCTGCAAAAGGAAATATACCCACAGTAGTGTTGGGCGTAAACGAGGAGATCCTGAAAGGCGATGAAAAAATTGTTTCGAACGCTTCCTGTACTACCAACTGCCTTGCTCCTATGGCCAAGGTGCTGGACGATAACTTTGGGATAGAAAAAGGATACATTACTACGGTCCACGCTTATACCGCAGACCAGAATTTACAAGACGCCCCGCACAAAGACTTAAGAAGGGCTCGTGCCGCGGCTTTGTCTATCGTGCCCACTTCTACCGGTGCCGCTAAAGCAGTAGGCCTGGTACTCCCCCACTTGAAAGGGAAACTGGATGGCATCGCCATGAGGGTGCCTATTCCAACAGGATCGCTTACGGACCTCACTGTAGTACTTAAAAAAGAAGTAACTACCGAAGAAGTGAATGCAGCCATGAAAAAAGCTGCCGATGGCGCGATGAAGGGCATTTTGCAATACCTGGAAGAGCCGCTTGTTTCCATTGACCTGGTAGGAAATACGCATTCCTGTATTGTGGATGCGGAATTAACCTCAGCCAGCGGTACGCTCGTAAAAGTAGTAGGTTGGTACGATAATGAGGCCGGATACTCCAACAGAACAGCCGACCTGATTTCGAAAATCGGTTAAGAGAGAGCTACCATTCTAGCACCGAAGAATTTAAAAAAGAATTACACATGCCATCAATTCTCCTCCTTCACCCAAGGAGGAGATTAAGAGGTGGTTTTAAAAAATTATGTGTGATTCTTTTTTAGATTTTTACTTCGTCGGTCTTACTTCAACCACCGTTTCATAATGCTCTACCAAAGGAAAGGGATCGTAGTACTTATGCAGCAGTGACTTCCATTCCTGATAGTCCGGTGACTGCCGGAAACCAACTGTATGATCCTCAAGATTTTCCCAATCTACGAGCAGCAGGTATTTTCCGGGCTGCTCTATACATTTTCTTAAACTGTGGCTTCTATATCCGTCAACAGAACTGATATACCTTCCGGCTAGGAGAAAGTCTTCCTCAAAAGCTTTTTCCTGCCCTTTTACCACCTGCAATACTGCTACTTCTAAAATCAATGGTTCTTTATTATAAGTCGTTCACACTATTGATGGTAAGCGCAATTACTTCTTCACCGAGCTTTAAGGCTTCTGCAAGTTTTTCTTGTATTGGCCGACCCTTTAACAAGGCAATAGCATCCTCAAAAATCAGTGCATGATCGAAAGCAAGACGCTTTTTGTCGAGGGTATTTAAAGCCACCCATTCTACTGCCGCCGCATCGTCAGCCGCTTTTGCTTCTTCAGTGTCATTTACAAAAGCAATGTAAGCAATACTTACCGTTCTTCCCCTGGGGTCGCGGTGCACAGCGCCATAGGCACCCAACTGCATCACTGCGGAAAGTTTTAGACCGGTTTCTTCCTGCACTTCACGCACTACGCCTTCTTCCGGGGTTTCATCCATCTCCATAAACCCACCCGGCAAAGCCCACTGATCTTTGTAGGGATCTTTCTTTCGCTTTATCAATAAAACCTCAAGCTGTTTTGCTACTATTCGAAAAATCAACCCATCCACCGTAACCGAAGGTCGCGGGTATTCATAGGTATATGCCATTTAAATATTGTTTAGTTTTGCCGCCAGTAAGCCACCGATGCTGACGACTTTTAAAAAATCATTCTCCAGGGTTGTTGTAACCGGATGCGTATCCGTACAAATTACCTGCTCAAAAAGGCCTGAGCTTTTTATCTTTTCAATGCCATCTTTAGAAAATATACCGTGCGTGGTAACAGCGAAAATTTTACCGGCACCAGCTTCCCGGTAAGAAGCGGCCGCATTGATCAATGATCCACCCGTGCGGATCATGTCATCATAAATAATCACGTCTTTTCCATCTACATCGGCACTCACTGCAGTAACTTCGGTTTGTTCTCCCGATATGCGCTTCTTGAACACAAATGCTGCTTTTACCCCCAAATCATTCGCAAGAGATTCCACCCATTTGGCCCTGCCTGCATCTGTACAGGCCAGTAAATAATCCGGTAGCTTTAAACCGCGACAAATGTCTATAATTACCGGTTTGCAATATAGATGAATGGGCAACACCGCCTCTTCGAAATAATGCGGAAGGCCTTCCGTGTGCAAGTCCATCAATATAAAGGTATTTCCCTGGCTGGTTCTGGGGAGGGTAGAAAATAAACGTGCCCTTATTTTTGCTGTCACAACTTCTCCCGGCTTTACCGCTCTTTCCATCGTAGAATACCCAAAATATGGGATCACCACCGTCAGCGACCTGGCGCCGTTCATGGCCAATGCAAAGGACAAGTCATACAACTCCAGCGTATCACTGTCCGATATGGTACCACCTATCACCACCACATGCCTTCCCCTCACCTCAGACATAATCCTCTGATACCGCTCACCGTCAGGAAAAAATTTAATTTCCACCTCACCGGGTTCAAAGGCCCCTTCTGCTACCACCTTCTTTTTCAGATATTGATAGTTGTTGGTGCTGAATATTATTTTTACGTCAGAGTTTACCATTAATTATAGGGTTACCAGGGAACAGCGCTAGTACCAAAGAAACAATTGGGTTGCAGCAGCTCGCTCAACATTCAATAAAAAAGGAGGCTTTTTTCCTCCTTATATAACTATTTGAAATACCATTACATGAGCTCGTATTGCTCTTCCGTAATGTCTATATTATGATACACTTTTTGAACATCATCATTATCCTCCAGCACATCAATCAACTTCATTACTTTCACAAAAGCTTCATCATCCAATTTAGCCAGGGTATTCGGGATTCTTTGTAGCTGGGCTGATTCCGATTCTATCTCCATATCCTCCAGCTTTTTCTGAAGTTTACCAAAATCCTCCAAAGCGCAGGTAACATGGATATAATCATCTTCAAATTCCACGTCTTCCGCTCCTGCATCAATCAGCTCAAGTGTAAAATCGTCCTCATCTATCCCTTCGGGTGCTACAATATTAAACACACCCTTTCTGTCAAAAATAAACTCCAGAGAGCCATTGGTGCCGAGGTTGCCACCATATTTATTAAAGGCAGCCCTGATATCAGCCACAGTTCTGTTAATATTATCGGTGGTACATTCAATATAAACCGCAACCCCATGCGAGGCATAGCCTTCATAGGTTGTCTCTAAATAAACCGTAGCATCCGCTCCCGATCCCTTTTTAATCGCTCTTTCAATATTGTCTTTGGGCATGTTTGCACCCTTGGCGTTTGCGATTGCCAATCGTAGTCGCGGGTTTCCCGCCGGGTCTCCTCCACCCTCTTTGGCGGCTATGGTAATTTCCTTTATGATCTTAGTGAAAATCTTTCCACGTTTGGCATCCAATGCGCCTTTTTTTCTCTTAATCGTTGACCATTTGCTATGACCTGACATATTCTTCGACTTTAAATTCCCTAACCTTTGTTTAGAAGCTTAAATTTACTCCAAAATCATTCTCATTATGCAAAATAAATTTTTTTTAAGTTCATATAAAAACCTGTGGGAATGATTAGCGGAATTTTTTCATAAAAACCAGGCCGTCATTCCTGAAAGGCTCCCCAAGGAGACTTATCAGGAATCCCCCTGTCGCATACAGCGAACCCACCGAGAGTCATCGCCAGCATTAAATAAATATCGGCAAACCCGCACCTCCTTCATCCACACATTATCCAATCACCAAATCAGCACATCAGATTAAGGTCTCCCTGCCCAACTTCCGAAGTTTTGCCTCCAATAGCAGCGTAGATTCAAAAACCACTCGCAATGGATTTTATCAAGGCTTACAAAAGCTAAAATCGGAAGTTTTAGGATCCACCCCCGCTTCTCCAAATCAAACTTCCGGTTTCGTGGCCGCAGACTGTAGAGGTTTAAAAAGCATAAGGAATAGCAGGATGCTTCTTGCGTTAACCGGGCGAAACTTTCTGAAGTTGTTGCCTATTGCGAGCATCCGCTAGCGAACAGCCGAGAGTTATCGCCAGCGTCAAATAAAAAAAAAGGCATCCCCTTTTACAGAGATGCCTTTAACCTAAATTAAACATGAAACTTTAAATACTAAAAAATAATAATGCCTTGTAAAAAAATAAATAGTTAAAAAAATGGCATGTATTACAAAAATCTTTACCATTAAGGTTCGGATACTCTTATTACATGAAGTATGCCAAAAAATAATCTGCTCCAAGATCCATCGTTAATCACCTGAACCACAACGAATTGCATTTCACACACACGATTAAATAAAATAACTTGCTTTCATCTATTATCAAATTGAGAAATCAATGTATCAATTTGATAGCATCTTGATAGCATCGTGCAGCCCGAGCGATTAAACTTCCTTAAAAATTAAATGCTGTCTTTCCTGCAATGAAATTTTAAAGTTGCTAAATTGGTTAATTATGAGACACTACCCCATCTGATGGATAAAGAACGATTTAACAATCAATTTCGAGAGGCAATAGACCAACTCATTGAGGAAATGGCTGAAAATTCAAAGATAAGCCTAAGCAAATTTTACGGGATAACCTGTTTCTTGGAAAACCTGATCTTTTTTAGTCCGGTGCTACATGCCATGGTCGAAAAAAAATTGAAAGATCTTCCGGAACCCGGGCAGGAATGAGCAGGCTAACAGGGGTTTTTTGATGCTCACTCCAAATTAGCTGTTGTACAACTATAGATGAACACCGAAAATGATGCGTAGAATAAAAAAAGTCGCAGTATTAGGTTCAGGAACTATGGGTAGTGGCATTGCCGCACACTTCGCAAATATCGGCTGTGATGTACTACTTCTCGACATGCTCAATCCCGGGCTATCAGAAGACAACAAAAATGACAAGCGGGCACGAAATGCTATCGCGGACTCCGCCTTGCATAAAGCTGTAAAAGCAAAAAGTCATCATCCGTTTTATGACGATGCTTTTGCGGCAAGGATAACAACCGGAAACTTTGAAGACGACCTGGAGAGGATAAGGGATTGCGACTGGATCGTTGAAGCGGTTGTTGAGCAACTGGAGATAAAGCAATCGCTTTTTGAAAGCATAGAAAGTTACAGAACTCCAGGCACATTAATAAGCTCAAATACTTCCGGAATTCCCATTCATTTGATGGCGCAAGGCCGATCAGCCGATTTTCGAAAACACTTTTGCGGCACCCACTTTTTCAATCCGGTAAGGTTAATGCGGCTGCTGGAAATAATTCCCTCCACAGAAACCGATCCGCAAACGATTGACTTTCTGATGCAATATGGTGACAAAACGCTGGGCAAGGAAACCGTCTTGTGTAAAGACACACCGGGATTTATCGCCAATAGGATAGGTTTCTTTTCCGCAGAAGAAATTATCAACCTCACAGAAAAATATGATCTCAACATAGAAGAAGTAGATGCACTTACGGGCACGGCCATTGGCAGGCCAAAGACCGGATCTTTTAGGCTGAGAGACCTTATCGGGGTAGATGTCACCCCTAAGACGGCAGCAGGAATGATTGAAAACCTTCCTCATGATGCGTTTGCGCAACAACAAAAAGCAAGGCCAAAGCCAAAATTTCTTGATTTTTTGCTCGAGAACCAGTTTCTGGGAAATAAGAGCGGCCAGGGATTTTATAAAAAATCCTCCGAAAGGGATGCCCAGGGCAACACGGTCTTCGACGTGCTGGACCTCAACACACTGACTTACCGCCCGGCACAGACGGCTGACCTTCCGGTACTGAAGCTGGAAAAGGAAATCCGGGATTTGCGGGAGCGACTAAAGGCCATGGTGCAAGCTAAGGATAAGGGCGGCAAATTTCTGCATGAATATTTTGCAAAGCTTTTTGCCTATACCGCAGAGAGAATTCCGGAGATATCGGACAATATTTATAGTATTGACGATGCGATGCGCGCAGGCTATGCATGGGAAAATGGTCCTTTTCAGCTTTGGGATATCATCGGGCTTGTGGAAGGCATTGCCATGATTGAAAATCTGGGCCTGAAGCCAGCGGCCTGGATCAAAGAGATGGCTGACCAGGGAAAAACCAGCTTCTATAAATCCGAAAACGGGAGGCGCACCTTTTATGACATTGACAGCCAGGGTTACAAAGTTATTCCGGGAACAGATGCTTTTATCATTCTGGATGCGCTGAGAGAAAAGCGCCCTGTGTTTAAAAATGAGGAGTGCACGCTACATGACATAGGTGATGCAGTGCTGTGCTTAGAATTCACCAGCAGGAACAATGCCATCGGAAACGGAATATTAGACGGGCTTTTCGAAGCCATCAGAATTGCGGAAGATGGACACTGGAAGGGTTTGGTAATTGGCAACAATGCCAAAAATTTTGCAGTGGGCGCTAATCTGAAGCTCATGCGGGAGGACATCATAGCACGAAACTGGAATAAGATGGATGAGCGAGGCAAAAAGTTCCAGCAGGTCAATCTCAGGTTAAGATATTCAAAAGTTCCTGTGGTTGCCGCCATCCAGGGATATGCCTTAGGGGGCGGATGTGAAATCCCGTTACACTGTGACGCAGTAATTGCTGCGGCTGAAACCGCCATAGGTCTGGTTGAATCTGGCGTAGGACTGATCCCCGGCGCTGGAGGCACAAAAGAAATGAGTTTGCGGGCTTCCGCTGAGTTTTTGGACGGAGAAACGCATTTGCCCGTGCTTATGAAATATTTCTCAAATATTGCCACAGCAAAAGTGTCGAAATCGGGATTCCACGCCCTTACGTTGGGCTATCTCAGACCTGGGCAGGATATGGCAATACCAAACGTAAAAAGGATCATCGGTGAAGCCAAGACACGTGTGCTTTCACTTTCCGAGAACTACATTGCACCTACGGCTCAGGAAATTACCGTATTAGGGCGCACCGGATTGAGCTACCTGTACTCGGTGATCAACAGCCAAAGATTGGGCAATTCCATGTCGGATTATGATGCGCATATTGCTAAAAAAATTGCCTGGGTCATGTGCGGCGGCGACCTGACAGGCGCACAAAAGGTCTCAGAAAACTACCTGCTGAAATTAGAGCGGGAAGCATTTATGAGCCTGGCAGGAGAAAAGAAAACCATGCAAAGGATAGACCATATGCTAAAGACGGGTAAGCCGCTGAGGAATTGAATTAGAAAGTTTAAAGTTTAAAGTTTCATGTTTCAAGGCTCATGGTTCATGGTTTTCAAGGTTTTTTAGTTAATCGCTTTACTAAACCTGCTTCAACACTGCTGAAATGTCACTAAAAGTGGTCATTTGATGAACCGCCGCAGGATTTAAATGCGAAGGTTTGGTAAAGCTACTGGCCACAAGCTAGACTCGCACCTCGTAGGGGTAAACTGTTTGTAGCAAAATATAAAATTACAAAAAACGCTCCGTAGGTGCGTTCCATTAGCAAAATTGAAAATTGGGAGTAGGAACACGGTAGATGCGGGATGTTAGTTTGCCGAATACAAAGGTAAAATAGAAAAGAAGTATATAAACATATCCCATAACTCATGGAAGCATACATCATCAAAGGCTATAGAAGTGCGATAGGAAAATCGAACAAGGGTGGATTTAGGAATTTCAGATCAGACGATCTTGCTGTACGCATCATCCAACACCTGATGGAGAAAACGCCCGAAATCGACTCGGCCATGGTTGATGATGTCATTGTGGGTTGCGCTTATCCTGAAGCAGAGCAGGCCGGGCAGTTGGGAAGACAAATTTCGCTTCGTGCGTTGGGAATAGAGACTCCCGGCATCACCATCAACAGGTACTGCGCATCGGGTCTGGAAGCCATTGCAATGGCCGTAAGCAAGATCAGGGGCGGCTTTGGGCATTGTTTTATAGCAGGTGGTGCGGAAAGCATGAGTCTGATACCTCGTGCAGGCTGGAAATATACAGCGAGTTACGAAGTAGCCAGCAAAACTCCGGAATACATGACTGGAATGGGGTTAACGGCGGAAGCTGTGGCAAAAAAACACCACATCAGCAGGCAGGCGGCCGACGAATTTGCTTATCATTCGCACCGCAAAGCTGCGAAGGCAATACAGCAGGGAAAATTTAACGAGGAAATTGTACCCGTAGAAGTTCCGAATGTTAGCGTGGTTAACGATGAACGCGTCAGTACATCGTACACGGTCAAAATGGACGAAGGCGTACGTGCGGACACCAGCATGGAGGTGCTGGCGAAACTTCCTCCGGTGTTTGACCGGCAGGGAACTGTCACTGCAGGAAATTCCTCACAAACTTCTGATGGGGCCGCGTTTCACCTTGTGGTAAGTGAGGAACTCGTAAAATCACTGAATCTCAAGCCGCTTGCCAGGCTTGCCTCCTGCGCTGTAGGAGGCGTTAATCCGCTTTACATGGGCATGGGGCCCTGTGTGGCTATTCCAAAAGCCTTGAAACAAGCAGGCCTTTCGCTGGCAGATATTCAACTCATCGAACTGAACGAAGCCTTTGCTGCGCAGGCGCTGGCGGTAATTCAGGAAGCAGGCCTGAACCCCGACCTGGTCAATGTGAATGGCGGCGCTGTTGCTTTGGGCCACCCGCTAGGATGTACTGCGGCCATTTTATCCCTCAAGCTGCTGCATGAAATGCAGAGAAGAGAACAGAGGTATGGCATGGTAACCGCCTGTGTGGGCGGTGGACAGGGAATTGCTGGTGTGTTTGAGTTGCTGACCTAGTGGCGACGCAATAAAAAGCGGTATCGCGAAATGATAGAACACCCCCGATACCGCATTCATTATGCCATAGCCTAAGCTCTTGGACAAAAAAACAGTCCAATCTCCGTTTGTTTATTAATTATTCCCTCCCAATAACCGCCATTCGCTCAACTGCATGGCATCGCTACCATTATTTTTAGTGATCTCTATCCTATAATAACGATAAGCCTGATCGTTGCTTACGTGAAAGTTGCTGGTGTACTTCCTGTCCGGAAAACTTTGTTCTGTGCGCGTATCAAGGAGGTCCCAGGTTAGCTCATCGTTAGACCCTGATAAGGTCCAATCCACCGGGTCGCGCTCCGCGGCATCATTTCCCGAAGTGAAGGTGTACTGATTAACCACTACACCATCCGTGAAGTTCTGTTGCATCCAAAAAGCTTCCGGAAAACCGCCTACCAGGAATTTTGTATCGATGTTGTCATCAATCACTTTTAATGAGCCTTCGGCACCGCCAGCGCCGTCATTATTTTCACGACTAACGGTTATTGTGGCGTTTGTGGTAAAATCCGTAGGGCCGAAATCAAGCAGTTCCAGCCTCAACATGCGCCACTCTCCCATCTGGATAAGACTGCTACCATTATTGGCAAGTACGTTGATTCTGTAGAATTGATAAGCCTGGTCGTTGTCAAAATTAAACTCCCGGGTAAAGATTCGATCTGCAAAAAGCTGATCTGTGCGCGTATCCAGCACCTCCCAGTTGCTGCCATCGTTAGAGCCAAGCAACTCCCAGTTTTTCATATCACGGTCGGGCGCATCATTGCCAGAGGTGATGGTATATCTGTTGGCCACCACGGCTGCATCGAAGTTTTGCTGAACCCAAAACTCCTGGGGAAAACCGCTGGCGAGAAATTTAGTGGTTTCGTCATTGTCGATAAGCTTCAAGGATCCCTCTCCGGCATCGGGTCCACTATCATTGTCTTTGCTCACACTGAGTGTAGCATCTACTGTTAAATCAACAATCTGCGAGGCGGGCTCAAATGGGTAGCTTAAATTTGGAAACTGCGCCCGCGCCTGTAGCAATTGAAAAGCCCACTCGTCATTCCACCCGAAAGCCTGCTCTGCCAGTAGTTGCAGATCTTCGCCGGTAGCACCACTAAAAAAATGCACCATTTGCCCCATATTCATCTCACCCGCATAGGCGGTGCCATCAATAGGATAGTTCTTTGACAAGATATTAAGGAAATTGGCGAGGGTTATGCTGCCACCATAAGTGTCATAAATAGGAAAAAACCAATCTCTGAACCAAAATACATTTTCGGAAGGATAGTTTGCGCTGCGTTCGTTGTAAACACCTGCTACCCGTTCTGCGTCCTGTTCGCTACCCATCCCCATGTACAGGTCGTAGGTGAAAATTTCACTGAACTTGTCCTGCCATACTGCAGCAGCAGGCGACAGGTGTACGCGATTTGAAGAGTTTTCCACGATGGTGCTCATTAAAAACGCGATTTGATCCCTTTTTGCAGCAGATGGCTCAGATTCCGTAACGGCTATATCCAAGATAGAACGGCCAGCAGCATCTTCGTCAAAGATGGTTCGTGTAAAAGGTGCGGTTTCTTCTCCGTGAGCTATAACATAAAGCAGGTTCTCATTCCCAAAGCCGCCATAGGTTTCTTTCACATAATTCCAGGCTTCACTAAAATAGTTGAATGGCCATATAATTTCACGGTCCACCTCCGGATCATAATATATTGCAGCGTCTGCATCAAAATACTGTCTTGTCACAGCTTCCGTGTGTCCGTTAGCCGCTTCTGTAAGTCCCCGTGGAGGGGAACCGGGTGGGTCATTATTTACCACCGAATCGGGCAGCCCTTCAATCACTGAAAGATCGTCAGTTTCACATGAGAAAACCAAACCTGTTGTAATGACTGCTGCAATCAATCTTATAAAATATCTTTTCATAGTGCTATAGATATATCTGAACAATTATTCTGGGATGGAAAGCTAAACATCTACCATCCCGGGTTTTGGATAAGTGCCGGGTTCGCGTTTAGTTCATCCTGAGGAATGGGCCAGAGGTAATCCTGAGGCCTGAAAACACGCTCTTCAAAAACTACTATCTTGTAGAAGTTCTCCTCTTCACGCGCATTGATATCCAACCCATGAGCCGGACCATCAAAGACTTCATGGGCTATTTTCCAGCGGCGTGCATCAAAATAGCGAACACTTTCAAATGCCAACTCCACCCGGCGCTCTTTGCGAATCGCTTCTCTCATTTCATCCTGTCCTGCAGGTGCTGGTAATTCGACAGATCCATATTCCGGAATGCCCGCTCTTTCTCTTATCAGATTGAGATAGGTTAGAATATCATCACTTCCAGGAGCATACTCATTCAAAGCTTCCGCATAATCCAGGTAAATTTCGGCCAGACGAAACACCGGTATGCTGCGGTCATTGTTATACCAGGGCACAATGGGCAAATTTTTGCGCACAATGTATCCTGTGGGCGGATAATCATTGGTTCCCGCCTGTCGGCCGGAGTTTCCGCCGTACCAGGTTGTGGTAATAACATCTCCATAATTTCTGTTGAACCACAAACTGCGGTTATAAGTAATGCCTACATAAAAACGGGGCTCGCGATTGGTCCAGGGATTGTAGGTGCTTCTGGCAGTAAAATCATAAGGTGCCTGAAAATCTGAAAAACCAGATGCACGATATCCCGATTGCGGATCATCTATAGACCTGCCGTTAGCGGTAAAGTAGGCGTCCACCATCTCCTGAGTGGCGCTTAAACCCCCGGCAGCTCGTATCTCATTCGCAGCTCCCAGATGGTAGGGAGTTACGTCGTAGTGATAAGCGTTGTCGCCTTGTGGTAGCGCATAAATAATCTCAGCATTGTAATCGTTTGTCATTACATTTCTGGTAGATAAATAGGGATTGTAGCTGCCATCAGCATTAAACTCCTTATACAATTTAAAAGTGGTGGGAACATACTCATCAATAAACGCTTTAGCCGCATCAGCAGCAGCCTTCCATTTTGCTTCACTGTAAGCCTGGGGAATAAGATTTTCCCCTTCTGCATTGACCAATTGGGCAAGATCTGTATTTCCATTAAATAGTGGGCTGGCCGCAAATAGCAGTGTCTTTTCCTTGATGACCATGGCAAAAGGTCTGCTCATCCGCCCCGCGTTGCTACCTCTAAAGTTGATACCATCTAGTTTTTCGGCAGCCATATCCAGCTCGCTGACGATGTATGCGCTTATCTCTTCTATGCTGTTACGCTGCAGGCCTATGGCATCCAAATCAGCATCAGGTGGGATAGGCTCCTCTCCCAATAAAATAACCGGCCCCCAGGTTCGCATCAGGTTGTAGTAAAAGTACGCTCTGAGTACGCGGGCTTCGGCAGTGTACTGCTCTTTGATAGCAGTAGAACAATCCAAACACTGGTCAATATTCTGAATAAATGTGGAAGCAGACCTGATGCCCCGGTAAAAATTCGACCACAGATTGCTTACCTCCTGTGTGGTGGCATTCCAGTTGGCCTGGTTTAGAAAATTGCCCATGTGAAATGACCAGACATACTCAGCCTCGTCGGAGCCGCCTGTCCAGGGGCCGGAGTTATTGGAGGTAGTGTACCGCTGCGCCATCTCACTGGGGATCTGCGAATACACGTTTGCTAAATATTGCTCTGCCGTACTTCTTTTAGAGAAGGTTTCCGCAAATGTAAGGCGGTCATCGGGCACCTGGTCCAGAAAGTCGTCATTGCACGATAGCAGTAAGAACCCGCTAATGATAAGTAGTATTTTCTTCATCTGATTATTACATTAATTTTTTTGAAATTGCTGCTTCGGGCTTTCTAAAAGTCGATCGTTACGCCGGCAGAGGCCACTGAAATATTCGGATATGAACTTCCATTTCGCGTGTTCAACTCCGGATCCCACAGATCGAATTTGCTAATGGTAAACAAGTTGGTAGCCCTGAGATAAAACCGTGCATTCAATAACTTAATGCGGTCGGTCAAACGTGAAGGAATTGTATAGCCAATTTCAGCGGACTTCAGGCGAAAAAAGTCAATGTCTCTTAGCCACCATGTACTTTCCTGCGTATTGTTGGTTTGACCAACTTCAGAAGCCCCGAAGGACAATCTGGGAAAAGTGGCGTAGGGATTATTGTTATCAGGCGTCCAGCGGTCGGTAGCAGCAGCGTAAACGTTGCCCTCACCACCACCCCCTACAAATGGGTGAATTCCAAAGCCTCCTATAAAACGATCTGAATAGCTTTGGCCCTGGAAAAACAAGCTCAGATCAAAGCCTTTGTACTGTGCGGTAATTCCGAACCCGTACGTGAGCGCAGGCACATCGCCGTCGCCTATCACCTGCTTGTCGAAAGCATCGATTTTACCATCTCCGGTCAGATCTTTGTATTTGATATCGCCCGGCTGTATTTGCCCAAATTGCTCAGGGTACTCCGGGCCGTCTTCGGGCGTTATAAAGCCATCACCATCTACATCATCTTCCAGGGTAAAAAGCCGCTCAGCTACATAGCCAAAATTTGCCAAAAGGCCTGTACCCTGCCGATTGAGCCAGGGGTATGGCTGTAAGGGCTGCCCATTTTCGATAATTTCGTTCTTGTTATAAGAAAAGGTGCCTCTAAAATCAAGGCGTAGTTCATTGAATGTGGGCGTATAGGTGACCGTGCCGTCGAAACCTTTGTTTTCCACAACTCCGAGATTTCCGTAGGGGTCGGAATTCAGACCAATGTAATTGGGGATATCGCCCCTGTTTAGGAAAGCACCTTCTGTACGTTCTTTAAAAATGTCAACGATCACGCTCAGGTCGTTATTCAGGGTGATAAACTCAAGGCCCAGATCCTGTTTCCGGGCTTCTACCCAGGTGACATCTACGCCATAAAAGGTCTCGACGATGCCCCAGGTGTACTGACGATTTTCCCCAAAGTCAAAACCAGCGCCCCCGTCTCTCTGCTCTACACGGCTGAGGTAAGAGAAGCGCCCGGCCCCGGACTCAGCACCCACCAGGCCATCAGAATACCTGATTTTGAAGTAATCAAACACGCCGCGCAGTGGTGCAAAAAATTTTTCATTAGACGCCACCCAACCCACAGCCACAGATGGAAAGAAGCCATAGCGATCGTCCGGATCAAAATTTTCGGAGCCATTGTAACCGGCATTTACTTCCAGAAAATAGCGGTCGTCAAAACCGTAGGTAATACGGCCTGCAAAGCCTTGATTTCTGTATGGAATGGCATCCGTAAAGTTACCGGCAAATGCGTCGGAATAATCGTCTCTGTTGGCCAGTAAGAGACCAGCTACGGCATGTCTGCCAAATGCGCGGTCGTAATTCAAAGCCACCTGCATGTAAAACCTTCGGTTACCACCATTACTTCTGCCATAGCCAAGGAAATTTTGTCCGGTAAAAGTTTCATTCAGCAGAAGCTCTCCATTGTCCGTATATGGAAAATTCTGATCCACGAAATAGGTGCTTTCCCTTTTTCCGCGGTTTACATTTTGCTCATTAAAAGCATCAAAAGCGAACAAACCTGAAGCAGACAATCCTTCTGTTACAAAATTTAGTTTTTGGTTGATGTTCAAATTGGTATTCAGGTTATTCCTGGTGAGTGTTCTGTAACCTCTTTTGGCAACTTCAGCATAAGGGTTACGCAAACCGCCATTGGCGCTCTTGCCCGGCACATAGCCGCCGGGGTAGATTACAGGATACTCTACGGGAGGTGCCTCCATGGCCGCGGAAAAAATGCTGCCCGCAATTCCATCATTTGTACCCGGAGTTGCCGGATAGTTGCCCTCTGAAAGATATCCCTGGACCCCAATATTTACGTTGGTAGTTTTGGTGATATCGAGCGTCAGGTTGGCGGTAAAATTGTACCTCTTAAAGCGGGTACTGGAATTATAACTTTCAAGACCGTCGGTCACGAACAGCCCTGTTTCATCATAGTAGCCGAGAGATGTGTAGTACCTTACATTTTCAGAACCCCCCACCACATTCAAATTCGCGCGCCTGTTTCGGCCAAAATCCTTAAATACTTCATCGAGCCAGTCTACATTAGGATAAAGCAAAGGATTCTCACCTGAGGCAGTCTTGTCGATATAGTCCTGACTATATTTTGGCTCTTTACCTCTTGTCGTCAGCGCTTCGTTTGCCAACTCCATATAGGTGATACCATCCGCGAGCTTCGGAATCTTGGTGAAGTAGGTGATTCCTTCAAAATAATCAAGTGATACCTGTGGCTTTCCAACTACCCCTTTTCTGGTCTCGATAATGATTACACCATTGGCACCGCGTATACCATATACCGCCGTGGCCGAGGCATCTTTTAAAATAGTAAACGAAGCGATATCGCGCGGGTCGATATTGTCTAAAGATCGCTCCACTCCATCTACCAGGATTAAAGGGCCAGAATTTCCGAACGTGGATATGCCCCTGATCCACAGATCAGCACCATCGAAGCCGGGGATACCATCGCGTTGCACCCCGGTTAAACCTGCCACCCTACCTGCAAGCATCGTTCCCAGGTTTGC
>CAZWQB010000032.1:0-4745 GCA_964636035.1 uncultured Roseivirgaceae bacterium
TATTGCTGTTGGAATGGCATTTACTGCCGCCCATTCCGTATCCTCTTTTTTGATTACTGAAGATTCGCTTATGTCAACTAAAAACTTAGCTACCGGCTTTTGCTTCACGAAAAGTTCATTTGTCTTATTGCATCCCTCTCGGAATAACTCAGAACTGAAAAATCCTTTCCAAACCTGAATGATGCACTGTAACTCTTCATTGTACTCTAAAAATAGGTGTTTTTCATCTACAATTACCATAAAAGTGTGTGTTTAAAAATAGTTTAACCATATAAAGGATACTTATATTTATGGCTAATCTTAGCCAAATAAGTCAATCCTGTTTCTTCTTTTACTATTGATAGTTCGCTGTTTTCAAGATCAGATTCATTGTAAATCCTTTGTAATCCTTCGCTCGTTCTTTCAATGAGTTCCCAATTAAAGCAATATTCCATCCATAATCTGTAAGGATTTCCCTTCGCAATGTTGGTAAAAAATATCTCTCCACCATCAGCCAGGTTTTCATTGTATATTTTCTTTAAAACTGAGACGATGGTTTTGTCTGTAAGATAATCAAAAACCCCACCTATCACTATCAAATCAAATTTTTCATCAATCTTTTTTACCAATCGGAGGAGATTCCCCTGAATGAGATTGCATTTATCTTTTATCGGCTCGAGCTTCTCCGCAGAGCATGCCAGGGCTCCTTCGTCCATATCAAACAAGGTAACTTGAACATCTGTTCGTTTAAGTACCTTTTGAATTTGCCGAAGATCAGCTGAACCGCCGCATCCGATCGATAGCACTTTAGCGCTGTCTAGATCAAGCGCTTTATTCAGGATCAGTTGGGCCTGATGACTCACCTTGTTCCGATGCTGTTGCACAATGGGGCTGTTCAGAATGATAGATTCAAGATAATATCCCATTGAATAGGGCGCAGATTTATTCTCTCCATTAATAATGTATTCGATGGTTTCGAAATCGCCTGCATAACCCCGTGGCCAATCCTGGGTTCTTACAAAGAAGGGCGATTGCCGATGGATTTCCCTTACTTCCTGAAGCCGGAATACAATATCTTCTTTTGTGCTGTTTTCTTCTGCTGTAAGAATCGCATCCAATAGCTTGTGGACTACAGTCGACGTTTTTAGATAATTTTCTGCTTCATTCGAAGACATGTTTTCGTTCAGAAAAAGAAATTCGTTGATGGCTGCATTTAGCAGGTTTGTTCCAATTGGGTCTCTGAGTGCTGCAAGTCTTTCAGATTGTTCTCTTTGGAACTGGGTAGCATTTTCATCTACCAATTTCGAATTAACGAAAGCGTTTTGATCAGTTGATCTTTCCATGTTTACCAGGTTTACGGTTTTAAAATTGTTAAAACCACTTATATTCTTCCAGGCAGGCAAAATAAAGGCTAAAAAGCAGGTATTCGCTGAAAGGTTAAAAAACGCCGGTTGTATAAAGTAGTTCCTAAATGTAGCTTCAATGTTCAACTGAGATTCCGCCAATTACGGGAATTTCTAAGCTATGTAAGAATATGTGTTTAAACACACAGAAAAAAAAGAGGCTCCAAAAGTCGAAAAAATTATTCCCCCTGATTATCAGCATAAAAACTTTGCCTTACGAAGAACACAGACGCTTTTTGGTAACCATGGAGTAGAGAATCGCCCTCCCGTAGGATGTAGCATTTAACATGCAAAATCGTTTTTACCTGACGATTTTTACAAAAGTCGGCGATATTGTACGAATTCTTACAAGTTGTAGAGGAAAGTCAGAAGACGACAGACAGAGACAGTAGATGCCAGACGGTATATATAAAAGAAATTTGAAGTTGGAAGTCTGAAAACGGAGGAAAAAAGAAAGCTTGGAAACTGAGCGAAATAACGGAAGATTTGGCCCTAAAATCTCAGCGATCCGATTACCAACTGTGTTTCGAAAGCCCTTTCCTGTGGCAGGTATGTGTAGCGAATTCCCAAATTTAGCAAGGGCAGAAACCTCATGAAATTAAAATCAACCGACAATTCTACACCCAGTGACTCAAAGATCCGGGGTTCACGAAAGTCAGGATTGCTTCCCCACCCCACGTCATAGAAGGCATTTCCTTTTATTCGTTGGAAATAAAAGAAGGGACCCAAAGTCCAGTCAGGATAAAACAATGGCAGCGAATAATTGGCCGAAGCGACGTACATGTTTTCCAAAGACAAATAGCTGTGGCCTCGAGGATAAATCATGCTGCTCCCGAAACGATAATTGTCTGAAACATCCTGCTTTTGAAAACTTCCTTTTAGATAAAAAGCGTGGTGCTTAAACAGACCGGGATTATATAATATTGTTTGTGCGTGAAAGATCTCCCCCTCGTAATCTCCCCTCAGCGGGGTGTGTTTGTATCTTACATCTATATATTGTCCCCAGCGGCTGTGAATATCTCTTTTACTCGTCCTCAACATTCTCGAAAACTGAACTGCATACTGAAAAGAATGCAAGCTACCGTTGGCTTGTTGATCTACTTTTCTGAGGTTAAAATTATAGTTGTCAACGTGCGTATACTCATAGTTAGACCCGAAGGTTAAGCTTTTAAAATACTTAGACCTGGTGAGATTTAGCGGCACCCTCAATCCAAGGGAAGCATGGGTCTCGTTCCATTCAATCTTTTGTTCCGTGATAGTGCCATCCTGCCTGAACCTTTCCTCCACACGCCTGTTTCCCGACCTAGCCTCCAGGTCAATGATGGGAAAGAATCCCTGATAACTCATTCTGCCGTACACATGACCAGCATTTTCAAACGGGTTGTGCGCATAACCGGCTGAGAAAATGGTGGTACTTAAAATATCTCTGGATCTTAGCCCGAGCGCAATAAAATTATCACTTTCCGTCAGCAAAACACCCCAACTATGAATATTCACCAGGTTCTTCGCCGGGTGATATCTCTCCACTTCTAACTTCTCCGGAGCCTCGAAGACCCTTCCATCAATTTGATTTTCCTGTTCAATTATTGGTTTTATCAGATGATCAGCGGCACTGTCTGCATCAGTAAGCGACACCGGTTTCCAAGTTTCTGGCTGCAATGGGATTTTGGCAATCTCCATTCCATTGACTTGATAATCATTATAATAGATGGTATCACCGGCAGTATTACCTGAAGGGTTAAATGCTCCAAACTTGCTTGAAGTGATTTGATAATGCCTATTCAAATTAAGATCAAATGCAAAGACTTCGTCTATTCCGTTCCGCGCCAGGTTGTATAGGACATAATGCTTAATCCGGACCGGATGACCATAGTTGTTGTTGGATGGAGGAAATAACTCTTGAACGGTTTGGTTCTCTAAAGATGCTTCAACAATGCTTTTACCTGCTTCAGATTGCCGGATCGCCAGGATGGTAGCGCCGTCGTCTGACCACCTGGGCATGGAAAAAAATTCATTATCCGGATTTTCAAATTGAACTATCTCATCTCCGGATGCTGCATCCAGCACTGTGAGCATATATTGGTTTGCTTCGGTAGTTTTTATAGTTGCAATTTTTGTTCCATCGGGAGATAATGCAGCGGCGCTGTACCTCGATTTTTTCACCACCGTACGCAGTGTTCTTGTGCGGAGGTCATAGATTTTAACCATGTTGCTCGTACGAGCGCCCCAACGAGGATCTGGTCTGTACTCAACCCAGACCACCCTATCGTCTGCTGCTGACAACATCCCCGAATTTGCTAATAAACCCGTAACAACCTCGGTTTTATGCGTTCCACCAGGCTTAATTCTCACCAGTTGCAGGGCATCACCCAAGCCTTCCTTCAAAGCCAGCACATCGCCGTTTGGCAGCACCTGAGGATATAAGAAATTTGTATAAGTGCCTCGTTCGGGATCGGTTAAATGATCGGTTTTCGTAATCTGGCGCGCTTGAAAAGCCTGGCTCCACAGGCTATCCATTTCCGAAGTCATCGACTCATAGGTAGCTCGTACATTCTTTCCTGTTTGTTTCTTAATGGAGCGTGAAAATGCAAACGGCCGATACGGTCTGGAAAATGCATCATGAACAATAGCATCCCAGGGGTTGGAATCATACTTCCGTCGCAGGTTTGCCACCATGTAATATCCGGTAACATAATGATCCGGAACAAAATCCTTAAACGACCTGAGGTATTGTTTGCTATAACTAAACGGACCTCTTTCCAGCAGATTTGCTCTGAACGCCATGTTGAATTCGGGAATTCTGCCCCGGCCGGATTGGGTCAGTGCTGTTTCTGTAACTACCGCATCGCCCTCCCAAAACCACTGAGGCACTGCTATAAATGACATGCCCGCCAATGCTTCCTGGCCGAAGAGTGCAGAGAGTAGCTTGTTGAAGCCTGTGTTTGATTTTTCAAATTGGACCACATGCCGGTATTCATGCACCGCGAGGAGCTCCAACCACTCGTTGGTTCCTACAAAGTTATAATCTTGAGGAGGCATTGTGAAAAGCTCGGAACGGCGTGGCGCCAATGTAACGAAACCATTTGGAATAGAAGTCTTTGAGCGCAGAACGATGGATATTTTTTTCGGATATGAGCTCAGAGAGCCGGATACTTTCGAATATTGCAGGTCCATTTGCTTCACAAGCCCGATCGCAAGGGAATCGATTCCCTCAGGATAGATCACCCTCACACGAGGTGTATTTATCTGTGACCACTTTTGGTAGGCTGGCTCCTGATCGAATGCAGGATATTGCGCAAATGATAAATTAGAAGTGATTCCTAAAAAGATCAGGAGAACCATCCGGGCAGCTATTTTCATACC
>CAZWQB010000032.1:4845-21394 GCA_964636035.1 uncultured Roseivirgaceae bacterium
GGTAGCCTGCTCCGAAGGATTTCGGAGAAACTTGTTTGATTTAGCAGTGTCGTAACCTAAACCTAATAAAGCCAAAGCAATGCCGGCGCCGGTGAAAGCAAACCATACTTCTTGTCTCACAGCTTCAAAACGGGCTGCTCGGAATACACAAACGCGATGACATCCCTCTTCCTTTCATTTAGGTAGAAAGTCATAAGTTACTACTGCAATGATGTAAAACAGGGATGTTATCGCTGGTAAAAGTAGTCAACGCTGGCCAACGGAATGACAGTTAAATTGTGTTTGTCATTCAGGTGGAAACTTGTTGGAAGCTAGCAGTGTCGTAAACTAAAGCCTACTAAAGCTAAAGCAACTGCCGCCCCCGGTGAAAGCAAACCATACTTCTTGTCTTGCAGCTTCAAACAGGTTGCCTGGAATATTTAGCCTTTGCAGTAATTTCAAACAAGTTCCCTACTGGATGACAGGAGGTGTTGAAGACATTGGTGAAGACTAAAGATACTATCCCCTGAAAAAGGGATAGCATCTGGTAGGTAGTGCTTGCCTGCTCAGTTGTTTTGAAACTTCAGTCGCGTCTGTCATTCAGGTTGAAACCTGTTGGAAGTTAGCATACCGGCTCAATGATTAGGTGCCGGAAAAAGCCACTTCCGGTGTTGGTTTTCCGAGTTTTTTTAAGGTGTGGTAGTGGCTTTGCAAGGCACCAACAAAGGTCTCGCTTTCAATATAAGGCACGCCGCACTCAAGCGCGGTAGCTTTTACAATTTCAGAGATCTTGGTGTAGTGGGTATGGCAAATGGTCGGAAACAAATGATGTTCTATTTGGAAGTTCAGACCACCGCATAGAAAATTGGCCACGCGGTTTTTGCGGGCAAAATTGGCTGTAGTTTGCATTTGATGTACCGCCCAGGCTTCTTCAATATTGCCTTCTTCGTTTGGAAAGGGAAACTCAGTGCCTTCGACCACATGTGCCAACTGGAAAACAAGGCCGAGAACGAAGCCCTCTGTCATATGCAGGGCAAAAAAACCGATTAGAAATTGCCACCAGGTAATGTCCAGCACCACCAGGGGGATAACAATAAATAAGGTGTAATAGATAGCCTTGAAGAAAAACAGGTTAAAATACTCAATCTTTGGATGATTGGTATTGTCGAACTGACCGATCTTCTTCTGAAAGAATTTTTTGTAATCTTTTCTGAAGACCCAGGATAAGGAAGCAAGGCCATAGACAAAAAAAGCATAAAAATGCTGATACTTCATAAATGGCCGGAATTTCTCCAACGGAGAAAGCCTGAGTAAGCCAGGAGCAACATCTATATCTTCGTCGTGATCGGGTATATTTGTATAGGTATGATGGATTTTATTATGGGTGATGCTCCACACATAAGCATTGGCACCAACGAGATTGAAGACTAAGCCAAGACTTTTGTTGACCCATTTTTTAGAAGAGTATGCGCCGTGGATGGCATCATGACAAACATTAAAACCAATAAACGCAGTAAAAGCACCAATTCCGATAGATAAAGCCAGCATGGTCCAGAGCCCGAACTGACCGGAAATAATCATCGCATAAAAAATAGTAATGCCTCCAAGAAAGAAAACGGTTTTGAAGATCATTTCTCCATTGGCATGCTTGGAAAGATTGTTTTCTTTAAAGTATTCATTTACTCTTTTGGTAACTGTTGAAAAAAATGGAGACCTTTTCGTGTCTACAAATCTAATTTTATTCTGCATAAACTAACTTTGTAATAATATTTGAAGCTAAATATATGAAACTTTTGAGCATTTGGAGCAAATTTAAGATACTATACTCCTTTTTTCAACGTGCTTTTAACTAAATAAATGAATAAAAGTTCCGATTTTCCGCCTTACAAACCTCCGCACTGGCTGTACAACGGACATTTGCAAACAATAATTCCATCGGTGTTCAGGAAGATAAATGACGTGTCCTACAAACGAGAAAGAATTGAGACCGAAGATGGCGATTTTTTAGACCTTGACTGGCTGATGAACGATGCATCGCGCCTTGTTATTATAAGTCATGGATTGGAAGGAGACAGCCAAAGAGGATATGTAAAGGGAATGGCCAGAGCTTTTGAGTCCAGGCAATGGGATGTTCTTGCTTGGAATTTCAGGGGCTGTAGTGGTGAAATGAACCAACTGGCACGGTTTTACCATAGTGGCGATACCGCCGACCTTGATTTTGTAATTGATTATGCGCTGGCCAAAAATAGATATCAGCGAATTCTATTGGTGGGCTTCAGTTTGGGTGGTAATATAACACTGAAGTTTATGGGCGAAAAATCCAAAGACCTTCAGAAAGAGGTTGTGGGCGCGATAACTTTCTCTGTACCGCTGGACCTACACGGCAGTTGCACTAAAATATCCAGGAAATCCAACTTTCTATATAGCTCCAGGTTTTTGAGACACCTGAAACGGAAAATAAGAGCCAAAAGTATGATGATGCCGGACGCCCTTACCATGGAGCATTTTAGCCAAATTAAGACCTTAACAGATTTTGACGATCTGTATACCGCACCCCTACACGGTTTTAAAGACGCAATAACCTATTACAAAGATTCCAGTGCACTGCGTTTCCTTGAGTCCATAAAAGCTCCCACCCTAATTGTCAACGCTAAAAATGATCCTTTTTTGTCGGAGGAGTGCTACCCTGAACAGTTTGCCGGTGCACATGAATTTGTATTGTTGGAAACCCCTGCCGAAGGAGGGCATTGTGGTTTTCCCGAATATAATGAAGAGGGTTTATACTGGTCTGAGAAAAGGGCATTGGCTTTTGCAGAAAAATTGCAATCGGTCTGAGGTTATCGCATGCGGCTGGTAATAAAGCTAGATTTGGAGCAGGTTTATCCGAAGAAAATGCTAAATTTGAAAAAATCCTTATTATATAAGACGATAATTTATGTGCGGTAGATATAGCATAGGCGTTCCTGCGGACAAACTGGCAGCGAGATTTAAGATAGATGTTCCCGAAGGTTACACCAGGATTTACAATGCCTCGCCCACTCAAATTTTGCCGGTTATTACCAACGAACATCCCCAGGGCTTGTCTTTCTTCTATTGGGGGGTTGTTCCAGCTTTTGCCAAAAACAAATCAGTAGCCTCAAAACTGTTTAATATCAAAGCCGAGACAATTTTGGAAAAAACGTCTTCATTAAAGGCTTTGAAATCCCGCCGTTGCCTGGTGCCTGCAGATGGTTTTTACGACTGGAAAAATGTGACAAAAAAAAGAAGAATACCGTACCGGTTCGTTGTAAATGAACCCGAAATATTTGCGTTTGCGGGGCTTTGGGAAGAATACGAAGACGAAGAAGAAGGCACGGTACATACCTTTTCTGTCATTACGACAGCGGCCAACAGAATTACCAGCGAAATGAACAGTGTGATGCCGGTAATTATTTCGCAGCAAAACGAAAAGAATTGGCTAAAAGACGGACTGGAAGATGAAGACTATATTAAAATGCTTACGCCATTCCCTACGGAAAATATGAGTTCCTTCACAGTTTCATCGTTAATCAACAACCCTGATCTAAACAAACCAGAACTAACACAGCCTGCCCCACCCTCTGACCAGTTTGGAAACTATACATTATTTAGTTAAACAATAAACAAAAGAGAAGATACATTGCTTATTTTAGTACCTGAAAAGTGAAAAGCAGCGCGTTTTTTTAGTGAATCTATGATTTGCTATGGAATGCTATAGCTTTACAGTAGGTTTGCGGGTTTGGAATGAACATGTTTTACAGTAAATGTCCCAATAATAGATTAATTGATGAAATAGCCATAAGTGGAAGCATACTTACCGAAAATGAGTGATTAGTGCTCAGGTGTTCTGCCTCGGTTCTACGGGTTCTAAGCTATTCCATTTCGAAACTAGTCCGGGACAAGGTTCTGACCATTTAAAAAAATTATATTCAGATGATACATTCGAAAGTTAAAGGTATTGGCCATTATGTTCCTGAGCGGGTTGTTACCAACAATGACCTCAGCAAACTAATGGATACCAGCGATGCCTGGATTACAGAGAGAACAGGAATAAAAGAGCGTCGATTTTTTGATCCGGAAAAGGATACTGTAGCAGGAATGGCTGCCCAGGCAAGCCGAATGGCATTGGAACGGGCCAGCCTGCGTACAGACGACATCGATTTTATTGTGTTTGCTACCATCACCCCCGATTATTTTTTCCCCGGTTCCGGAGTACTACTTCAGCGCGAACTGGATCTGCCGGGAATTGGTGCGCTGGACATACGAAATGCCTGCTCGGGATTTATCTATGGTCTTTCCGTTGCGGATCAGTTTATCAAGACAGGGATGTACAAAACCATATTGGTAGTGGGTGCCGAAATCCAGTCTTCTGCCATGGATTTAAGTGATAGAGGAAGAGCGGTCTCGGTAATTTTTGGCGATGGCGCTGGGGCTGTAATTCTTCAGGCAGAAGATTCTCCAGGAATATTGTCTACACATTTGCATGCTGACGGACGGTTTGCTGAAGAGCTATACATTAAAGATCCGGGTAGCAGCAGGAAAGTCCGCCTTACAAAAGACATGATAGATGAAGACGGCGTACGAGCGCATATGAATGGCAACATGGTATTCAAACATGCCATAGTACGCTTTCAGGAAGTGGTGTTAGAAGCATTGGCAGCAAACAATCTTACAAAGGACGACATTGATCTTCTGATTCCGCATCAGGCAAATTTGAGAATAAGCAAATACCTTCAAGAACAGCTGGAGTTTACCGACGACAAGGTCTATAACAACATTATGCGTTATGGTAATACCACAGCAGCCTCTATTCCCATAGCCATGAGCGAAGCCTGGGAGGAGGGTAAGCTTAAGAAAGATACATTGCTATGCCTGGCTGCATTTGGAAGTGGCTTTACATGGGCCTCTAGTCTTATCAGGTTATAACATATTTATTTAATCCTTTAAATTACTATTTATGAAGACGAAATCGTATAATCCCAGTCAGTTAGAAGTAGAATTCGCTAACGCACTAACCGCACTGAAGGATGATATTGAGAAGCATTTGTCAGGAAATAAAATTTTAAATATCGAAGACAGACAGAACCAGGATAATCCGATGGTGCTCATCAAAACTGAAGATGAAGACGGGGACCGGCACGAATTGGTCATCAAAATTATTCAAAGGCCTGACGACTATTAAGCTTTCTAAGTACTAGCAATTAATTTAGAGATGGGTTTGGAGGAAAAGGAACATGAATTTACGGAAAAGGAACTCCTTTTTATTGCTGACAGTAAATTTCTGAAGACAAAGAGGATCATCACCAAAAAAGTTGAACGCCTTCTGGTTGAAACCCAGCAGCACCTCCATACTTTTGTGAAGAACAAGCCGCTGGAATTGGCTGAACATTTGTTGGTCCAGTCCGGTAAAATTTCAAGGGGAGAAAATTACCTGGAACTCCCCTACCAGGTTCTTGATTATCCGCGATTTTTCTCCAAAGAATCTGTTTTTACCTTTAGATCGATGTTTTGGTGGGGAAATTTTTTCTCATGCACCTTGCATATCCAAGGAGCCATTTTGAATAAATTGAGGAACAACCTGGCTACACGTCTTCCCGGAAGTGAACTGCACGACACTTATTTCTGCGTGAACAGCAGCCCCTGGCACTATCAGTATCAAAATTCAAACTACATACCATTAAAATCAATTTCTGAATCTGATTTGAAGCAGTATGTCAGGACGAGGAGTTTCATAAAATTAAGCAGGAAATTGCCGTTGGAACAGTATGGATTATTGCCGCAATTTTCGCTGGAGACAATCCAGGCGTATTACAGGCTGCTAGAGCCATTGCATTGATAAAACAAAGAGACTGCACTTTATTCAAGAACAGCCTCCTTTATTTTTCTTCGACAGCCTCTTTCCTATCTCAGGAACATCAACTCCCGATTTTTTGCCAGTGGCCAATCCTCATCATCCACGAGCAACTCCAGTTTATCTACGTGGTAACGAATCGTATCGAAATAAGTCCTCACATCGCAGCAATACATTTGTGCTCTTTCACGTGCATTTTCAATTTTGTTTGCTACTTTTCGGGCTTCAATCATGTCATGGACACTGTTTTTAATTACCTTGATGTGCCTTGATATATCTTTGATCGTATCGATAACGCCGCTATCTTCAGGATTCAATCCAATATCTTTCAATCCTTTCACGTTGGCAATCAGCTTATTTTGATAGTGAATAGCCGTTGGGATCACATGGTTCATCGCCAGATCGCCCATTACGCGGGATTCTATTTGAATGCTCTTATTGTAATTCTCCCACTGAATCTCTATCCTCGCTTCAAGTTCAACTTCATTAAAAATATTATTCTTGATGAAAACATCTTTGGATTTTTCAGTCAAAAAGGCATCAAGGGCTTCAACGGTGTTTTTTATATTAGAAAGTCCTCTTTTTTCAGCTTCTTTTTCCCATTCCTCGGAATAACCATTTCCTTCGAAACGAATGGCTTTCGATTTTTTGATGTAATCTCTCAGGATGTTGATTATTGCTACCTCCTTCTTTTCCCCTTTCTTAATTTTTGCGTCCAATTCCTTCTTAAACTCCACCAACTGATTGGCAACGATGGTATTGAGAACAATCATTGAAGAGGCAGTATTGGCTGAAGAACCTACCGCCCTGAGTTCAAATTTATTTCCGGTAAAAGCAAATGGAGAAGTTCTGTTCCTGTCGGTGTTATCCAAAAGTATCGCCGGGATTTTATTTATTCCCAGCTTCATATACATATTGTCGCCTTTGTCTATTTTTATTTTAGAGTTTTTCTCCAGTTCGTTCAGCACATCGGTGAGCTGCGATCCAATAAAAGCCGAAATGATGGCAGGGGGCGCTTCATTTGCTCCTAATCTATGGTCGTTGCTGGCCGATGCAATGGACGCCCTTACCAAAGCATTGTGATCATAAACAGCCTTAAGCGTATTGACAAAGAATGTTAAAAACTGAAGATTTTCCTTAGCCTTACTACTTGGTGCCAGTAAGTTTTTGCCGGTGTTCGTAATCAACGACCAATTGCAGTGCTTACCACTTCCATTCACATGCGCAAACGGCTTTTCATGCAGGATAACCCGGAAGGAATGCTTTTCGGCAATCTTCACCATCAGGTCCATGAGCAATTGGTTGTGATCTACAGCAAGGTTCCCTTCTTCGTACATTGGGGCGCATTCGTACTGGCTGGGGGCTACCTCATTGTGCCTGGTACGGATCGGAATGCCTAAACGCAAAGCTTCGGTTTCAAAATCTACCATGTACCGATGTACACGTCGAGGGATAGATCCGAAATAATGATCTTCTAATTGCTGTCCTTTTGCCGGAGAATGACCGAACAGGGTTCTCCCTGTCATTACCAGATCCGGCCGGGCATCATAAAGTGCTCTGTCAATAAGGAAATATTCCTGCTCTATGCCCAGCGATGTGCTGACTTTGGTTACATTTTTATCGAAATACTCATTGCAAATGGCGGTAGCTGCACGATCAATAAAAGCCAGGGTTTTCAACAAAGGCGCTTTGTAATCGAGGGCTTCGCCGGTATAGGAAACAAATATGGTAGGAATACAAAGGGTTTTTACATTGCCATTTTCAATAATAAATGCAGGCGATGTAGGATCCCAGGCTGTATAGCCCCTTGCTTCAAATGTATTCCTTATGCCCCCGTGAGGAAATGACGAAGCATCGGGCTCCTGCTGTACCAATGCACTTCCTTTAAAAGATTCCAGATTTTTTCCACTACTTGAAGGCTCAAAAAAGGCGTCATGTTTTTCAGCAGTAGTACCTGTGAGCGGCTGAAACCAGTGTGAATAATGGGTGGCACCTTTGTCCATTGCCCAGGATTTCATGGCAGCCGCGACAGCATTGGCGACATGACTTTCTATCCGTCCTCCTTTGTCTATTGTTCTTGTAAGTTCTCTGTAGATGTCTGATGATAACGTGTTGCGCATCGCTTCTTTCCCGAACACATTCTCTCCAAAGAAATCAGAAATTTTGGTAGAAGGCGGCGTGACATCAAGAGGTTTGCGGCTTTGAATCTCTTGTAGCGCTCTGAATCTTATAATTGCCATAATTGAATTAATAATTAAATTTTGATGGCCAAAATTAACATTTATTTTATCTTTTCAACATAGTTGCTTCAAAACATGACCAATATTTCGGTTTTTTTTATACTTATTTGCCTATCAACCTGAATTTTGGAGTGCCTGAACACCAAATATTCGAACGATTGAGTTTGCCGCTTACTTTAGGATTTATGTATTTTTGGGCAAACAAAAATTAAATGAAGAAAAGGCTGTTCTATCTTGTTGCATATCTTGGATATTGGGTGTTGGGCTTTATTATTCTAAAAGTTCTGTTTTTAGGCTATCATTTTCAGGAAAGCACAGCGCTTCCGGGACTGGAAATTTTTCAGATTATAAGACACGGCTTCAAGCTAGACCTTTCTTTTAGTGCTTATATTGCCGCGTTGCCTTTTCTTCTTATCGGCTTATCGGTGTTTATACCCCTGCCATTTATTCGCATCCTGTTGAAGGCTTACACCTTGTTTGTGATTCTGCTAATCAGTTTATTATCTGTCATAGATCTTGAGTTGTTTAAAGCCTGGGGTTTCAGACTTGACGCCACGCCACTAAGCTATTTAAACACGCCACAGGAAATGATAGCATCAGCGGGCGCCTCTCCTCTCCTTCTCCTTGTGGTTATTCTACTGAGTTGCATTTTCCTGTTTTCTATGGTCTACCTCCGGTGGATTCATCCCATTTTAAAAGGTGCCCAAAAACCGTATCCCGCGATGGTGCTTCTATTTTTATTGCTGACAGCCTCTCTTATTATTCCTATAAGGGGAGGTTTACAATTGGCACCGATCAATATCAGTGATGCTTATTTCTCTACAAATAATTTTTCTAACCAGGCAGCTATAAACGTGCCCTGGAATTTTTTTAATGCCCTGAGCAGGAAAACCTATGACAAGAGCAATCCTTACGAATTTATGGATGAGAAAGTAGCCGACGATATTCTCCAAAAGCACTTCGACAATTCAACAGAGGCGGTATCCAAAGTGTTGAGGATTGAAAAGCCAAATGTGCTGCTGATAATCTGGGAAAGTTTTACTGCCAATGCAACAAAGACCTTAGGCGGAATGGAAGGAGTAACACCCCGCTTTGACGCATTGGTATCAGAAGGCATCCTTTTTTCGAACCTCTATGCCAATGCGGACAGGAGTGACAAAGGGTTAGTTAGCATATTGAGCGGGTATCCTGCACAGCCCACGCAGTCCATCATTAAATTGCCTGTTAAATCTTCAAGGTTACCGGTTCTCAGCAAAAATTTTGATTCTGCCGGATATGCCACGTCCTTTTATTATGGAGGAGAGTTGGAGTTTGCCAATATTAAAGCTTTTCTCATGAATGGAGGTTTTGACAAAATAGTCGGCAAGGAAGACTTTGATCCTGAAGACTGGAATTCGAAATGGGGAGCTCATGATCATGTTGTCCTAAACAAGGTATATCAGGATCTCAAAGACAGCGAGAAACCCTTTTTTACCACTATCTTCACTTTAAGCAGTCATGAACCTTTTGAAGTTCCCATTGACCCAGTTATAAGCGGCGAAAACGAGGAAAGCAAATTTCTTAACAGCCTGTATTATGCTGACCAGTCAATTGGCGAGTTTCTACAGAAAGTGAAAAAGGAGCCGTGGTATGACGAGACTTTGATCATCATCCTGGCAGACCATGGCCACCGCCTTCCCGGGAATTCAAGAAATTACGAAAAGGAAAAATTTCACATCCCAATGCTTTGGTTAGGCGGTGCGTTAAAAGTAAGAGATACAGTGGTAGCCAATCATATGACACAAGTTGATTTAGCTGCTACACTTTTTAATCAACTTTCTATACCTGCGGAGGAATATCAATGGAGCAGAAATGTTTTTGATCCAAACTATCAACCTTTTGCCCACTATGTATTCAATGACGGTGTAGGCCATGTTAGCGAAAACGGGTATATGGCATTCGACAACATCAGCAAGCAATATATTTATAGAGACAGCGGCACAACAGCTTTTGAAGCAGAAGTTTCCAAAGCCTATTTGCAGGTTTCGTATCAGGACTTTCTCAATAAATAGAAAATTCTTTAACTTTGCACCCGCAAATGATGTACTGTCTGAAAGACATATTAATTAATGTAGATTTGCGAATCTACTTTGAGAAATATCTATGAAAAAAGTCGCTTTTTATACCCTCGGATGCAAATTAAACTTCTCTGAGACCTCAACCATTGCGCGCTTGTTTGAGGAAAAAGGGTATAAAAAGGTAGAGTTTACTGAAACTCCCGATATTTTCATCATTAACACTTGTTCTGTGACTGACAATGCAGATAAGAAGTGTAAAAAAATAGTCAAAGAAGCCAGAAAAATTTCGCCTGATGCATATGTAACTATCATTGGGTGCTATGCGCAGCTAAAGCCAGATGAAATAGCAAACATTCCCGGCGTAGATGCTGTACTGGGCGCTGCTGAAAAATTTCGCTTAATAGAGCTGTTGGACGGTTTTGTGCGTGAGGACCAGCCTAAAGTGTTAGCTTCAGAGATTGAAGAAGCGCGGCAATTTAACAATGCTTATTCGAAAGGTGATCGCACACGGACCTTTCTAAAAGTACAGGATGGATGTGATTATACCTGTACATTCTGCACCATTCCATTGGCACGTGGTAAGAGCAGAAGCACACCCATTTCATCAATCGTGTCTTATGCGGAAGAAATAGCCTCTACAAACATAAAAGAGGTAGTACTTACCGGGGTAAACATCGGGGATTATGGCCTTATTGACGGTAAGAGAACAGAAAACTTCTATCAGTTGATTACGGCGCTCGAAAAAGTAGAGGGTATCAACAGGTATCGAATTTCTTCCATCGAACCTAACCTGTTGCATAAGCAGATTATTGAATTCGTATCCGGGTCAGACAAATTTGTCCCTCACTTTCATATCCCTCTTCAATCGGGCAGCAACAAGATTTTAAAGCTGATGCGGCGAAGGTATATGCGAGAACTTTATAGTGACAGGGTAGCTTTCATCAAAGAAATGATCCCGGAATGTTGCATCGGGGTAGATGTAATTGTGGGCTTCCCCGGAGAAACGGATGAAGACTTCCTTGAAACTTATGAATTCCTGAACGGGCTGGATATTTCTTATTTGCACGTTTTTACCTATTCGGAAAGGGCAAACACCCTGGCTTCAGAAATGGCCGATGCTGTCCCGATGAAGGTCAGGAATAAGCGCTCTAAAATGTTGAGAAGCCTTTCTGAAAAGAAAAGACGGAAATTTTATGAATCCCATATCGGAACACAAAAAACTGTTTTGTTTGAAGAAGATATCGAAGATGGATACATGTTTGGCTTTACAGAAAATTACATCAGGGTGAAAGCGAAATACGACCCGGTGCTGATCAACGAACTTAAACCCGTACTATTAGCAAATATAGGCCCTGATGGCGTGATGGAGGTGGAAGAGGTGGAAGAAAAAATTTATAGTCATTAAACATTGATAAATGAAGCATAGTCATATTACAATATCACGAGGTGAAAATTTTTGCGGTGTAACTTCTATAGCATAATTTTTTAAACTACTCATATTCTCTATTAATTCCTTATGTATCTTAACCATATTTCGACCTACCTTCCTGAAAAGGTAGTTCCCAATGAGCATTTCAATATATTAAACAACCTTTCAAAAGAGTGGATTGTGGACCGTACCGGTATCCGGCAAAGACGGAAAGCCGGCGAGTCAGAAAACACCCACACGATGGGAATTGCTGCCGTAGAAGCAGGTAGCGCTAATCTTCCCTTTCCGAATAGCGAAATTGACCTGATTATAGGTGCCACTTACACGCCGCATGATACGATTTTTACACTGGGGCATGCAATTCAAAATCACCTGGACATCAGTGACGTACCTGTGGTGACGATATCGTCTGCCTGTTCTTCGCTGCTGAATGCCATGGAGATTGTAGAAGGATATTTTGCTATGGGAAAAGCCTCAAAAGCGCTGGTGGTTGTAGCAGAGCACAACACCGCCTATAGCAATGACGAAGATACTGTGGCGGGACATCTATGGGGAGATGGCGCTGCTGCTTTGTGGATTTCAAAGGAGAATCTGAGAGAAAATGATTTGAAGATAAAGGAAATTATTACTGCAGGAGCAGGAAATGTAGGTAAAGCCAGGGAGGCCGTGGTATTAAAACCTATAGACGGTGGCTTTGTAATGCCTTTTGGAAGAGATGTGTTTATCAACGCCTGCGAATACATGGCAAAGGTAACGCAGGATATATTGGAGAAAAATAATTGCAGCATAGACGAATTGAGTTATTTTATACCTCACCAGGCCAATCTGAGGATTACAAAGAATGTGGCTAAAACCTTGAATTTGCCAGCCGAAAAGGTGATTTCTAATGTGGAATATCTCGGCAATACAGGTTGTGCAGGCTGCGCAATAGGACTGGCAGAGAACCTGCATAAATTTAAAAAAGAAGATAATATTGTAGTAACGGTTTTCGGGGGAGGCTACTCCTATGGGGCAATGTTGCTCCAGGTTCAATAGTTATTGCGAGAATTAATTTTGACCCCAGGATCAAGGGGATCACCACAGCTTTTATCCCGCCAGTGGAAGTGAGAAAAGCCTCACGATGAGGGTACTAGAAACGTCCTTATTAGCCGTCATTGCGAACGCTGCGTCATAAACTGCAAGTGTGGCTATTAAGATGATGCCCATCAAAGCATCTGGATCTGACACAAGTAAATCAGTGCGGCAAACCCCTCGTCGTTGACTGCTGCACGTCGTTACCCGCGCAAGCAAAAAAACCTCCCGCTGTGACGACACATGCGGGGGCAGACGGAAAATTAGGGATTTAAGCTGGCCGTATTAAACTCAATTTCCTTCGAATAAAGTGTCATACCTTCCGCTTGGGTAAACTTTATCCGGTAGATATTAACCCCCGTTTGATGGTTTGCGGGTAGCTTGTAAAAATTATTGAGGCTGCTGTTTTTTGAATCCACTTCTGCTACCGGATGCCAGGTATCTCCATGAAATCTTTCTACAGTATAAATTCCTGATACCGATTCCTTTTCAGTAATCCATTTTAGTTCCGATTCCGTAGCCTGGCAGATCAGGAATTTGAAACCCGTGTCAAATTTGAGTGCCTGAGGATTTACAATTTTGGGTCCACAGCCGTCTTTGTAAACAATTCTTATTTCTACGTGGGTATTTAATGATAAGGCGGATAAATCTATCTCGAATGCACTTGCCTGCGGTTCCTGCAAGATTAATTTTCCGTTTAGATAGACTTCGTTGGTGCAGTATTCTTCGCTGGTTAAAAGATATGGATTTTGAACAAAAATATTCTTTCCCTGATATGTTCCAGATAAAGAAATTTCAGCCGCAAAACCTGAGCAGATATTTCCTAAAATCAAAAACAGTGCTATTATTATAGATTTCAAAGGATTAAATATGTTCTTCCTCGCAATTTACATAAAAAAAATTCAATTTTAAAATAATATAATCACAGGAAATATCTTACATCCTGATTTTAGGTGAAACCAGATCTTAAAAAAGGAAATATTGATTGAGAAACCAGGAAAGAATCAAGCAACCATTCTATTGCACGAATACGCAGGCAGAAATGCTTAGGGGCAAACTTAACCCTTCTCCAAAAGAAGAAGGGGCAACGGTCTTTAACTTAACCACATTGGCAAGGAGGCTACTCAAATCGCAGCGATTCTATAGGATCCAATCGTGAGGCCTTATATGCAGGAATATAGCCTGATGCCAGGCCGACCACTACGCAAACCACTATGCCTACCAGCATCCAGAACCACGGCAGAATCAATCCTCCCTGGCTTATCAAATTGGACACAAGGTTTCCAATGATAATGCCTAAAAATATACCTGCCAGTCCGCCAATCAGACAAATTACAATTGCCTCCATAAGAAACTGCTGTCTAATTCTCAGGGGTGTTGCGCCCAGGGCTTTTCTAACTCCAATTTCCCGGGTTCGCTCCGTTACAGAAACCATCATGATATTCATCAAGCCAATGGCGGCACCCAGGAGGGTAATAAAGCCAATTACTCCACCTCCGAGCCGTAAATAACCGGTGACTTCTTCCATGCTTTCAGCAAGTGACTCGTTTTTTTCAACCTCAAAGGAATCTTCAGCACCGATCCTGTCTTTTCGAACAGACCGCATTAAGCCTGTTGCTTCGCCCATCGCATAGTCCATGTCCAGAGGATTGGCTACTGAAACTTTTATATTGAAGCGCATTCCGTCCCCGGCCATCCGCCTGGAATTATCCAGCGGCACAATCACAGCCCTGTCCGGACCGCCGCCACTCATCTGCCCCTGCGACTCGATGACACCTATTACTTTGTATTTTCCTCCAAATACCGATATCTCCTTGTTGATAGGATCTACGGTATTGAACAATGTGTTTACAATGTCGCTTCCTATGAGTGCCACATTAGAGCCAAAATTGATCTCTGTTTCTGAGAAGTTTCTTCCTTTATCCAGATCAAACCCTTCCAGCAACAAGTAATTCTCGTCCCCTCCAATTACTCTTACATTTGGATTGGTTTTCTCTGACAACCTCTTTATTTCTGCGGTTCCTGTGATATTAGTGGAAACGCTTACGTTGGAAGAATTATAGACTTCCTTGAATTTAGAAGCCTCCTGATAATCAATTGGAGGATATATTTTGTCTTCCACACCCCGTTGGTTCCTGCGGCCATTTTCACCTTTTGCAATCACATTGAAAGTATTTGCTCCTAAACCCGACATATTTTCGTTGATCGACTGCTGAATTCCATCAATGGCAGTAAGAATACCAACCAAAGAGGTAATTCCAATGGCAATAATTAAGGCCGTCAGGATGGTTCGTAACAGATTAGCACGTATTGAATCCAAACTGACTGACAAATTTTCTCTTAGGTCCATAAAAAGTGAAGCAAAATAAATTATGAAAAATGAAGATACTGGGAAAATTGGTATTATTTATAATTTTTTATATGAAAATCGGTTAAGTTTACATAACTGGTCTGGCGAACCCGGATTTGCGATAGAAACCCCTATAGATCGGAGGACATACGTAGAAGTCCAAGCATGAAGTTTTACCCGGCAGTACAAAATTCCATGCGTGAAGGGAATTAAATCTGTGGAATTTGATTTTATAACTATAGCACTACTTTTGATGGTGAAAATATTTACTTATGAAGATCAAAAAGCTCTTTCTTTTTTCATTGTTTAACCTTGCGCTTATTTTCTCTGCGAAAGCCTCCTATTTGTTGATTTCGATGGATGAAACCCAGAGCAATCATTTAAAGGCTTATGGAATAGCTTATTGGGTGCTTGAGAATGATATTGAGGTTGACTGGCTGTTGAATTATCGTGGAGGTAGTTTCATGGTGAAGCATTATCAAAAAATTGAAAATGAACTGGTGGTTCGTGGCATCAAATATGCGGTTATTTCCGATGCGCAGGCAAATCAAATTATCACAGATATTGCAAGCCCCTCTTCCAATACTGATTTGATGAAGTTGCAAAAAGCACCAAAAATCGCGGTTTATAGTCCCGCGAGTAAAATGCCCTGGGACGATGCCGTGACCCTTGCGCTTACCTATGCGGAAATACCCTACGATGTGATCTTCGACAAAGAAGTAATGACCGGAGAGTTGCCTAAGTACGACTGGCTGCATTTGCACCACGAAGACTTTACGGGGCAATATGGAAAATTTTATGCCAACTACAGGTACGCCCCCTGGTATCAGGAACAACAAAGGGAATATGAAGCAGTAGCCGCTGAATTTGGATTTAAAAAAGTAACACAACTGAAACTGGCAGTGGTGCATAAAATCAGGGATTTTGTATCCGGCGGTGGATTTTTGTTTGCCATGTGTTCTGCCACTGATACCTACGATATTGCGCTTTCCGCAGAAGGCGTGGACATAGCCGAGTCAATGTACGATGGCGATCCGGCAGATCCCAATGCCCAGAAGAAACTGGATTTTTCCAAAACCTTTGCATTTGAGAATTTTACCATCGAAAGGAATGCCTATGAGTACGAGTATTCGAATATAGACAACCAGCCCCAGGAACGCGGGCTCCAACAAAACAATGACTATTTTACCCTCTTTGACTTTTCAGCAAAGTGGGATCCCATACCCACCATGCTGACCCAGAACCATACCAAAACCATCAAAGGTTTTATGGGGCAAACAACAGCTTTTAAAAAGCGACTGATCAAACCGGATGTTCTGATTCTTGGCGAGACAAAGTCCATTGACGAAGCGCGATATATCCATGGCGTGTTTGGTAAAGGCTTCTGGACCTTTTATGGGGGCCACGATCCTGAAGATTATCAGCATTTTGTGGAAGAAGAACACACGGACCTTAACCTTCATCCGAACTCACCTGGCTACAGGCTGATTTTGAACAATATTTTATTCCCTGCTGCGAAGAAGAAAAAACAAAAGACTTAAAGTTGAGGGTTCA
>CAZWQB010000033.1:0-1258 GCA_964636035.1 uncultured Roseivirgaceae bacterium
AATCGACAGGAGAAAAAACAACAGGGGTAAGTCCACCAATAATCGTCAGAAATTCCTGAAGAGGGTAGAAGACCAGATTAAAAGGGCTATCCCTGATGTAATGAGCCAGGAAAGCATCAAGAACAGCAGCGGAGAAGGAACTGTGAAAATTCCTGTGAAGGGAATTGATGAACCCAGCTTTCGTCACGATCCGAAAAGCGGCAAAAAGCAGATTGTGCGGCCTGGAAATGACAGATTTAATGAAGGTGATAAAGTACCGAAGCCTAAAGGAGGAGGAGAAGGAAGCGGCAGGGGGAAGGGCTCCAACAGTCCGGAAGTAACGGAAGATGAATTTACTGTTGTATTGTCCAGAGAAGAGTTCCTGAAGTACTTTTTTGATGACCTGGCCCTGCCGAACATGGTAAAGAAGTTCATGGAAAACACAGTAAACCATGAACACAAAAGAACGGGCTACACCAAATACAGCGTTCCTTCCAGACTGAATATCAAAAGCAGCTTTGAACAGTCATTGGCTCGACAGGTATCACTAAAAGGCGCTTTTGAAAACAAGCTGCTAAGGCTGAAGGAGGAGCTTGCGAATACCCGGGAGCCTGCTGCAAGAAAGATGCTGGAAGAAGAAATAGAAAAAGTATCCAAACAGGCGAAGACGATTCCTTTTTTTGAGGATGTAGATTTGAGATATAACAATTTCGAACAGGTGCCGATACCAGTCACTTCCGCGGTAATGTTCTGTATTATGGACGTTTCGGCCTCTATGGGTGAACATGAAAAAGACATTGCCAAACGTTTTTTTACGCTTTTGTACATTTTCCTTACACGCCAGTATAAAAACGTAGAACTGGTATTTATCAGGCACCATACCGCAGCCAGTGAGGTAGATGAAGAAACGTTTTTCCAGTCGAGAGAAAGCGGCGGAACCATTGTTGCTCCTTCACTCCATTTGATGAACAAAATCATAAGAGAGCGCTATGACGATCGCTGGAATATCTACTGCTGCCAGGCTTCAGACGGCGATGTATGGAGCAACAGCGATGCGATGGAATGCCAAAAGATTGTGCAGGAAGATTTGTTGAATTCTCTGCAGTATATGGCCTATATAGAAATCAATAACAGCAGCAATGAGGGAGACCTGTGGAAGGCCTATAAAAAACTGAGCAATGATGAAAACTTCTCTATGCGCCACATCTATCAGGTAAATGAAATCTGGCCTGTTTTCAGAGGACTATTTAAAAAAGAAAAAGCGCTAAGCGATGGATAG
>CAZWQB010000033.1:1358-17298 GCA_964636035.1 uncultured Roseivirgaceae bacterium
GTTTCAAGTTTCAGGTTTAAGGTTTAACGTTTTTGTACGAATTGCAATCGCTTTACACCTCACTTTGTCGCTTAGGGCTTTCCGCTTTAGGGGGAGATGTGCCGGGTTTCGTCCCGGGTCTGAGGGGGTATTAATGTTCAAAGTTCAGAGTTCAAAGTTCATGGGGTAAGGAGTTTTCGTTCATAGTTTAAAATTTAAGGTAAATGACTTCAAAAGAACAATATAGAATGCTGTTTTGTAATCCTAATTGGGACTACAAAACGCTGGAGGCTGCGGATGAAGTTATAGATAAAATAGGTAGGGAATACTTGAATCTAAAGACTTATCCGAATCAAATTGAAATTGTCACATCTGAGCAGATGATTGATGCTTATGCATTAACAGGTTTGCCAACCTCATACCCTCACTGGAAGTTTGGCAAAGATTTCGTGATGAACCAAAATAGCTATACTAAAGGGAAAATGGGCCTGTCATACGAAATGGTCATCAACTCCAATCCCTGCATCAGCTACAACATGGAAAATAATTCCACCTGCATGATGCTGCTGGTAATTGCGCACGCCTGCCAGGGCCACAACGCATTTTTTGCCAATAATTATCTCTTCAAAGAATGGACGTCTGCTGATTCTATTGTGGATTACATGGTGTTTGCAAGGGACTATATCCTTAAATGTGAAGAGGAGCATGGTTACGAAGAAGTCGAAGCCGTTTTGGACGCTTGTCATGCGCTCATGAACCACGGCGTCGATCTCTATAAAAAGCCTTCTAAGCTTTCGGCACGAGAAGAAAATGAAAGGCTGAAAAGGCTTACCCATATCAAACGAGAAAACTATAACGAACTTTTCAAGACGCTGCCAAACCTTAAAGAACCTCAGGTTGGCGCAAAACCTGACGAAAGAAATTTCCCTGCAGAACCCGAAGAAAACATATTGTATTTTATCGAAAAATTTTCTCCATCGCTGCCTGTATGGAAAAGAGAAATTGTGAGAATCGTGCGAAAGGTTGCCCAGTATTTCTATCCTCAGGGCGCTACCAAGGTAATGAATGAAGGATTTGCCTCTTTTACCCATTATCATATTATCAACCAGATGTATGACGAGGGTTATCTGAATGATGGATTTATGCTCGAGTTTCTCAAGAGCCACAGCGGCGTGTTGTACCAGCCAGAATATAACAGCAAGTATTTCTCCGGATTGAACCCCTATACGCTGGGTTTCAATATTTTCATGGATATTAAGAGAATTTGCACCGATCCCACACCGGAAGACAAAATTTGGTTTCCGGACCTCATTGGCAAAAACTGGCTGGATCAAATTCATTATGTAATGGAAAACTTTAGGGATGACAGCTTCATTTTACAATACCTTTCCCCCAAGGTAATCAGGGATATGAAACTCTTTGCGATTGCTGACGATGAAAGCAAAAAGGAATATGAAATTAGCGCCATTCATAATGAAAGAGGCTACCGACGTGTAAGAGAGCTGTTGAGCAAACAGTATGAAAGAGGGTTTTACGTACCTCATATCCAAATTACGAAGGTGGACAAAAAAGGGACAAACACCCTATACCTGACACATTACATTCAAAACGACAGAAAATTGGACGCCGAAAACACCAGGAAGACGCTCGCACATATCCAGCAATTGTGGGGCTTCCCAGTGGTGTTGCATTCCAAAAACAGGCTGGGAGTGAATGAGAATATTTTCGAATGTATATAGGATTTCAAAAATCAGGATAGTGGGGTTTTGGCTGTTAGGTAGTTGAATGGGAGTGAGTTCTTCAGGTTCTGCGGGGGGGGGTGAAAATAGCACTTTATGCCCCGTTTCACGGTAGAGGGCGCAAAGATGAGATGCGCAAAGGGCGCGAGAAAAATTTCCCTGGACTGCGCGCGTTTGAATGGTACCCACAATACCTATTGGATATCAGCAAGTCATTTTTTTTAAATTGGAATCTTGGCTCACACGGTGCTAATTTGCGCACTTTTGTCCGCAAAGATAAAATAAGACTGTTTCAGTCACCGAGAGATGGTCGAAAGTCAACATCGAAAATAAGATTCAAAGGTCCAACAGAAAAATAATTCTTCAGGTTCTGCCTGGGGAGGTGAAAAAAATAGTACTATATGCCTGGTTTCATGGTAGAGGGCGCAAAGATTAAATGCGCAAGGGGCGCAAAGGGATTTTTGGGAAGGTATTCACCCCAAACCGGCGGATATAAGATCAGGTCTTACTCAATTAATCTTTGTTCTTCGTCATACAACCCTATGAGTACAGAGTTGCCTTCCTCGTCAACCTTAAGTCCGCCGTATACGGCCTGCTCATATTTTTCAGCCTGTCCTTCTTCAAAAAAGTAAGATTCTGCTCCTATGAACGGCTGTCCCTGGGCCAGACGGTACTTGATGAGCATTTCTCCTTCATTCAATGGAGTCTGATCTTCCTGAAACCGGACGCTTGTGCCAATATTTTTACTATTCGTTTTTAAAACGCAGTATCCCCTAACTGCCAGGATACTCTCATTTACATCGTTGGCTATGCCGTAGCGCAGCAACATGTAATCTCCTTGCATGAGTGATCTTGGATCTACAGGCGCCAGCTTCAATAGCACCAAAGTTCCATCTGATAAGATTTCTTCTTTCTCTACCAGTGAGGAGTTAAAGAAAATCAACAAAATGATAAGGTTTAATAAAATTATAATGCCCTTATATTTCATCATTTCCGGTAAATTTATAAAGTAGGAAGTAAAACAAAATAAAAATCAGACCCGATGCAAACATCAGAATTGCTTTGTAAAGCAAGGTCAAATTAAGATCATAGTAAAACTGGCAGACAAAATAAATAAGACTGATTACGCCAATGAACAGTCCGGTTCTGTAGTTGACTTTATAATTAAGCAGAATCAACAGTAACGAACCGGAAATGGCGGGCGAAAAGCTTGTGGGAATCAACACTGCCACGCAGCCCAAACACAGTAAAATTTTCAAACGGGAACTGAGCCCCTTGTAAAGCTTCAACACTTCTAACAAAACCGCTATCGTACATATAATCGTAAACACGGAAGATACCCAAAGATGCTGGTAGGGTAGTGGACTGATCCCCCTGATCCCCACCACCAGCAGACCCATTATCAATGAAAAAATAAGGCCGCTTCTGATGGCGCTGCTGAAAGTCCCCAGCCGCGAAAACCTGTGGATCAGCCTTGGTTCATTTAAATAATACCCCGTAAGCAGTAAAGTAAGCAGCGCTACATGACCATGAATAACACCGAACGTTTCATTTATAAACGCAAATGATAGCATTCCTCCGCTCACGATTAAAATTGAAATAAAAACGAGCATGAGACTGTTGGAGATAAAAATCGTGGCAAGAGCGATAACTATCACGAGGAGGCAAATTAAATTTTCTTCCAAATTCAAAGCGTCAAGTCCGTAAATCAGCAATGAATAGCCAATCACATGTATTGCTACACTTGCAGTGTCCGGCAACAAACTATCAAATGATTTGTTAATAAGAATTGATGCAGGAATACACAATGCGCCCAACACCAACACAGCAATTTCTGACTCATAAAAACCTGTCAAAGTCAGAAAACCCAGCAAGGCAAGCGCACCAAAAAATCCGCCCAGTACAGACAATACCTTAATGTAGAGTGGCGCATCCGACTTTCGTTGCGATTGCACAGCATGCAAAATCGCGCCCTTGTCATAATCGATTTTCCTGCCAAGGGTTTCTTCCAATTGAGGAATTACTTCAGTGAGTTGAGCCTTGTGCATAGGACCATTTTTTTTGAAGCTTCAAAAGCCATTTGATAACCATGGTTACACTGGAGATAATAAAGACACTCACTATTAAAAATATGCCAACAGGATCATCGCCAATAACATCAATCAAGAATGCAGCCGCGACAATAATGATGCTAAAGGCAATGGCAGCAATGAAGAATCCGGTTTGCGAACGAAGTCCATACCACACGCCCAAACTGTAGGCGAGGGTGGCTATCCCGGCGGTGAGCAGCCAAATCGGCTCATAATCATCAAAGATCCCCAAAACAATAGCTATGGTGGAGAATGTAAGGCTAGCCAGTGAAATTATTTTGACGAACCAGCCTGAAACAAAACCATCTTCCATCCGCTCAGAAATCCACAGGCAGACAACAACCGTTGCAGTATTGAAATAAAACAGGCAGCTATAGGTAAATATCTCTGTCCAGCCGGTCGCCTCCTGATCAGCGTAAAGTAAAAAAGTAGTATTGATCAGCACCAGATACAAGAGCCAGAGCGGCGCGAAATTAGAAACTATTACCCATAGGCTAATGCATAAGGTCCACCCCAGAAAAAAATCGTAAGCATTTGCACCTGTCTGATACACCTGCCCAAATACAGCAAACATAACGCCCACCATCACTGATAGGCCCGTGAGCAGGATGTTCTTAATAAGTAAATTGAATTTCGTGGCCAAAACCAAGGCAGCCAGAATAACGATGATGCCTTCAATGATTCCGAATTTTACAAATTTGTGAATAGCCTCCCAGTTGTAAGCAAAGAAGAATACTACACCTGCTGCAGCAAACGCAACCCCCAAGCTGGCAAAAAATACCCTGAAAAATTTTTGCCAACCGTCCTTATCTGCGTAAACATGCGTTTTCAACAGTTTTTCAACCTCCTCTTCAGACAGATCACTGTTTCGGCTTAGCAGATATATATCTTTTCTTTTTACTTTCATGCGAGGTATGAGATCTAAATATACCTAAACATTATAATAATTGAAAGTAACAAATCGACGAGCGGAGTCCATCCTGGTGAGGATTGGGCACCTATTCTTTCATCCTGACAGGAACGGGATAAAAATTAACTTTGCGTAATCAAATGAGCTTTAGGTTGTTGAATGAATTTGTACAGCACGACAGGTTTAGGAATTGATGTCTCTGTAGAAAGCAAGTTTATTTTTGAGATCCTTGATTTCATCCTGCATCAGCGCAATCTTCCGAAGGAGATGACTCACAACATCAATCCCCTCTACATTTAGATTTAGATCAAGGTAGAGTCGCAGCATTTTTTCCAAGTCGGGCATTGTTTCATTCGGCACATAGGCATCTTCCTCAATGGTAATGATTTCTACCAATCCAGAATCATACAAGGATTCAATAAAGGAATATTCAATCTTATAGTGCGAACAAATTTGTTTGATAGAAACTAAATTTTCTCTGTTCATCTTGCTCTGATTTTAGCTAATTCCGAAAATAGTTCTTTTTCCCTTTGTGAAAGATTCGTCGGAACCTGAACATTGTAGGTGATAATCAGATCTCCGAACTTCCCTTCCTGCTTGTAAACCGGAAATCCTTTCCCCTTTAATTTTACTTTAGTTCCGTTCTGTGTCTCAGGTTTTACCTTGAGCTTTACTTTGCTGTCGAAAGTATCTACCATGATTTCTCCACCCAGGATAGCATCATAAAGGCCCAGGTTTACGGTGGAATATAAATTGTCGCCTTCCCGTTTAAAGCTGGTGTTGTTCATAATATTGAAGGTAATGTACAAATCACCGTTGGGGCCGCCACTCATGCCTTGCCCTCCGTGACCGGCAATTTTTATTGTCTGCCCGTTTTCTATTCCAGCTGGTATCGTTATCCTGATATTCTTTCCGTTCACATTCAGGGTTTGCTTGTGCGTGGTATATGCATCTTTCAGGCTGAGCTGCAATTCAGCATTCAAATCCTGTCCTCTGAAACCGGCGCGGCCCCTGCTCCCTGCTCCTCCGCCAAACATCGATGAAAAAAAGTCAGAAAAATCACCTTCCGAAAAACCTCCCGCCGCATCAAAGCCGCCGGCACCACGAGATTGTTGTTGGCCCTGATATTGCTGACGGGCTTGTTCATAGGCCTCGCCATGCTGCCAATCTTTCCCATACTTGTCATACTTCTTTCGCTTCTCCGGATCGCTCAGTACTTCATTCGCCTCGTTGATCTGCTGAAACTTCCTTTGTGCCTCCCGGTCATCGGGATTCACATCAGGGTGATACTTTCTTGCCAGCTTGCGGTATGCCTTTTTTATATCAGCCTGTGAAGCATTTTTATCCAGGTCAAGAACTTTGTAATAATCTATAAACTCCATATCAATAGAAGAAAAAAAGCCCCCGGGGTTTCCCACAGAGGCTTGTAAAAGTTAACTTTCCTCCGGAAGGAAAGCATTAAAAATCATTAATTTGCCTTCTTAGTTCATCTTTTGACTTCCCGGTTTTCTCCTGAAGTCTTCCTAATAGTTCGTCTTCTTTTCCTTCGGCATAGGTCAAATCATCATCTGTAAGATCCGCATATTGTTGCTTCAATTTACCTTTAATTTGATTCCAGTTTCCTTTGATTCTTAAATCATCCATAATAACAATATTAATATAGTGAAAATAAATTATTTAATTTATCTGATAAGAACCCGGATGACGTCAAATTGTTTGCGCCAGAATCATGAAACCAATAACAGGCATAAAAAGCTAATCTCTCGAGCGGTTTTTTTGAAAAAAGCATACTTTCTTTCCTGACCTAGCAAACCTGAAGGTGGGCTGAGGGGAAACAGCCTTGCAGGAAGGAGTAATTTTGGAAGCATATTGCTAAACTTAATTTTAATAACGCCGTTTTATTTATCACATAAATGCACCTAGAATTTTTTAAACTATGAGAGGTATTAGTAATGGGAGTGCCACCATTAAGTACAATCCAATTTTTGATGCAATAGAAGTACATTTTGACCAGGAAGGCACAATGAAAAGCTATCACGAAGCTATGGAGCAGGCGCTAAACCTGGCAACGATTGAAAATGTGAACCGCTGGGTTTTTGTAAAAAACTCGTTTTCCGATTTAAGTACAGATCAATTTCTGCTGTTTTTAAGAAAATGGATCATCAGGGGCTGCCACATGTTGAAAAGTAAGGGCCTTGCCACGCTTTGCGAAGTGGCGATAATAACTAAATCCAGTGCAAGTGAGAAGTTGAAATTCAAGTTCAATCGACTACAAAGCAGCGATGAAAATCTGCAGGATCTCGATTTTAACATCTGCGATTCGGAGGAGGAAATCTACGACTACTTTTGATTTCCGAACATTGAGGTTAGGTTTAATTCGAAAACAAACCGAGCTTTTGGTTTTCCTTCCTTATCTGAAGTAGATAAAAAGTGCTTCAACAAAGTAAAAAGCAAGTAAAAGACATACCGCCAGGTTCATTACAACGCCTACTATAAAACCCAGGAACGATCCCATTGCACCTTTTAAGCTTTTGCCAAAAGTTTTTCCACCGATCAATTCACCTGCGAGTGCTCCGGTAAATGGTAATACCACTATGCCGATAGGAGGCAACAGAAAAATACCTGCCACTACACCTATTCCCGCTCCCCAGGTTCCGAATCTACTGGCTCCGAATGCTTTGGTAACGCCAATCGGCATCCACATGTCCAGCAGGATAATGACAATGGCAATAATGCCGTAGGAAATAAGAAAAGTAGAAGAAAATTGTGCGAACCGGGTCAGGTGGAGTATTATAATTCCACAATAGGCGAGGATGGGCCCCGGCAGCACAGGCAATAAAGCCCCGGCAATCCCTACTGCCAAAAACACGCCTGCAATTATTAAAAGTACAATGTCCATAGTCAATCCAGATTAAATTATAGCGCTCTAGTATTGAGGCGGGCAGTAAAAATTTAGTGTTCTCAGAGGTTTATCGCTTGTGTTCTTAATTTCATGCGTTTCCCCGGCTTCTATGAGCAACAACGAGTTTTCTGCAAGCGCTACTTCCTCGCCAGCAACAATTGCCTTTCCATGTCCGGAGGTAACGAACAACCACTGATCGCTATGTTCATGTTTATTGTCTGGACCTCCCGTTGAAGAAAAAGGCTCCATAACCATAATGGCTGCCTGAGAACGTTCTGTACCACCAATTATTTTGAATTCTTCATCAGTTTTTATTTTAATCAATTGCATGCTACTTTGTGCTATATCTTCTGAATCACTACAGTTCTTCCCGCAGGAAATAGTACAACCAGAAACTGCTGCATTGGTTAGAAAATACGCAGGCATTTTTTAGACAAATTGAAAAAATTGGTGTATTAGATACTGAGCTGAACTTCTATGCGCTATAGGTAAATAATTGCATTAAATTACCACGCTTTGGCTTAAGATTAGCTTCTTTGTTTCCACCTGATAATTTCTGCCAATGGGTATAATCTTTGAGCCAATACTTATGCTATTGCCTTGCAACGCACTGATTTTTGACAAAGACACTGTGTATGACCGATGGATGCGGAGAAACTCGTCTGGAGGGAGTTGGGAAGTGAAATTCCCAAGGTTTGAGTGGGTGATGAAGCTTTCGCTACCACAGACGATCCTGACATAATCCTTCAGACTTTCAACATATAGCATGTCAGCGAAATAAAGCTTGACCATTTTTTTATTAACCTTCACAAACAAGTGGCCTTTCTCTTCGGATTTAAGGCTTCTCGAGTTCAAGACCTTTTCTTTGAGGGCAAAGTGGTGCATCACTTTTTCCATTGTCTTGCAAAAGCGGTTGTAGGCTATCGGCTTCATTAAATAATCAAACACGTCCAGTTCGTAACCTTCCACTGCATATTCCCTATAGGCTGTGGTAATGATGGTAAGCGGTTTACTTTCCAGCCTGCGCATCAACTCCATGCCTGTAACCTCGGGCATGTTGATGTCTAAGAAAAGCAGATCTACATTTCCAGCCGCTTTGTTGTTGAGGAAGGCGTAGGCTTCAAAGGCATCCTGGCAGATATGCAGAATTTCCACTTCCTTAAAATTAGAAAGATATTTTTTGATCACATTGGATGCAAGCGGTTCGTCATCCACTATCAAACAGTTAATTTTCATACAACTTTATTTTAAGGGTGATAAGAAAATAATCTGATTGCTGATTTACTTCAAGGGTATAATTCTTCCCGTAGATTAATTCCAGTCTTCTCTTTGTGTTTTGTATCCCAATACCAGACAAGGCCCTGCACTCAGACGGCTTTTGTACTGATGGCCCCACAGGGTTTTTTGTCGTGAATACAAGATCATTACTCACCACCTGCAGGCCGATCTTAATAGGTATTTTGCCGTTGCGGTATTGGATGCCATGTTTAAAGCAATTTTCGACAAAAGGCATCAGGATTAGAGGAGGAATTTGCTTTCCGGTTATATCTCCTGATATCGAGAGCGACGCTTCCAGTTTATCACCAAAACGGAGATTTTCCAGATCAATATAGTTGTTGATGTGCTCAACTTCTTCGCCCAGATCTACTAAGTTGTGCTTTCCCTTGTATATCACATAGCTCATTAGTTCTGATAGCTTTAGCACCGTTTCAGGCGCCTTGTCAGACTTTTCGAGGCTGAGAGAGTACAGACTATTGAGGGTATTAAAGAAAAAATGCGGCTGCACCTGTGACCTCAAAAATGATAGCTCAGTCTCATGATTTCTCTGTTGTAACTCCAACATGTGTTTTTTGCTGGAGATAAGCCCTATAATTAAATAAATAGCGGTAATAAGGCCCACAAAGTACAGCTCTCCCAGATACACAGCGAGAATGTAATTGAATCCGAACGGCGACTCGACCGGTATCACTGATTCCCGCCATACCTCAGTAGTAACCAAAGAATAAGTGAGCAGGATCCTCACCATAGACATCATCAGAATGGACAGTAACAGATAAATGATGTACCTGGCCAGGCTTTTTGGAAGAACTTTTTTTAGAAGATAGTAAATATTGAAGTAGACGAGTAAAACGTGAATTGGAAACTCGACGATGTTCGATTTAAGGGAATACAGATAGTCATCGAAGTAAAATCCCCACCGCAGCGTATTGAATATAAAGTAAGCAATCCAAAACAACGAATGATAAACCAGGGGCTTCTTTAAAAAATCAGTAAGGGATTCGGCAGGCTGTTTTTCAGGCTTTGCCAAAGGCTTCCATAAAAAAGAAAGATCCTGGTGAAAGTTTGCGTAATGGTTCATTTTTAAAAAGAAATGGATGACAATATAATAATCTTTTTTCGGAAAGGATAATTGGCGACAACTAACGACGAAGACTTCAAGCAAAATTTTCATTCAGCTACAAACCCCTGCCATTCAGCGAAAAAGCCACCCTATATTATTAAAATATTATTTTTTCTATCAAATTCAACAACATAACCAAACCAAGAACCATGAAAAAACTTTTATTATTTTGTGTGTTTTCAGCATGGCTAATTCCATTAGCCGTTGCGCAAAAGCAAGTTTCAGGATCTGTGACCGACTACACGGACAATCAGGGATTACCCGGCGTTAATATTTTAATTCAGGGAACGTCAGTAGGAACCGTTACTGACATGGAGGGAAATTATTCCATTGAAGTGCCCAATGACGATGCTGTTCTTGTGTTTTCTTTTATAGGATACGAGACGGCTACAGAGGTGGCAGGCGGCAGATCTACCATTGATGTAAGCCTTCTGGCGGATATTCAGCAACTCGGTGAAGTCGTAGTGACAGCGTTAGGCATTGAAAGAGACAAAAAATCACTGGGATATGCCGTTACGCAGGTAGAGGGGGAGTCACTGACGCAGGCACGGGAAAACAACGTCATCAATTCACTGGTCGGCAAGGTAGCCGGGTTAAACGTTAACTCAACGGCGGGTGGGGCAGGTGCTTCTTCCAATGTGATCATAAGAGGACTATCTAGTTTAGGGCAATCGAATCAGCCTTTATATGTGGTCAACGGAATACCAATGTCCAGCCAACCCAATGCCAATCCCGGAAGTCAGTGGGATAATGCGCCTGACCTTGGAGATGCTATTTCCAACATAAACCCGGATGACATAGAATCGATGTCGGTTTTAAAAGGTGCTGCTGCAACCGCTTTATATGGTTCGCGGGGAAAAGCAGGCGTAATTTTGATTACAACAAAAAGTCCGACGGGCAGAGATAACATAGAATTTAATTCTAATTATGTGGCCGAGACAATCATTGATCTCACAGACTGGCAATATGCATACGGCCAGGGCGCCAATACAGAGAAACCGACTACAGCGGCAGAAGCTGCACAGGTGGGAGGTTCCAGCTGGGGCGCTTTACTAGATGGCTCTCAGGTGGTGCAGTTTGACGGGGTCGAACGGCCTTACAAAGCGCAAAAAGACAATCTTGAAAACTTCTACCGAACCGGCGGGACCTGGACCAACACGCTTTCCTTTAACAAAGGGTTTGATGGTGGCGGCTTGCGGTTTTCTGCAAGCAATATGTCAAACAATTCTGTAGTGCCTAATTCAGGACTTGACAGACAGACATTTGATTTATCTGGCACTTTTGACATTTCAAAGCGTTTGAACATCAATGCCCGTGCAAACTATATCCTGGAGCAGGCAAAAAACCGACCCATGTTATCCGATGGAGCCGGAAACGCCAACTACAACGTGATGTTTTTACCGACGAGTATCGACGTCAGAACACTTGAACCGGCTGTAAATCCCGATGGCTCAGAGTTACAGTACAATTCAGGAAATGCATACGCAACCAATCCATATTTCGCAGCCCACAAGTTTGCCAACAACACCAACAGAAACAGATTGCTGGGTAATTTCACTGCCCGCTATACCTTTGATAATGGTTTGTTTGTACAGGGCCGTGCGGGAATTGATAAATATTCAGACGAATACAAGCATGTATTGCCTTCCGGTACGGCCTATTTTGCAGCTGGAAAAATTCAGGAAAGGAGGACGCAATTTTCAGAGATAAACGTAGATGGATTGGTAGGAAAAAGCTTCAATATAGCTGAAAGATTTGTGATTACGCCTAACCTGGGAGCGGCTTACCGACATATAGAGTCGAACTGGACGGCTAATTATGGAGAGACCTTCGCGATGCCCTTTGTATATAACCTAAAAAATGCCACCATAAGAAACCTTGACCACAATCAATCGGAAGAAGAAACGCAGTCGGTGTATGGTACGCTTGAGCTCGCATTTGACGACATGCTCTTTCTTACTGTCTCAGGTAGAAACGACTGGTTTTCCACGCTTGCAACACCAGGTGTCGATAACAAGTTGGATATTTTCTACCCGTCCATTAGTGGATCCTTCGTTTTTTCTGAACTCTTAAATACCTCGTTTCTTACCATGGGTAAAATACGAGCAGGATATGCTACCGTGGGAATGGCTACAGATCCCTATAACACTTCCTTATCTTATACTGTACAGGGCTTTCTGAATGGTGTTCCTCTCGGATCAGTTGCCAACGGAAATATTCCTAACAGTGGCTTAATTGCTTCTGAAGCCACAGAATTTGAAGTTGGAACGGACCTGCATTTCTTACAAAACCGACTAAATCTTGATTTGACCTATTACAACAAGGTTTCAGAAAACGAAATCCTAAATACGCCCGCTTCAATCACCTCCGGATATACAGGCGCGGTGCTGAATTCAGGCGAGATGACTAATAAAGGGATAGAAGTGCTTTTGTCAGCATCTCCTGTGAATACGGGATCTTTTAGCTGGGAGACAAGTATCAATTATTCGCACAACAAAAATGAAATTGTTTCTTTAGCCGGTAACCAGGAGCAGTCTACCTACGCTACCTCGCGATCAGGCGTCGGATTTTTAGGAAATGTAGTTGGTATGCCCGCTGGCCAGGTCATGGCATTTGATAACGCTTATGATGAAGATGGTGAAATTGTACTCACTCCAAATGGAATTCCTGCCAGAGGAGAGTTAAAGGCTTATGGTTCGGCATTTCATCCGCAAACGGCGGGTTGGAATAACCAATTTTCGTACAAAGGTCTCAATTTTGGATTTCTGATCGATGGCAAATGGGGTGGAAAAATATTTTCTGCCACTGATTATTATGGTTACATATTTGGCCTTCATAAAGAAACGCTTGATAGCCGGGAGGAAGGATTTGATACGCCCGAAGGCAACATCAACGCCGCTACCTATTACAGCACCATCGCCAACAATCTTTCTCACAAATTTGTAGAAGATGCCAGTTTTATAAAATTTCGGCAGGTTACGTTGGGCTACAGCTTTCCAGGCAGATTTTTCAACGACAAAATACAAAGTCTTTCTGTAAGCCTGGTAGCCAGAAATCTATTCTTCCTGATGCGGAAAACGGACAACATTGATCCCGAAGGAAATTACTCTGCAAATGCCCAAGGTTTAGAACTTGGAGGAGTACCCCCGGTCAGATCTTACGGTCTGAATCTTAACATCAAATTGTAAACGGTTTCTGATTAAGAATTCTAAAGCAAAAATTATGAAAAATAAATTTATAAAATACATCGCGCTAAGTGTTGGTGGCCTTCTGATGGCAGGGGGTTGTACCGATGATTTTCAGGAGATCAATACTAACCCATCCAGCATTAGTCCACTGAGTTTTAACCCAAACTATCTGCTTACAACCAGCCAGCTCACCTATACAGGGAGCACTGATTTTGCCTATGAAACCTGGCGGGGGAATCTTATTTACGCTGCCACCATGACGCAGGGACTTGCTTCTGTTATGGGTTATTGGGCAGGTGACAAATACTTGCTTAATGAGGGCTACACAGCTGCCTATTGGGAGCGGGCTTATTCTGAGCAGGTAAAGGCAGTTGCAGATTTGGTTGAGTTTACCCGCGGCAAGGAAGAGTATCACAATTTGCACCAGATTGGAAGGATCATGCGTTCATTGATCATGGAGCGAATTACCGATGTATATGGCGACGTTCCATACTTTGAGGCTGGGATGGGCTACTATACAGGTGTGATTACGCCACAATACGACGGCCAGGAAGCGATATATAAAGATCTACTGAAGGAGGTAGATGAGGCTTCTACGGCGCTTGACGAAAGTAGGGATGTGCCAATTGGAGACTCCTTTTACAGCGGGGACATTGGAAAATGGAAAAAATTCGGGCATACGCTATTGCTAAGAATGGCGATGAGACTTTCAGAAGTTGATGATGAAACGGCCCAGACATACGTTGCAAAAGCCGTTGGTAAAACAATGAGCAGCAATGAAGACAACGCTTATCTTGTCCATGATCTGGCAGGGGGAAGGGTAACCCAAAACAGAAACAGTCAGGTGCTTTTAGGAGATGGCGGACCGGAACAGTATTATGTAAAGTGGTCTGAGACGTTTATCAATTTCTTAAAGAACAATGACGATCCAAGGCTTTCTGAAATCGCTGTTACAGGTGTATTTATCTCTGAAAATGACAAAGATCCATCAGGAACTGCTGTGTCATCTGCGCCGGAAGATCAAAAGGGAATGCCCAATGGAAAGGATCTGTCTACCATTGCTCCGATTAGTGCTGACCCCTCGTTTACTGCCATGGAAGATTACTCATCTCCAAACCCGGGTATGTTGAAGCGCGACGGTAAGACCTTCATATTAACTTATGCGCAATCAGAATTGCTACTGGCAGATGCAGCTGCGCGTGGCTGGACATCAGATGCAGAAACCCATTACAATAACGGAATCACCGCTGCCATGACTTATCTATCACAGTATGATGAGGAAATGAACGTTGAGGTAGCAGAAGCGCAAGCGTACCTGGCAGAAAACCCATTTCCCGCTGGTGAAGAGGCACAAATGAAAGCAATTCATACCCAGTACTGGGCATTATGCAACACCATGCTCGACTTTTACGAATCATGGTCTAACTGGAGGAGGACCGGCTATCCGGAGTTGACGCCCGTAAATTATCCGAATAATGCGACGGGTGGCACAATTCCCTTACGATTTCCTTATCCTGTAGGTGAAGCAACGAGTAATCCTGATAACTATGAAGCTGCAAGAACTGCTATTTCAGGCGGAGACAATCTTACATCACGTGTGTGGTGGGACGTAGATTAATGGCCTTCATAATTGAAGATGGTTCATAAAAAGGTTTGCTTTCTTTCGTCAAGGGCATTTGCCCAAGAGGTAGAAAGCAGCCTTTTTTTGTGACATTAGTATTTAAACGACTCTTGACAACTAAACAACCTCTGTAGCCACCGTCTCTACCTCGTATAAAAAGAAAGGATCTTCCAATCCCGATTTGTGCAGGATAGGTTTTGCGACGTTGAACACCTTTACTCCTTTAGAGGTGCTTCCTTCCAACGTACCAACGTGTGCATGTCCATGAAAAACCGCTTCTACCTTACGACGATTTATGGGTTCAGCGAGTCGGGAACAGCCCAAAAATGGATAAATTGCATCGGGTTCGCCCATTACAGTGGCTTTAATAGGTGCGTAATGCATCACTACTATTTTTGGCAGGTTATCATGCTCGCCTTCCAGTCTTGTAAGCGCCCGGTCCAGCTTCAGCGCTTCATCCACCGCTTCCTGCACGAAATTCTTCATCATTTTTTCACCAAACATTGAAAGCATATGATTGTCAAAACCTCCGCCGAAGCCTTTTACCCCCGCAAATCCAATGTTCTCTATAATTACCGCTTCACCGTCTAAGATGTGAAAGTTCTCGTGTTCCAATATATGTTTCACGTCTTTATCCAATCCCCGTTCATAATCATGGTTTCCCAGAACAGCCACAATAGGAATGGTGCAGTCCGCCAATTCCTTCTTTAAAACCTCCGCTTCCTTTGTACTTCCCGTGTCCGTCAAATCGCCACTAATCAACAGGATATCAGCATTTTTCGAGGCCTTGATAAAGCATTCCCTCCATTTTCCTTTATCATTTTCTCTAATATGAATGTCGCCAACGGCTGCAATTTTCACTGTCTTTCGGTTGTCTTCCATATTCTATTATGCTATTTTAATGTTCATTTAACAGATAAAGTCCCTTCTTGTTTAGTTCAGCCTGAAAACGGAACCTTAAACCTTAAATTGAACTTTGAACCCCCTCAGCCTGAACTTAAAACCTGAAACTTAAAACATTCAACATTGAACATTGAACCTTGAACTCTGAACTTTGAACTTTGAACTCTGAACCATGAACTTTGAGCTTAAACCGTTTTAATAGTGAAA
>CAZWQB010000033.1:17398-21233 GCA_964636035.1 uncultured Roseivirgaceae bacterium
TGAACTTTGAACTCTGAACCATGAACTTTGAGCTTAAACCGTTTTAATAGTGAAAGTCTTAAAGTCCCATTCTTTTATATCTATACTGTATTGGGTTTGATCTATAATGGGTCCGAGGCAAACTTTTTCAACCGTAGTGGGCAAATCATATTGGGACTGCGCCCTCTTTAGAAGTTTTTCAAAGAGCCAGCGAGGAATGATGTCTCTTTCGGATGGGTACACAAACTGAAAATTAATGCATTGTCCGAGTAGCAGGTGCCAGTGCTGATCCAGCCTTTTGAACAATCTGTGCCAGTCGAGGGTCTTGCCTTGTTTTAAGAAAATATGATTTACATCAGAGCCATCATATCGTTCTCTGTTGTGGATGTATATTTTGCACCATATCAATTCTTCAGGCGCTATAAACTGGATAGGAATTCCAAACAGTTCGCCATCGACAGCGTGTTCAAACCAGCTATCAGTGACGGGGCAAAGGTTGTTGACCGTGTTAAAAATAAGGTCTATAAATTCAGCGTTTTTAAAAACCTTTGCGAGCCACCTTACATCGGTAAACTCGGTTGAATAGCCTTTTTCAGCAAAAAAACGCAGGATATTGTGCAATTCATTGGAGTCGCAGAAAAGGTCTAAATCCTTTGAATCCCTGTTTATCCCGGTATAGTATTGCATGGCGGCCCCTCCACCTACCAGAAACTTGAATTTTCTTTCTGTTAATAATTGCAAAGCTTCACTATAAAATTCGTGAGCTGCCATAATTTCGTGATCTTCTTTTTTCATTCTCTAACAATTAGCTTTTGGTAGCCTGCTTCGTCCTTCGCGGACATAATTGCCATAAAACTCCCAAGCAGAAGAAAGGTTTATAGATTTGATTGTTCTACTAATAACTATTAAAATGAAAAGAAGTTAGAATCAGGAAGGGAGTTTGAAGCTAAAAATCGGCATCCGGGTAAGCGAACAGATCAAGTTGATGGCCACCTGTCTTTTTCGCGGGGGAAATTCTGGTGGCTTTAGGAGGTTTGGCTTTTCCAAAAACAGTCATGCCACCGTACTTATAGGAATCTGCTCTTTCCTTTTCCATCACTTTATCAAAACTGGTATTTGGGGTAAAATCCTTTTCCAGGTTTTCTGCTATTTTTGAGAGGCTTTTAACAGCCTTCAATTTATCTGAATTATCAATCTTTGCTTTTTGTATAGCATCACCTAAAACATGAAGCGTTTCATCATACACTTTTAGGGGCACCGGAAAAGGATGACCATCTTTTCCTCCGTGGGCGAAAGAAAATCTGGCCGGATCTGTAAACCGGGAGGGAGTACCGTGGATGACCTCGCTTACCAATACCAAAGATTGCAAGGTTCGCGGGCCGAGACCTTCCAACAGCAGCAATGATTCAAAGTTCTTTATTTCCTGCTCATGCGCTAGCGCCAGCACGCTTCCGAGGCGTTTCAAATTGACATTGTCAGCTTTTACATCATGATGCGCTGGCATTACCAACTTTTTTATTTCCGGCAACAGGACCGATACTTCTTCTCTGGCGACGGTAAGTACACCGTTTCTGGTCGTATCTGCTTTCCGATCTGTGAGATTTAATATTTGTCCCTGGTTTTGGCCGTAGATAAATGCATGCGGTGAATCCACAAAAGAGGCAAGAGTAGGAGAGTGCCAATGGTATCTTCGGGCCATTCCGCTAGCTTGATTCATGCCCTGTTGTACCACCGCCCAATCGCCGTCGCTGGTAAGGACGAATGAGTGCAAATACAATTGAAAGCCGTCCTGAATGGCAGTATTATCTACCTTTGCGCTCAATTTGCTGCTCCTGACCAGTTTGTTTCCATCCAATCCAGTTTTGTCTGCGATCAGGAGCAGTTCCGCGGGAGTTTGTCGGGAATGCTTTCCTTTCCCGCCGCAAATATAAATTCCAAGATCTCTTGAAATGGGGTTGATTGCCTTCTTCAAAGCGCCCATCACAGAAGTTGTAATTCCGGATGAATGCCAGTCCATCCCCATCACACAGCCCAGTGCCTGGAACCAGAAAGGATCGCTCAATCGTCTCAAGACCTCTGCTTTCCCGTACTCCATTACGATAGATTCCACAATAGCGCCACCCAGTTTGCTCATCCTCTGAGCCAGCCAGGGGGGAACCTGTCCATAATGTAAAGGCAAATCAGCGTGACCGGTTCTCGGCATTTTGTTTTTTTACGGCAACAGCAAAACAAAGCTAAAAGTGCAAATATGGGAAACTTAGCGGCTTATAGAACTACCTCCCCTACAACTCCCTGATTACCCTACAAGGATTGCCTGCGGCAAATACGTTGGCGGGAATGTCTTTGGTAACGACGCTGCCTGCACCGATGGTGGTGTTTTCGCCGATGGTAACGCCCTTACAAATAATGGCACCGCCACCAACCCATACGTTGTTATTTATGTGAATCGGGGCAGCCAATTCAGGACCTTTTATTCTTTCTGAAGCCAACAAAGGGTGATAGGCTGTATAGATCTGTACATTAGGTCCGAACATAACATTGTTCCCGATATGTACTTCTGCGCAATCTAAAATTATACAGTTGAAGTTCATAAAAACATTGTCACCTGTAAAAATATGGCTACCATAATCGCAATAAAATGGCGCCTGGATATCCAGGTTGGTCCCCGCTTTACCCAATAAATCCGACATTATTTGCCTTCGTTGCTCCATATCCTCGTAGCTGGTTTGGTTGTATTTGGCGAACAACCTCCTCGCGGTGTCGCGCATCGCAACTAGTTGTGGATCTGTGGCTATGTACAGCTCATCTGAAAGCATTTTTTCTAGTTCTGTTTTCATAAGAATGGGTCTGATTAAGTTAATAATTTCCTTATTGTCATGTATCATCAAAAGGCTCTTTCCTTATTGCGCCTTATGTAAGATTATTTATCTAAACCTTTAATTTTTTATATTAAGATAAGATATATTAGCATCCGCATTCAACTAATACTCATAGAATAATCATAACCAAAACATCAAACCGGGTATGAAATTAGCATAAAGGCTACGGTTGTTAGGTTTTAAACGGGTTTGACTATTCCATGAGGCAAAAAAAATCAATTATCTAATCATGAAATTATTAAGATTATTTCTACCAGCACTACTTTTATTTGTATTTTCCTGTAACAAGACTTCGGATATCCATGAATTTAGTAGCCCCCACCATCTATTTGCTGACTACATCGCTTCCTATACATCGGGAATTATTTCCAGTAGCAGTGAAATAAAAATCAGACTGACGAACAAAATAGCGGAAGCAAAACCTGGGGAAGTCTTAGAAAAAGAAATTCTTGATTTTGAGCCTTCTTTAAAAGGCTACGCTTACTGGGAAGACGCTTACACCGTGTCATTTGTTCCCGAAGAAAAGTTAAAAGGCGGCGAAGTATATAAAGCAAGATTCTACCTCAAAAATCTATTGGAAACCAGCAAAGACAAAGAAGAGTTTAAATTTGCTTTTCACGTAATGCCGCAAAACTTCGAGGTGACCGTCGGCGATATTGCCTTTTACGACATGCACATCCTGGACAAGGTAAAACTAAACGGCATGGTGCAAACAGCCGATAAAGCTGAAAATGCCGTGATAGAAAAATTGTTGAAAGCTTCACAGAATGCTAAGGATCTAAAAATCACCTGGGATCATAGCCCGGGTATGAATACCCATAGGTTTACCATTGAAAACATTGACAGAAAGAAAAACGCAGACAAGGTAGAGATTTCATGGAACGGAAGTCCGTTGGCGGTAGAGAAAAGTGAGACCGTTACTTATGAAATACCCGCACTATCAGACTACCGGGTTTTATCAGCGAAACTGGTGAGGG
>CAZWQB010000034.1:0-20693 GCA_964636035.1 uncultured Roseivirgaceae bacterium
CCCACTTCCATCTTCCAACTCCTACAACACCTCTTCCAGCTTTGCCTCCAAACTTTCGCCGCGAAGATTTTTTGCCAGTATTTTACCATCCGGTCCTACCAAATAAGTAGCCGGAATGGCCTGGATGTTATAGATGCGGGCAGCTTCAGAATTAAAGTACGCCAGGTCAGAAACATGTGTCCAGGTAAGGCCATCCTGTGCGATAGCAGCTACCCAATCCTCTTTTTTTCTGTCCAGAGAAACACCAAAAACTTCAAATCCCTTATCATTGTACTTGTTGTACATTCTAACCACATTCGGGTTCTCCATTCTACATGGTCTGCACCATGCAGCCCAAAAATCGATCAGCACATATTTCCCTCTCAGGGAAGATAATTTTACCGTATCACCTTCAGGAGTCGGCAAAGCAATTTCAGGAGCCATCTGCCCTACAGACAATGTTCTCATGTTATCTACACGACTCACAAACTCCTGCGTATATTTGGAGTCAGGCATGCTCTCCCTATATTTTTTTGCAAGTTCATCAAGAAAAGCAAACTCCTTTTCCGGATCCACGAAATTGACCGCGTACATTGCAGCCAGAGAGTTGTCCATTTCATTTATGGCAGATTTTATGTCTTCCGTCTTTTTCTGCTCCATCTCCACGTACACCTGTCTCAGGCTGTCGATACGTTCCTGATCCTGACCGGTGCTGGCATCCTGAAAAGCCACCTCAAGTTGTTGAACGTCCTGTTGAAATTTCTGCATAATTTCATTTACCTTGTTGAAATGGTCTGTATCATCCGACCCTTCTACTTCGGCAATGCCTTCCTGAGAACTGCCATCGGCAGTAATCTGTATATCCGAATCGCTTAGTATGAAATTAATCATCTGCGTCTCATACAAATTCAGTCTGTAAAAGCCCGGCTCTCTCAAATCAACAGTCGCCTTAAAAGTATTGTCGTCCGTTAGAGAAATGGTATCAATGGTCACCATTTGGTTATTTTGTAGTTCCTGCAACAGGATGTTTCCTTGTTGAGGATTTTTCACCTCGCCAGATATCTGAACTCCGCCCTCGTTATTGTCGGTTTCATTCCCATTGCTCTGCCCATTAGAGCAACTCAGAACCATTAAAAACGACAGGAAGCCTAAGATAAGTTTGTTCATTACAATGATTTTTGATTTTAACATGTAAATGCTTTTTTGATATATTACTATTAATCCAACCTTTCTTTTAAAAGTTCACTGGCAACCTTTGGATCTGCTTTTCCTTTGCTCTTTTTCATAATTTCTCCCATAAACAGCCCGAGAATGCCTTTTTTTCCACTTTTATACTCATTTACTTTTTGCGGAAGCGAGGCCAAAACCTCCTCTACAATTGGAATAATTGTATCAGAATTGCTTTCCTGAATTAGGTTCATTTCCTCTGCAATCTTTAGCGGATCTTCTCCAGGACTTTTTATCAATTCAGGATAAATTTTTTGCGAAGCGATGGAAAAACTAATTTTCCCTGAATCTACCAGGTTTATTAGCGTTGCTATCTGTTTTGGTTGCACAGGAAACAGGCTTATGTGCAGCGAAGCTTCGTTCAGATAAGACTTTATGGGCCCCATCATCCAGTTTGATGCTGCTTTGTAATTTCCTGTTTCTTCACAAAGTGCTTCAAAATACATTGCAAATCGCTTGGAATCGGTAAGTACCTGCGCATCATACTCCGGCAACTGATATTCCTGCACAAACTTTTGAAACAACGCTTTTGGAAGACTTGGCATAGAAACCTTTATTTCATCTAACCAGGCATCTGAAACCACCAGAGGGCTAAGATCCGGTTCAGGAAAGTACCTGTAATCATTTAGATCCTCTTTCGTCCTCATACTGGCGGTAGTACCTTTTGCAGCATCGAAAGTCCTTGTCTCGGATACAATTGCCTCGCCTTTCTCCAGCTTTTCAATCTGTCTTGCAACCTCATGCTCGATGGCGCGCTGCACATTCCGGATCGAGTTCATATTTTTCACCTCCACCTTCTTGCCATATTCTGAAGCATCATTCAGCATTACCGAAATATTGGCATCGCAACGCATAGATCCTTCCTCCATATTTCCATCGCAAATGTCAAGATATCGAACCAGCTTTCTGACTTCAGTTAAAAAAACATAAGCCTCTTCTGAGCTCCTGATATCTGGTTCAGTCACTATTTCGATCAAGGGTACTCCGGCCCTGTTAAAATCTACCAGTGTATCCGGCTCTTCAGGCAAATGTATTGATTTACCTGCATCTTCCTCCATGTGCACCCGATTCAACCTGATGTCTCTCGTCACACCATCGGCAGTTTTAACCGTTACATAGCCTCCTACACAGATCGGGCTTTTGTCCTGCGTTATTTGATACCCTTTTGGCAAATCAGGATAAAAATAGTTCTTTCGGTCGAACAGATTGACTCGTGTAATTTTAGACTCGCAGGCCAAGCCCATTTTGATGGCATACTCAACAGCCTTCCTATTTGCCTTAGGCAAGGTGCCTGGGTGGCCGAGGGTGATTACACTTACATTTGTATTGGGCAGGTTTCCAAACGCTGTAGAATCTGCTGCAAACATCTTGCTTTTAGTCAGCAGCTGCGCATGCACTTCCAGGCCAATTACAACTGTATATTTATCTCTGATTGCTTTATCCATTGTATTAATTCAATAACAACTGGTCTTGCGTTACTTTAACCGCTCCTCCACCAGTTTTTTTGCCTTCTCCACTACGCTTGAAAGCCCATTTAAATTCTTCCCTCCTGCCGTAGCAAAAAATGGCTGTCCACCTCCGCCTCCGCTAATCTCTTTGGCCAGCTCTCTTACGATCTGACCGGCGTTCATTTGCTTGCCGGATATAAGATCATCTGTGAACATTACTGCAATTTGAGGCTTACCGTCAATATTTGCTGCAATTACCAAAAATAACGAATCTACTTTATTTTTTAAGTCAAAAGCCAGTTTTTTAAGAGCATCCGCTGAAGGAAGCGTCAATTCCTCTACAATGACGTGAGTATTGTTAATTCTTTGGGCGTTGGCAATGAGAGATTCGCCCATCGCAGTTGCTTGCTTCATCTGCATTGCCTCCAACTGCTTCTGAAGCTGGTTTTTTTCATCCATCAAATTTTGAAGTGCCTGCTTCATATCCTGTGGATTTTTCAAAATCGCCTTCGCTTCGCTCAACAAATCGAGTTGTTCTGAAATGTATTTTTCGGCGCTCTCAGCCGTGATAGCTTCGATTCTACGCACTCCTGTCGCAACAGAACCTTCTGAAATAATTTTAAAGAAACCGATTTTTCCGGTAGCGGCCACGTGGGTTCCTCCACACAACTCAAGCGAAAAGTCTTTGTCAAAAGCGATTACCCTTACGAATTCCCCGTATTTCTCACCAAACAAGGCTGTGGCACCCATTGCTTTGGCCTGTTCTAAGGGAATGTTTCTCTGCTCAGACAACGCAATGTTCTCTCGTACTTTTTTATTCACTATCTCTTCCACCTTTCGCAGTTCTTGGTCAGTCAATTTACTAAAATGCGAAAAATCAAATCGAAGCACTTCATTATTTACCAAAGATCCTTTTTGCTGTACATGCTCACCTAATACCTGCTTCAATGCAGCATGCAAAAGATGGGTGGCACTGTGGTTGTTTTCCGTTAGTCGCCGCTTTTCTTCATCAACTTTCGCTGTAAAGATTGCGGTTGGATTAGCGGGAATTCTGTCCACATAATGTACTATGAGTTCATTTTCTTTTTTTGTATCTTCTACTTTTATGTTTTGATCCCCTGCGCTCAAAAAGCCGGTATCTCCTACCTGTCCGCCACTCTCAGCATAAAATGGGGTCTTGTCTAAGACAAGCTGAATCCTTTGCCTGCCCTTATCTTTGATCTCCCTATATCGCAAAATCCTACTGGAAGACTCCAGCGTTTCATAACCTACAAAAATGCTTTCCTCTTCGTCATGCACTACTATCCAGTCGCCCGTCTCCTGGGCAGCGGCAGATCGGGATCGCTCCTTTTGCAGCTTCATGTTTTCATTGAAACCCGTAACATCCACCTCCATGTTGTTTTCCGAAGCAATTAGCTGCGTCAAGTCGAGCGGAAAGCCAAAAGTATCATATAATTCAAAAGCAAAGTGTCCTGGTATCATAGTAGACCCGTTCTCCGATGCTTTAATTTTTTCTCTCTCCTCTTCAAAGCGTTTCAGGCCCACCTCCAACGTCCTCAAAAAAGCTGCTTCTTCTTCCTGAATTACCTTGGCAACAAAATCCTGCTGCTGGATAAGTTCAGGAAATACATCATCAAACTGTGCTGCCAGTGTCGGCACCAGCGCATAGATGAAGGGTTCTTTAAAGTCAAGGTAGGTATAGCCATACCGTATCGCCCTCCTAAGAATTCTTCGGATCACATAACCCGCTTTGTTATTCGAAGGAAGTTGTCCGTCGGCAATGGCAAAAGCAGTTGCCCTGATGTGGTCAACAATTACTCTCATGGCTATGTCCGAACCCTTTTCTTTTCCATACTGCTTTCCACTAGCGGCCGCCAATTTTTGTATCAGCGGCTGGAAAACGTCCGTATCATAGTTTGATTGCTTGCCCTGGATCGCCATTACCAGTCGTTCAAAGCCCATGCCTGTGTCTACATGTTTCGCCGGCAAATTCACAAGTTTACCAGATGCCTGCCGGTTAAATTGGATAAATACAAGATTCCAAATTTCAACCACCTGCGGATCGTCATTATTTACCAGGGATTTTCCGCTTATTTTGTTCACTTCTTCCTCAGCACGCAGGTCAATATGGATCTCCGAACAAGGTCCGCAGGGCCCCACATCGCCCATCTCCCAAAAATTATCTTTCTTGTTGCCATTCAGTATCCTGTCCTCGGGAAGGTATTGACTCCAGATATCAAATGCCTCCTGATCAAACTCCAGGTCTTCATTTTTATCACCTTCAAATACGGTTACATACATCCTTTCTTTAGGCAATTTATATACTTCAGTAAGTAACTCCCAGGCCCAGGCGATGGCTTCCTTTTTGAAGTAGTTTCCAAATGACCAGTTACCCAGCATTTCAAACATGGTGTGATGATAAGTATCCAATCCTACTTCCTCAAGGTCATTGTGTTTACCAGATACTCTCAGGCATTTTTGTGTATCCGCAACCCGTGGATATTTCGGTTCCTGATTCCCTAAAAAATAGTCCTTGAACTGGTTCATCCCCGCGTTCGTAAACATCAGCGTGGGATCATTCTTTATTACCATGGGTGCAGAAGGCACTATCTGATGCTGTTTTTCCTTAAAGAAATCCAAAAACTTTCTGCGAATTACTTTAGAATCCATTTAAAACCTACTTATGTGATTAAAACAAAATTGCAGCAAATCCCTTTTTTTAATAATTTCTAAATTGCGTTCTTTAAAAATCGGATTCGAGCGAATGATTGAACTTTTCTAATTATTCAAAACTGACACAAAATTAGTAGAATTTAGCACACTAATTAACCATGGCAAGAATAAAATATTACTATGATACCGAAACATGCAAATATGAGCGTGTTCGTGTCTCTACCTGGGATTTGACTCTGAATCTGATGGGTTTTCTATCGGTGTCTCTCATCATCGCTATTGGGATAGTAATCGTTTACAACAACTATTTTGATTCTCCCAAGGAGGCGATTTTGAAAAAAGAGAACGAAGAGTTGAAACTCTACTACGAAATCCTGGAAAAAGAAATGAAAGATGCCAACAATATGTTGATGGCACTGCAAGACAGGGATGACAACGTCTACAGGGTAATTTTTGAAGCTGATCCCATTCCTACTACTATCCGGGAAGCGGGTTTCGGAGGTGCACAGCGTTACAAAAATCTTCTTGAAAATGGCTTGCAGCAGGAAGAGCTTATTCTGTCTAACTTTCAAAAGCTGGACAAGCTGAAAAAGCAAATGTATATCCAAACCAAATCCTATGATGAAATTCTGGAGCTGGCAAAAGATAAATCCAAGATGCTGGCATCTATACCGGCAATACAACCCATTGCAAACCAGGAGTTGACGCGTTTAGCTTCCGGCTTTGGAATTCGAATGCACCCTATTTTAAAGGTAAGGAAATTACATACCGGCCTCGATTACTCCGCACCAAGAGGCACGCCCATATATGCTACCGGAGACGGCAAAGTGGTGACCGTAAGAACCAATTTCGGAGGCTATGGCAAAGAAGTAGAAATTGACCATGGATACGGATTTGTGACCAAATATGCACATATGGAGTCGTTTAATGTGAAACAGGGCCAGAAAGTAAAAAGGGGTGAATGCATTGGCTATGTAGGAAATACCGGAAGGTCAACCGCGCCGCACCTGCATTATGAAATCATCAAAGACGGCCAGAAGATAAATCCTGTACATTATTTCTACAAAGACATCAATGACGAAGAATTTGAGAAATTACTGGAGCTTGCTTCTAAAGAAAACCAATCACTTGGCTAAAATTGGAGCTGAATCTATGGAAAGAAACGAAAAGCCATCATTTACGATGGCTTTTTTTAATTATAAGCCGCAATGTTCCATTGTCAAGAGCTCGTCGGTTGGTATTTATATAACCTTCAGCAATTCTATTGCCATCAAAGGCAAAGACAATTTTATCTTATATGTACTTGAATAAGTGAGGCTAAAGTAATTACCTTTACTTTTCTTATTGAAGCACCCTATACGTATGCCTTACAAAGAAAAATTGATTGAGAAAAAATACTTTACCATTGGGGAAGTGGCGGCCCAATTTAAGGTAGCCACATCTTTAATCCGGTTTTGGGAGACAGAATTTGACATCATCAAACCCAAAAAAAACCGCAAGGGAAATCGTCAATTTACCAAAGAGGACATAGAAAATGTGAGGCTCATCTATCATTTAGTAAAAGAAAAAGGCTATACGCTACAGGGGGCTAAAGACACCATCAAGTTGGGGGCCAAAGAACAACAAAACAATCTTGAAATGATTGCAACACTAAAAAACCTTCGTCAGTTTCTGGTTGAACTAAAATCGAAACTTCCCTAGCACTTGAAGTATACAAAACGCCTGTCACCAGCAGTTCGCAAATTTTAAAATAAACCCTTAGCTTTCCACATCCAAAAATCTTAATTACCAGATAGTGTCATCCGAAAAGTTTTACCAGGTTGCTTTAAGTCTAATTCCGGGCATAGGAAATGTGCTCACCAAACAATTAATCAGCTACTGCGGGTCTGCAAAAGATATTTTTAATAGCAACAAAAGCAAACTTAGCAAAATACCCGGCATCGGCGAGAAAGTGGCCAATTCTATTATTGGGAATGAACCTTTTTCTATAGCCGAGAAAGAATTACAAAGAAGTGAGAAGCATGGAATAAAAATTCTATTTTACACAGATCCGGAATATCCCACCCGCCTGAAACAAATAGCAGACGCTCCACCTTTGTTGTACTGCAAAGGCAATTTTAATTTCAATGCAGAAAAAATCCTGGCGATTGTGGGCACCAGAAAAGCCACTGAATACGGAAAAGAAGCCATTGAGCAATTAATGCCAGGCATAGCAAAACATAAACCCCTGATCGTAAGTGGACTTGCTTATGGCATTGACATTTATGCCCATAGAAGTGCGTTAAAACACAAAATTCCAACGATTGGTGTTTTGGCAAGCGGCTTGAACATTATTTATCCGGCGGTACATAAAGAAACTGCCACTTATATGCTGGAAAATGGCGGGCTGGTGAGCGAAAATCGCCTAGATACGAAACCAGATTTCCATAAATTTCCTGAAAGAAACAGGATAATTGCAGGGCTGGCCGATGCTACCCTGGTAATTGAGGCAGCCAACAAAGGGGGGGCTCTAATTACGGCAACCCTTGCCACTTCCTATAAGAGAAAACTTTTTGCTGTTCCTGGAAATATTTCCAATCCTTACTCTGAAGGATGTAACGAGCTTTTGAAAGCAGGTAAGGCTGAAATGCTGACCAAAATAGAAGACCTGGAAAGAATAATGGAATGGAAGGCCAACGGCAAAGTCGAAAAGAAAGAAACACAAATTCCCCAAGGTTTATCCCGGGAGGAGCATTCCCTTGTAGAAGTACTTGCGAACAACAACAATGAACTTGTAATTGATGAATTAAGCTGGAAGTCACAGGTGCCTGTGGGCAAGCTTGCGTCTTTATTACTTCAAATGGAGTTTAAAGGATATATCAAGTCTTTGCCGGGCAAAAGGTTCCGGTTGAATAAGGTATAAGAAAGGTTTCCAGGAAAAACATGAGGACCTCCCAAAATTATGCACTTATTATACAGAAGCAGGGCCAACATAAAGGATCCTGGTAATGCCAGCCCATGCAGAAACTTACTCTCCGCCCATATTCATAAAACTACTCATATCAGTGATGTTGTAGCCTGATGTATTAAATACGGACTCATCTACCGTTCCAAGTTTCAGATCCGTCACCTTCATCTCATAAGATTCGTCCTTCTTCTTGCTTTTAGATATTGTCTCCAGTGGAAAACCTTTGATGTCTCCAAAACTTGGAACATTCTTTTTTGACTTTTTCTGAACATCCATGAAAGTGAAGGCTTTTTCCAGCTCCAAATCTACTTCTTCAGCTACCCATGCATGACCCGAAAAATCTGATGATTCCATTAAATATTTTTTGCAATCATAGCCCAGGATTGTTTTCGTTTCGTTGGTAGGCGTGATTTCAAAATCCAGTTCGTCATTCTCATTTTTATCATTGTTATCGAGCATCACTTTTGGCATTTTCATCTTCATGCCTGTTTTTTCTCCATCTTTGTCCACCAGGGTAGTCATGGTTCTGGATGGGCCATCAAATATCATCACCGTGCTTTCCTGGCCATCTAACTCTGGTTTGAACGCGATTTGATCGCCATTCAGGTAATAAGTTATCTTCGTCGCCCCGTTTTTAGTTGGCTTGCCCTTTTTGAACTCCTGAATTTCCATCGTAAAAGTGGCCACCTGACCATCAGCCTGGGCTGTAGAAATGGATGCGACATCTGAGCCAAACCGGTAATTTGGAACCTCGTAAACCTTAAATGAAGAGATGGAAAAAAATACTAAAAAAGCTATGGATGTAACGAAGGCCTTCATATTCAACAAATTTAGTGGTGTAAAATTATTTAATTTAGAAACTAAAAGCAATTTAAATATAAATATACAAATATTATTTTTACATTTACAAATACTAAACAGTTACAAAGATTGGGAGTTTTTTCTGATTTTTAAACATTCTAATTCGAAATCGAATTGAATTATCAATGGATTATTATCAAATATTAGGCTTAGACAGATCTGCAACTCCGGAGGATATCAAGCTTGCCTACAGAAGGTTGGCAAAAAAATACCACCCTGACAGAAATGTTGGTAGCAGACATGCAGAGGAAAAATTTAAGGAAATTACAGAGGCTTATAAGGTCCTTTCCGATACTTCAAAAAAAGCTGTCTATGAGTTTTCAGAGGCCAATCAGAATCATCCCTGGGTAAACTCCTTTACTTATCAGGAACGCGATAGAGGCGCGGGTAACAACAAGAAAACCAAAAGCACTTTTAACTATCATCTTCACAACAAGCCTACTGCCAGCAATCGGAAGAAAAACAGAATTATCTTCACGACTTCCATTTTGGTAATCTTGTTAATTCTTGCTACTGTTACTTTGACGCTACTCAGATATTCCTCCAATTACTACTATAACACCGGACTTCAGAACTATAAGGAAAAAGAGTATGCAGCCGCTCTGCAAAATGTTAATCAGTCTTTTTCATTTCTTGGTACGGAAAGGACTGAAGCCTATCTTTTAGCAGGAAAAATTCTTACCAACCATTATAAGGACTATAACGCCGCCCTGGAATACATAAATAAAGGACTAGGGATAGAAGGCAAGAATTTGATTAAAGCAGAGCTCTACTACCTGAAAGGAAAATGTCTGAAGGCCCAGAAACAATTCAAGAGCGCCTATACAAATTATAAGCTGGCAGCCGTAATGGACCTCAACCTGGACAGCCTTTATCATGATTTGGCCTCTTTAAATTGCTTCGTCTTTAAGAATTATGATGATGCTATCAAGTATTACAATACTTTAATATCGATAAATCCATCTTTTGCAGAAGGATATATTGGCAGGGCTTTCAGCTATCAAAAACTCGGTGATCATCAAAAAGCGGTGACAGACCTGAAAGCACTCATTGCATTGGATCGTCAGAATGCTACTGCCTTTTTCATGAAGGGTATTTCCGAACAAGCCTTAAACCACCCGAGCCTGGCTTGCGAAGACCTGAAGCAAGCCGTGATATTGGGTTCCGAGAAAGCCTTTGAGCTCTACAAAAAAACCTGCAATTAACCTGGAAACACCTGACTGACAAAGGACAGGGCTTCATCGAAATTTCTTTTCGAAAACCCCGACAATTCCTCCCTGTCTTTTAAAAATTCGATTATTGTTTCCGTGGGAATGTTTCCAACCAGCTCATTTTCAGCCATTGGACAACCGCCGAACCCTTTTAAGGCACCATCAAATCTCCTGCAACCTGCATTGTAAGCAGCTTCAATCTTTTGTACAGCGTAATTTGAGGTACTGTGCAGATGGGCTCCAAATTCTATTTCCGGATAGGCAGGAAGCAAACGTTGAAAAAGCTCTGCAATCAACGACGGTTCTGCCACTCCGACCGTGTCTGAGAGGGATATAATTCCAACCTGCCTATCTATGAGCTTTTCAACGAAGGATGTGACTTCCTCTGAATTATAAGGGTCACCATAGGGATTCCCGAATCCCATGGAAATGTACACCACGAGCTTTTTACCGACCCTGACGCATGTGTCTTGAATAGCTTCCAGTGTAGAAAAAGCCTGGCTAATCGATCGGTTGGTGTTTTTCTGCTGAAACGTTTCAGACATGGACAATGGAAAACCCAGATAATCAATCGCTGAAAACCCGGATGCTTCATTTGCGCCACGCTCGTTTGCTACAATAGCCAGTAATTTTGAGGAGGATTGTTCCTTATCAAGCTTTTCCAGCACCTCCACGGTATCCCGCATCTGAGGCACAGCCTTCGGCGAAACAAAGCTCCCAAAATCTATGGTATCAAAACCAACCTTCAGAAGCTTATTGATGTACTTCGCCTTTAGGGCGGTAGGAATAAATAGCTCTATTCCCTGCATTGCATCTCGTGGACATTCTATTATTTTCATGCGTATCCTCTTTAATTTAAAGACCAAATCCTTCGGATAACCCAAAAACGGCTAACAGGCGGCTTTATTAATGATTAGCCACACAGCAATTGGGCTAAAACCCTGGCGCCTTTACTGTCCGTATAATGTAAAGGTGGCAAAAAGCGATAATATTTCAATTCAAGGCGTGCTCGCCATTGTTAAGTCTTGCGCTGTGACTTTATAACTCCATCACATCTTTATTTTTATATCCCTTTCAATATTATCAATATAAATAATACATTCTTCGAAAAATTTCATCCCTAACCTAAGCTTGCTAGAATTCCTTATGTCAGTGTGCACATTGTCAAAATCTATGCTGCCAATGCTAATTTTGGGGGTTGTGCCTACCTTTTCTTTTACTAGTTGTGAACCACCAATGGTCCATATATCACGTTCGTTTTCTTCAAACTTGTATTTATCAAGCAAAACTCTTGCTAATGGTGTGTCTTCGGGTACCGATAAAGAAGCTGTGGAACCTAAATCGATGATAGCTTTATAGCTCTCGCCATCAATGTTGATAAATGTATAAGGGTGCCCATTTTCTATTTGGATTTTTATTACTTGGAAAGAGTTGTCAACTAAATTCCTATTGGAAACCTCAATACTTTTGGAGGGATAATTTATCAACCAATTTGCTTTTTTAATAATGGATTGGCCGATAAGACCCCCAAAGTCAGGGATCTGTTCTTTAAGACCTTTTAAATCTCCACCGACAGCATAGGTATCTCTGAAATTTATATTTCCAATCTGGGCAGAATTCACTACTTCATCTCCAAATCCCATTTCCCTCTTAGACGCCCCACTTACCTGCCTAATTTTTCCTGTTATAGTATCTCTTTGAATGAGAGAAATATTTGCTCCTGTATCAAATATAAAATTCTTTGTTTGACCATCAATCTTTACTGGAATTAATATCAAATTTTTAGCGGTAGCGAACTTTATAGAATCGTGAAATACTTTACCCTCTACATAACCTTTATTCTGCAAATAGTTTATTGAACATCCACATGCCAAAGTAGTGAACAGGATTATTATAAACGTAATATAAGGTCTCTTCATCTAATCTAATTAACAGTTTGCTATCGCATCGAAACTGATGAGGACGTGTTGAGTTTTTCATGTTTCTGCAGTTTCATTTTTCTCCACTAAATAAGAAAAATAATTTATCTAGCTAAGAGGATTGTTTACAGGAACTGAAATTTCTTTCCTATGCTCTAAAATATAGCAGCGGCCACTTTTTGAACCGAAGCTGATTTGCCCATCGAGTAGAAATGGAGGCAAGGCACTCCAAACTCGATCAACTCTTTGGATTGCTGGATGGCCCATTCCACTCCAACCTGAGCAGCAGCAGCATTGTCTTTGCACTTCTCCACTTCATTCACCAGCTCGTCGGGAATATCCATATAGAACAAGCGGGGCAACAAATTGACCTGATTTTTGGTAGTGATAGGCTTCAAACCAGGAATGATAGGCACATTGATCCCTTCATTCCGGCAGGTCTCTACAAAGTCAAAATACTTCTGATTATCGAAAAACATCTGCGTAACAATATAATTTGCTCCGCTATCGATTTTTTGCTTTAAATATCGCAGGTCCGCTTTCTTATTAGGCGCTTCGAAATGTTTTTCCGGATAACCTGCTGCGCCTATACAAAAATCTGTCGGAAAAACATTTTCCTGCTCGCTCGCCAGGTATCTGCCATGGTTCATATTCACCACTTGTCTGATCAGGTCTACTGCGTAATGATGACCATTTGGCTCAGGCACAAAACAAGGCTCTGATTTAATAGGATCACCCCTGAGCACAAGCACATTGGTGATACCGAGAAAATTCAGATCTATCAGCGCATTTTCTGTTTCTTCTTTGGTAAATCCTCCGCAGATTATATGAGGGACGGTGTCAACATCATACCTGTGTTTTATGGCAGCACAAATTCCTACTGTTCCCGGTCTCTTGCGAATAGAAGTCTTCTCCAGAAGCCCGTTCTCCCTTTTCTTGTAAACAAATTCTTCTCTATGATAAGTTACATCAATAAATGGAGGCTTAAATTCCATGAGTGGATCAATGTGCTTAAAAAGGTTGTCGATACTCTCACCTTTTAAGGGCGGCAGGACTTCTAATGAGAAAAAGGGCTTACTGGCCTCCGCGATGTGTTCTGTAACTTTCATTTTAATGTTTGAATTTTATTTTTCCGCTATTCATTATATGCACGTGGAGCTTTTCGCAAACATTCGCTCCCCTTCCAACCGCTCCAGTTGCTATTAATTTCTTCTGTTATTTATGCTGATATCAAGCTGGTCTCAGGATCTCTACGTCGTAATTCAGATTTGGCGACAGCCACCTTTCCAATTCTTCAACCGGCATGTTCTTCCTTCGGGCCATGTCTTCAACCTGATCCTTTAGAATTTTACCCAAGCCGAAGTATTTTGCCTCCGGATGCGCGTAATACAAGCCACTAACTGATGATGCGGGGTACATCGCCAGGTTTTCGGTAAGGGTGATCCCTGATTTTTCTTCTGCGTCCAACAGCTTGAACAGCGTTATTTTCTCCGTATGATCTGGACAACCCGGATATCCTGGAGCAGGTCTGATTCCTTTGTATTTTTCCTTAATCAGCTCTTCCTGATCAAGTGCCTCGTCAGGATCATAGGCCCAGAATTCCTTCCGAACTCTGAAGTGCATCAATTCTGCAAAAGCTTCAGCCAACCTGTCTGCCAGCGCTTTGATCATGATGATATTGTAGTCATCATATTCAGCTTCATATTGCTTCAATATCTTCTCTATCCCAATGCCCGCAGTGACGGCAAATCCACCAATATAATCCTTTACTCCGGTTTTAGCAGGTGCTAAGAAGTCAGAAAATGCCATATTGGGCAGACCACTGGCTTTGGCACCCTGCTGTCTGAGCGTATGAAACCTGGCCAATTCCTCTGTTCTGCTGTCATCCGAATATACTATGATGGTATCATCGTCTTCTGTGTTGGCAGGATAGAAGCCAATGACGGCCCTGGCTTCGAGCAGTTTCTCGTCGATTATGCGTCTTAGCAGCTTCTGCGCATCATTAAAAACCCTGGTTGCTTCTTCGCCAATACCGGGTTGCGTTAAAATTTTAGGATATCTTCCCTTCAGTTCCCAGGTCTGAAAAAAAGGAGTCCAATCAATAAAGGTAGCTATTTCTTCGAGCGGATAATCAATGAATTGTTTTGACCCAAAGAAAGTAGGCTTTGTTACCTGCTGGGCCTTCCAGTCAATTTTATATTTGTTATTTCTTGCTTCTCCAATAGAAACATACCGCTTTTCCTTATTTCTATTTTTATGATCTGTTCTGAGCTTCTCATATTCTTCCTTCACTTCACGGCAGAATTGCTCCTTATTTTTGCCCAACAAGTTCCCCGCTACAGTCACGCTTCTGGATGCATCATTTACGTGAATAACGGTTTGACTATAATGAGGGGCTATCTTAACAGCAGTATGAATTCTGGACGTAGTGGCTCCACCGATCATCAGGGGAATTTTGAAGCCCCGGGCTTCCATTTCAGCAGCCACATAGGTCATCTCATCCAGCGAAGGCGTGATCAAACCACTAAGGCCAATGATATCCACATTTTGTTTTACAGCTTCTGAAAGAATTTTGTCCAACGGAGTCATCACTCCCAAATCAATGACCTCATAATTATTGCAGGCAAGCACAACTCCCACAATGTTTTTACCAATATCATGAACATCGCCTTTTACTGTTGCCATCAGAATTTTGCCGGCATTGGATTGTTTCTGCCCTGACTTTTGCGCCTCCATAAACGGAAGCAAGTGCCCCACGGCTTTTTTCATCACCCTGGCGCTTTTTACTACCTGAGGAAGAAACATCTTTCCCTGGCCGAAAAGATCACCTACTATATTCATTCCGTCCATCAACGGGCCTTCTATCACATGCAATGGGTCCGCTGCCTGCAGCCTTGCCTCCTCGGTATCTTCTATGATGTACTCCACGATGCCCTTGACCAAAGAATGGGCAAGTCTTTCATTTACGGGCTTTTCCCTCCATGATTCATCTTTTACAATTACTTTTCCTTTGTGCTTTATGGTGTCAGCGTACTCAACCAGTCGCTCTGTTGCATCTGCGCGCCTGTTGAAAATAACATCCTCCACCAGCTCCAGCAGCTCTTTGGGCACTTCTTCATAAACTTCAATCATGCCAGCATTTACAATACCCATATCCATGCCGGCTTTAATGGCATGGTACAAAAACGCAGCGTGCATGGCTTCCCTAACCACGTTGTTTCCGCGGAATGAAAAGGAGATATTGCTTACTCCACCGCTGACAAGACAGCCAGGCAGGTTCTTTTTAATCCAGGAGACTGCATTTATATAATCGACAGCATAATTATTGTGCTCGTCTATTCCGGTAGCCACAGTGAGGATGTTCGGATCGAAAATAATATCCTGAGGAGGAAATCCTATTTCTTTGGTTAGAATATTATATGATCGCTCACAAATTTCTATCCTACGTTCGTAGTTATCCGCCTGCCCTTCTTCATCAAAAGCCATTACAATTACTGCTGCACCGTATTTCCGCACTTTTTTGGCTACCTCTCTGAATTTTTCTTCTCCTTCTTTTAGACTGATGGAGTTCACAATGCTTTTTCCCTGCACGCATTTCAACCCCGCTTCTATTACCGTCCACTTGGAGGAATCAATCATGATGGGCAACTTCGAAATATCAGGTTCAGAAGCTATCAGGTGCAGAAAATGCGTCATCGCCTCTTCTGAATCCAGCATACCTTCGTCCATATTCACATCTATTATCTGGGCTCCACCTTCTACTTGTTGCAAAGCGATAGCAAGTGCTTCTTCAAATTTTCCGTTGACGATCAGGTTCGCGAACTTCTTCGATCCCGTTACATTGGTTCTTTCTCCTACATTTATAAAGAGCGTATCTTTGGTTACGGTTAATGGCTCCAGTCCGCTGTACCTTGGCAGGGGTGGAATTTCAGGCAGCTTGCGCGGACTTTTTCCTTCCACCAATGCTGCAACAGCTTTTATGTGCACGGGCGTGGTACCGCAACAACCGCCCACGATGTTGAGGAGTCCATCTTTTATGAAATCTTTTAGCACATCCGCCATTTCTTCAGCCGATTGATCATATTCGCCGAACTCGTTGGGGAGTCCGGCATTGGGATGTGCACTCACGCCCATGCCGGCAATGCGCGAAAGCTCCTGAATATAAGGTTTCAACTGCGAAGCGCCAAGAGCACAATTGAGGCCCACACTCAATAGCGGAACGTGCGATATAGAATTGTAAAATGCTTCCACCGTTTGCCCCGACAAGGTTCGGCCACTCGCATCAGTAATAGTTCCCGAGACCATCACCGGCAAATCTTTCCCCGTTTCTTCCAGGTAATTTTGAATGGCAAAAAGAGCGGCCTTACAATTCAGGGTATCAAAAACAGTTTCAACCATCAAAATGTCTGCGCCGCCATCTGCGAGACCGGTTACCTGTTCGTAATACGCCGCTACCAGTTCATCAAATGATACGGCACGGAATCCAGGCCTGTTTACGTCTGGTGACAAAGAAGCCGTTCGGTTCGTTGGCCCGATGGAACCTGCCACAAATCGCGGCTTTTCCGGATTTTTTCTGGAAAAATCCTGTGCTACTTCTTTTGCAATTTTTGCGGATTCAAAGTTCAGCTCATAAACCAGGCTCTCCAGATTGTAATCTGCCATGGCGATAGAGGTAGAACTGAAGGTATTGGTTTCTATTATATCTGCGCCAGCCTCAAGATAAGCTGCGTGTATTTCTTTGATAATATCAGGACGGGTGATCGACAAAAGGTCGTTATTGCCCTTTAGATCAGTAGGGAAATCATGAAATCGGTCGCCGCGAAAATCTTTTTCAGTCAGCCTATAGCGCTGGATCATCGTGCCCATTGCGCCATCTAATACCAAAATCTTTTTTTGTAGAATTTCTCTTATCTCTTGACTCATAATCGCCTTTTTTATTTTATAATGAGGCTTATCAAGAAGAGATTCGGTAGGAATCACTTATCTTTTCCCGATGTACGGGAAGGGAATTAGCACCAGGCATCACAAGGTTGCTAAGACTTCACAGGGCCCTATCCCTCTGTCTTTCTTGATAAGTGTTGCAAATATAGCTAAAAATTTGTCAAGAAATAATATTCCTGCAGATTCTCAGGCAATATTGTTGAAAACAGGCTGCACGTGCTGTCCTGGTATCATTTCAATCGGAAACCGAGCTTAAATCCCAAAGAGGCGCTGATTCTGGAAAAATTACCATCTTCTTTTTCAATGGGAAATAAGCGCCATTCATCCCTATCTTCCATAATATCGAACCCGTCATCAATGGGTCTTCCGGATTCCACTATCACATTCCTGCCCCCTAACCCAGCATAAAAATCCAGTACAAAGCCGTCGGTAAACACTTTCTGGTAGCCAATTTTCAGATGATAACCAAATACCCTTTTATCAACGTCAAATTCGGTTTGCCTATAATAAAAGGCGCCTTCTCCATTCAAAAAAAACACTTTATCAATTTCTTCTACATCATAATTTAAATTTATGAACAGGAATTCAGGCGCCATGTATAAACCGCCCGTGTTCATTTTGTTTAGGACCAGATAATACCTGAACTCAGACCGAAGCCTGAGGCCACGCATGTTCTCATAATTTGCATCTCTCCTGCCATCATTCAAATCTATCGGAAGGATATAACCCGCTTCTATTTGTAACGAGGTTTTAGCGCCAACTTTCTGCTCCACCGCAAATTGAATGGAGCTGTAGATATCAAGCAGACTCAGGGGTGCAAACTTCAAAATAGTCCTGGTCTGAAGTTCTGGTTCCTCGCTTGCATCTCCGTCAGCAGAAGTGCCCTCAATCTGGGAAAAAGATGCCAAAGGCAGCAGAACGCAGTAAAAGCAGAAAAGAAAACGTATCAAAAGTTAGTCATTTTGGATTAATATTTGGCTTAACAGCTCAATTTCCAGGGGATTGGTCACGTCGTACTGGAGAATGCCATCTTTGCCGGTTATAATTATTTTATTTTTTTGATGGATCACATCGAATGCATGAAAGCCCTCCACGTGGTTTACCATTCGAATATTTGATGATTCCTTTACATTAAAAATTTTTAAGCCCGCGTTTCCCTCGCATACATAAAGTAGTGTATCCGCAATTGCGAGGCCATGCGGATTGTTCATTGGTCTCGAAGAGACCAGTTTAGGATTCTGACGATCGCTGATATCAATCACATCAAGTAGGTTTTGACCTACCCGACAATCGACGCCGCTTCGCAAAGTTACATAAGCATAATCTCCGGAGGCTACCACGGGATCGCAACTGGTAATGTGGTCATACACCGATAATTTTGCAGGTTGGGCCGGCTTAGAAATATCATAAATATGCATTCCGGTTTGTGATCCGATAAAAAGGCTGGAATCATCCGCAAAAATAGTTTCGATGTTAAAACCCACCGGGATGTACTCGCCCTTTACAGGATTTTGAACATCTGTAATGTCAAATATCTGCATAGATGAGGTTCCTACCGTGTACAAATGATTTCCCGATATGGTAAACCTGGCCATTGAACCACCCTGTCCAACCGTTCCACCCGGAGAAGCACTTTCGCTTTCGCATGCAACGAACGTGAATACGAAAATCACGAGAAAACTCAGAAGACAAAGCTCGTAGTAGCATCTTTTCATATCATCTATAACATTTGGGGTTTTTCAAAATAACCTCCTCCCAGCCTATGACTACTCCCTTTGAGTTGTCCGGACACTCGAAATAAGTACCTGATCTTGGTGGCGGTATAAAACTTCGGCTTTCAAATACATTTTTTATCCTTCCGAGCACTTTGATATTTCCAACATCGCTGATATCAAAGGTGACCAAATCTGTCAGATTATCTGCATATAAAACATCGTCTTTGATGGAAATATCGACATTGCCTGCTATGGATATGAAAGCGTAGGGTTTTGGATCGGCCGGAGTGGTGTTGTTGAAAACATGAACACCATTGCCACTTTCGTTCACAAAAAGAAAATCTCTGTAAACATAAATTTTTCCGGGATTTACCAGCGGTTTGGGTGGCCCCGCCTGAATTTCCTGCATCTCCTGATGTGATCTGTAAATAGGCTTAAATCCTTTTATGGATTCAACATTTTCAAAATCAGGCGCCCTATCGTAGTCACATCCGGAGACTAGTAAACAAGCCACTAAGTAGCGCCGCAACCATCTCCGACTGTAGATTGCAGCAATTTTATTCCGGTTTTTCATCTAGGAGGGAATTTTTTCAATGATTATCACTAATTTTAGAAGCAGAATTTCGCCCTATAATAGTACTATTCCACCTTATATAAGTTATTTAATGACACGCGGGGTATGCTAATAGTTGGAACAGGATCAAAAATTTAATATTTTCAACGTCGCAGTACCCATAATAATAAAGCTAACCGATTCAATATTTGGTCATTGCAGTGTATTCTGAAACAAAATAATTTAACATTTGAAATTAGCAGCAGTAGATATCGGCTCCAACGCAATTCGTTTACAAATCACCAATGTGCTAACCTATCAGGGAGCGATCACCTTTAAAAAAATAGAATACGTCCGTTTTCCGTTGAGACTGGGCCATGATGTTTTCCGGGCAAAAAAAATATCTCCGGCAAATGAAGAAAAGTTTGTTAAGCTCATGCGCGCCTTTAAAATATTAATAGATCTTTTTGAGGTTGACAATACGATGGCCTGTGCTACTTCAGCCATGAGGGAGGCAAAAAACGGGCAGGAAATTGCCACGCGGGTTTTGAACGAATTAGATTTAGATATCAGGATAATCGATGGCAATAAAGAAGCCGAGCTCATCAACAAAGCCTTAGCTTCTTATATCGACGACAAAACCTATCTGCATATCGATGTGGGGGGAGGTTCCACCGAACTGAACCTGTATCATCAAAGAAAAAAAATCAATGCGCGTTCCTTTAAAATCGGCTCTGTACGGCGGCTGGAGCATTTTGACAGTCCGGTAATCTGGAAAAATATGGAAAGCTGGGTAAAGGAAAATGTGAAGAAAGAGTATGGTGTCATTACCGCTATTGGAACGGGAGGTAACATCAACAAGATTTTTGATCTGGCGAAAATTAAAATAAACAAGCCTTTACCCATAAAAAAAATTGAAGAAATCAAGCATTTTCTGAGCGGATACACATTCGATGAGCGCGTGAATTTACTCCAACTCAACAACGACAGGGCGGACGTAATTATTCCTGCTTCTGAAATTTATCTGGCCGTGATGAAAGCGGCCAAAGCGAAAAACATTATAGTACCGGACGTTGGCCTAAAGGATGGAATGATGCACGATCTATACGAAAAGACGCTGAAAAAGCACAAGAAGGAGGCCACAAACAAAACATCCGACTGATTTGCGGATTTGCTGATTAATTGATGTGCGGATTTGTCGATTGAGCGATGTTCGGTT
>CAZWQB010000035.1:0-2215 GCA_964636035.1 uncultured Roseivirgaceae bacterium
TATAATTATGGACTTGGTTTCAGCGTAGGCTATAAATTATAATTGGGCTGTTCTTCATTCTAAATCCAGGGTAATTAATATGTTTTCTTTTACCTTTTCAACCATTATTGCTGGTAAGTCGCCAATCTTCTTAATTAGTCGGGAATTGTCGATTGCCCGCATCTGATCGATCATAATATCGCAATCCTCATTTAAACCCGCCATGCCTTTTTTGAGATGTACCCTTAAAATATCAGCCTCTATTTCTATTTTGGTGGTGATTGGGCAGATAATCGTTGATGGATGCGGTATTTTATTGAGCAGGTTCGTCTGAATAACCAACACAGGTCGGGTTTTTCCGGGTTCTGTTCCAATTTGTGGATTCAAATCAGCAACCCAGACCTCATACTGTTTAGTTGCCATAATCAATCCTTTCAAAGTCTTTCAATACGGTTAAAGATTCGGACTTTACCAATTCAGAATCTCTTTTGAGTTTCTCTTCTAAAAGGTTTCTGCGTTGTAAATTATTATAATATTTCAGCGCTTCGTTAATATACCTGTTCCTGGGAATCTTTATTCGTGAAAGAATCTCTTCGGTCTCTCCAAAAATCGAATCGTCTATTTTTAATGATACTGTTTTCATATTACAATATTTGTACTCCAAAAGTATATCAATTTTGTATATACGACAACCGTACCGCTTTGTTTATTCCGTTAGATTCCAAAACTTAGTATTATGATTAAGCATGAGAAAATTCACAGAACAAGATATGCAGACATAGCTTACAACCAGGCCTTGGCTTGGCTTAACCTTCGAATTTTAGTGAAAATTTGATTCTCTTTTCCACTGATTTTTATTTCTCCCCTAAGTATTTATATATTTACGCATGGAGTATGTTATAGGACTGGATATTGGTACCACCAGCACAAAGGCCATTGCTTTTGATACTTACGGGAAAATAATTGCAGAAAACCAGATCGGATACCCGCTCCTAAATCCCCAGCCTTTCCATTTCGAACAAAATTGTGAAGAAATTTTCCAAGCCGTAATCCAATCGATATCCTATATCACCCGCAACGTGCCGTTAAAAAGCCAGGAATATCAACTGGCAGGAGTAAGCTTTAGCAGTGCCATGCACAGCCTCATAGCTGTTGACCAAAAAGGTACTCCCTTGACCAATTGCATCATTTGGGCGGATACTCGAAGCAAAGATTACGCAGATCAGATAAAAAACAGTGCGTCCGGACATGAAATTTACATGCAAACGGGCACACCGATCCACCCCATGTCGCCCTTATGCAAACTGGTTTGGATGAAACACCATTTAAAGGAGGTGTACGACCGCGCGTTTAAATTTATTTCAATTAAGGAATACGTCTTGTTTCGTTTCTTTGGAAAATACATGGTAGATTATTCCATAGCTTCTGCAACAGGCTTGTTCAATATTCATACTTTCCGCTGGCATGAACCCTCCCTGGAGCTGGCGGGGATTACAGCGGCTAAGCTATCAGTGCCGGTGCCCGCTACTTTTCCAATGATGGGAGTGAACGAAAGCTATGCCCGTTTGATGGGCGTGGAAGCTACTACGCCTTTTATAGTAGGTGCAAGCGATGGCTGCCTGGCGAACCTGGGCGCAAACGCGATCAAGGCAGGAGATGCCTGTATTACGATCGGCACAAGTGGCGCCATCCGGGTAGTGGCAGATGCACCAAAATCAGATCCCAAAGAGCGGATATTCAGCTACATTCTTACACAGCAGAAATTTGTGTTGGGTGGACCTGTGAACAATGGCGGGGTGATATTCCGCTGGTTTAGAGACAATTTTGCCCAGTTGGAAATAAAGGAAGCATTTGAAAATAATACAGACGCTTATTCAATACTCACGCAAAAGGCTGCCGCGGTACCTGCGGGAGCAGAAGGTTTGATCTTTTTGCCCTATCTTTTGGGAGAGCGGGCGCCTCACTGGAATGCCGATGCGAAAGGTGTTTTTTTTGGAATCCAGACGCTGCATTCGCAGGCACATTTTGTCAGAGCGCTTTTAGAAGGAATCATTTTTGGCATTTACAGCGTAGGCAGAGCGCTGGAAGAAACCACTGGCGATATTAATACCATATATGTAAACGGTGGCTTCGTGAGATCTCCTGAATGGGTACAGATTTTATGCGATGTTTTTAATAAAAAAGTAATAGTCACAGAAAGTTTCGAAAGCTCGGCGCTGGGTGCAGCCGTGGTGGG
>CAZWQB010000035.1:2315-20532 GCA_964636035.1 uncultured Roseivirgaceae bacterium
AACTATGCCCCTTCTTATTGTAGGCCTTGGTGTCCTCTTTTTATTGGTACTGATCTTAGTATTTAAACTCAACTCATTTTTGTCCTTGATCCTGGCGGCGCTGGTGGTGGGCATTGCCGAAGGAATGTCTGTCGTGGACGTAATAGCAGCCATACAAAAGGGAGTAGGGGATACTCTGGGATTTTTAGCCCTTATCCTGGGCTTCGGAGCGATGCTGGGAAAGCTTGTGGCGGATAGTGGCGCCGCACAAAGAATTGCGACCAGTCTTACTGCTACTTTCGGTAAAAAGAACATTCAGTGGGCGGTAGTTTTAACGGGTTTTGTGGTGGGGATTCCCATGTTTTATTCGGTGGGATTTGTGATTCTGGTGCCTCTGGTATTTACCATAGGAACGGCCACGGGGCTGCCCTTGATTTATATCGGATTGCCCATGTTGGCGTCGCTTTCTGTGACTCATGGGTATTTGCCGCCACATCCAGGGCCGACAGCTATAGCGGGTTTTTACAATGCCGACATGGGCCTTACATTAATTTATGGTATCATAGTGGCTATTCCTGCCATCATCATTGCAGGTCCCTTGTTTTCCAGAACTTTGGGAAGGATAAAGCCAAATCCGCCGGAAAAATTGTACAATACGCGAATACTGGCAGAGGAAGAAATGCCCGGGTTCTGGATTAGCATGTTTACAGGACTTTTGCCGGTATTTTTAATAGCCCTGGCGTCGGCAATGACTTTCGTCCTGCAGGAAGGCTCGCCGTTGCTATCCTTCTTTTTGCTCATTGGCGACCCCATCATGGCGCTTTTGCTCTCTGTTTTGGTGGCCATTTATACTTTGGGTATTAACAGAAAGAAAAGTATGAAAGAAATCGGGCAGACTGTAGAGGATTCTATCGGTGGCATAGCCATGATTTTGTTGATTATCGGCGCGGCAGGGGGCTTTAAACAAGTGCTGGTGGAAAGCGGCGTGGGTGATTATATTTCCGAATGGGTAAGCACTTCAACAATATCGCCGCTCGTTTTGGTGTGGGGAATTGCTGCCTTGATACGGGTTTCCTTAGGCTCGGCAACAGTGGCGGGTTTAACCACTGCAGGAATTGCGATCCCGATTATTGCCACCACCCAGGCCAGTCCGGAATTAATGGTATTGGCTACCGGAGCAGGAAGCCTGATGTTTTCACACGTAAATGATCCTGGATTCTGGATGTTTAAAGAATACTTTGGGTTGAGTATTAAAGACACAATAATGTCATGGTCTATTATGGAGACCATTGTTTCGGTGATGGGGCTGGTAGGTGTGCTTATTTTGAATATATTTTTATAGCCCGACAAACACAAGCGGGGAAACATTTTTGATGGTATTTGTTATAGTAACAAAACCTTCAAAATTATGAAAAATACCAGATTTCAAATTTTGGTAGTAATTGTCGTTTTACCCTTATGCTGTTGTAAGCCGCAAATTGATGTGGTCGCGTCCGGGACATATCGGGCCGTTGTGGATAAGGTAGTTCCGGGGCAATCTGAAATACATGTCAAGACCCTTGGCGACGATCGTCTCCATTTGCACTTCAACGGAAGTACTGAGTTGACACAAGGTGGTCAGGTGGTACCTTTTGAGGCTCTGAAAAAAGGGCAGCAGGTGGATGTAACGGTAGACAACGTAGGGGAGGAACTAAGGCTGATAGCAGTAGCCATTGCGGAATGAGACCAATGTTTTGCTCTTTTCGAATGAACTAAGGATACCAGAGGCTCCAATCAGCTTGCGTTTTCGTTGGCGGCGCAATAAACATTGAAAGCTGGTTGATGTTATTAAGCTATTTTCTCTGTTAAATTTAATACATAGCGTGTAACAGCGCCCATACATGGCTCTATTAATCTTTTTCTTATTACTTGCTCTTGTAACTTCGTTTCTTTGTTCATTGCTGGAAGCAGTTCTGCTAAGCATTACACCATCATACATCGAATCGCTTGAGCAAAAAGGGGGACCACTGGGTCTCAGGCTTAAAAAACTGAAGGGAAACATCGATCGGCCACTCTCCGCAATATTGTCTCTGAATACAATTGCCCATACTGTCGGCGCAGCGGGTGTGGGGGTGCAGTCAGCCAAGGTATTTGGTGATGAATACATGGGTTGGGTGTCGGCGGCCCTCACATTTTTGATTCTGGTGCTTTCTGAGATAATTCCCAAAACGCTGGGGGTTAGCTACTGGCGTTCGTTAACAACCTTCACAACCTATGTTTTGGATATCATGGTGTTCGTTTTGTACCCTTTGGTCCTGATGGCGCAGGGCTTAACAAAAGCTTTGTCTAAAGGTGACAAGCAGCCACTGATTAGCAGGTCGGAAATATATGCCATGGCGGACATGGGACAAAAAGAGGGCATCTTTCTTGAAAGTGAATCCAGAATACTGAAAAACCTCGTGCGGTTAAAGACTTTAAAAGTAGAAGATATTATGACACCCCGTACTGTGATGGTAGCAGCACCAGAAAACATGAGTGTGAGGGACTTGTATGCCGACAAGAGTTTTTTTCGGATATCCAGAATACCTGTTTATGAAGGAAATATCGACGGCGTTACGGGCTATGTGCACAAGCATGATATTTTAAACAAACTGGCCAATGATGAGCATGAACTGCTGCTCAAAGAAATAAAGAGAAAGATTCTGATGGTATCCAGGGAAATCTCGATCATTGACTTGTTTGAGAAGCTGATAGCAGAAAGGGAGCAGTTCGCATTGGCACTGGATCAATTTGGTGGGGTAGCGGGCCTGGTTAGTATGGAAGATGTTTTGGAAACACTCCTGGGACTGGAAATTATGGACGAATACGATAGTACCCGGGATATGCAGGAGTACGCGCGTGTGAGATGGGTGGAAAGGGCTAAAAAGCTCGGCATTATCACAGACGCTGATTTGAAAGCGGAAGAGGCGGTCGTGAAAAAAGCTTCCGCAGGCAATACCAGCAACGAAAATATAAACACTACAGCCGGTTCATCTTCCTCCCCTGAAAGGAAAGACGAAGGTGACAATGGCTAATTGAAAGACAAAAGCTGCTAAAGCGGTCAGAACGAGCTTTCTTAGCGCATGGAGTTCGCTGCACTTTAGACACTAGAGTCTTTGTACATTTTAGTCAATATTTTCATCTGTCTGCTTCTTGGGATCATCTTCTCAAATAAAAGTATAAATCTGTTTAATCTGCCAGGTACGATCACCGGCTTCTTATTCATCAAATCGTCTACCGCAATTTGTGCCACTTGTTTCGAGCGCATGACCATCATTTTGGCCACTACGCCTTTAGACCGGGTTCTTTTTATGATATCGTTGTTGGTCAAAACAGGTCCGGGACATAAAACGCTGACGGACACGGGTGAGTGCAGCAGTTCTTCACGCAAAGCTCTTGAGAAGAAAAAAACAAAGGACTTAGAAGCGGTGTAAATTATCTTAAACGGGATCGGCCTGAACGAGGCCAAACTGCCTACATTTAAAATATAAGCCTGGCTGCACTGCTTCAACTCAGGTAAAAATAAATAGGTAAGCTGAACAACCGCATTCATGTTCAACTGCATCATGCTATTGATGAATTCCCATGGAGTCGATTCAAAGTTGCCTTCATGCCCAATTCCTGCATTGTTGACAAGAACGCTTACCTGTAAATCCTGCGATTTTACCCAATCAAAAACTTGCTGTGGTCCGTTGGGGGTGGTTAAGTCTACTTCGAAATGGCGAACTTTTACATCGTAGCCTTCTCTTAGTTCGCAAGCTACTTTTTCAAGGTTTGATGCTGGCAATGCCACAAGAATGAGGTTGTAGTTCCTGGAAGCGAATTCAGCAGCAATTGCCTTGCCTATGCCATGACTTGCACCAGTGATTAACGCGAACTGCGCAGCTGCGTCATTACTATTTTTCATTAATTATATTTTGTGATTTTAACCAACTAATCGTTTGACGTACACCATCTTCAAGTGGCGTGACGTTGTAATTAAGCTCCTCAATGGCTCTTTGACTGTTTAAACTCCAGTCGTATTCATATTTTTTAATCCAGGCTGGCGTTAACAATGGCGTCTTGCCGGTAAGGTTTTTTTTGAGCATCTGCAGGTGTCCAAACCCTTGCATGGCCGCTACGGGAACCTTTATCAGCCGGTGATTTTTGCCTGAAATCACGCGAATAATGCTGAATAGCTCATTATAACTCTTATTATCCCCGCCAAAAATGTACCTGCCTCCGGATTTTCCATACAGAAGTGCCTGTATATGCCCATCCACCACATCGTCAATAAACGCATAAGATCCCGTTTTTGAACCATCTCCCGGCACCAGTCGCCACTTACCGTTGATGTACTGCTCTATCAGCTTTGTCACGGCATTGCTGTCGCTCCGCAAGCCCGGACCGTATACTCTCGAAGGATATACCACCACGGTATCTAGCCCTTTCAGCAGGTATGCATTCAGGAGAAGCTCTGACATCGCCTTTGAACTTTCATATTCATTGAAGAAATCGACTCGTCTGGTCGTTTCTTCGGTGCAGGGCTCCTCATAGGAAGGTCCGATCACACCGGCTGTGGAAGTATAGATAAATTTTCTGACCCCGCCCTGCAAGGCTGCATCCAAAACGCTTTTTGTGCCTTCAACATTAATTTTAAAATATAGCGCCGGATCTTTGGCCCAAACTCGCGCATAAGCAGCCAAATGAAAAACAGCTTCGCAATTTTCCATGGCTTTGGCAAGGGTGTCCTGATCAGATAAGGTTCCTTCAAAATACCTGATGTTGGGATGGTCAGAAACCGGCTTTTTTTGAAGGTCACGAACCAGCGCGTGAACAGTGTATCCTTGTTGGAGGAGTTTAGTTGTCAGGTTTTTGCCAATATAGCCTGTAGAACCAGTTAAAAAAATATGCATGCTTTTTACTTGCTGAATTAGTGAATCGATTTTTTGTAATACATCTCTGGGTGCCGGTAAAAGGCAAATACCTCATTGGAGAGCGCCATGGTTAAGTGAATCAGAAACGACGCCCAAATATTTCCGGTCTGGTAGGTAATTGCGCAAACGATAATCCCTACCGGTATAGCACCGAATGTTTCTTTGGCTCCTTTTGGTAAATGCGCCAAAGCGTAAATAGTCACATTAAGCACAATTGCCGGAATAATACCCAGTATTGCCAATGAGCCTGCAAAAAGAATGCCTCTGAATAGATATTCATAGGCAAGCAGGTATATTGTCCATCCGACGAAATTTACCAGAAACGTACTTCTATTCCAACTATCAATCCTAATTTGGGGATATTGTTTTAGGTTTTCGGGTTTTCCGGCAATGAAGAAATTTATAGGAATTATAATAGAAGCGAGCCCCACCACCCAGTAAACGGTTTCAATGCGAATGTTTCCTGAAAGCCCATAATGAAAGGCGGAGTCGAGACAGATAAAAATAACCAGAACCGGTAATAAGCCCATAAAGACAAAGCCCGTTATTTTCTGAAACGCAAATTGTTGAACAGCGCCGTTGTTGATGTTGAATAACCTGAAAAATGCTTCACTTATTTTGTCGGAAAATGCTGTAAAGTAGTATAATGTATAACAAAACAATGTTAGCAAAACGGCTATCACAAATTCAACTTCAGGACCAGATAAGTTGTTAAGATGGTTCATTAATTAAGGAATTGCCTGAATAATTGTTCGATATTCATATAAATTGCGCGAGATTGCTATTAGGTTGTTGGGATATTGTTTTTTACTTGTTCGAAACCCGACTTCAAATGGAGGTCTCGTTGTGGGAAAGGTATTTCTATGTTTTCTTTTTTGAAAGCTTTGAACACCTCATAATAGAGTTGGCTTTTAAGCACGTTGGGGCGGTTGATGTACTCAGAAGTCCAGATTCTCAGGATAAAATTCAGGCTATCCTCGTCGTATGAATTGAAAAGCACATCTGGCTTTGGGTTTCTGAGGATGCCTTCATGCTGGTCAAACACCTCCAGCAATACCTGCTTTACATGCTCAGGGTTTGCTTTGTGAGACACGCGAACCGGGAAGTTGAACCTCACCATTCTGTCGTTGTGGCTCCAGTTGATGACTGTAGAATTAATGAAATCGGAATTGGGTACAATCACGGCAATATTGTCGTTGGTAATGATGGTGGTAGCCCTGGCCGATATCTTTACCACGTCTCCTTTTATCTCACCTACATCAATGCGGTCGCCGACTTTAATAGGTCTTTCAAAAAGGATGATAATTCCCGAAATGAAGTTGTTGGTAACGTTTTGCAAGCCGAAGCCAATTCCCACACCGAGCGCCCCGGCGATCAGTCCCAGGGAGCTTAAATTAATTCCGGCTGTCTGGATAATAACAAAAAACCCGATAATAAGGATGATATACCGGAGAATTGTACCAATAGATTGCCGAATCCCGATATCCAATTGATATCGCGACAAAATCTTGTTAACCAATAGATTTCTAAACCAGTTGGCTATGTAAATAATCAGAACAATGGAGATAAAAAAATAGAGTACATCGCCCAGGGTAAAATCCGTGCCGGTAAGGGTAAAAAGCTTAAATCCGGTAAGCGCCCAGATGCGTTCTAAAAAATCAATTATTTCCTGAATTATTTCCTTCATAATTTTTAAAAGCCTGTATCCACGAAAGCACCTGTTTCTGCTTGCGGCCACGTCAACCACTGTCGTGCTTTCGATTCCGTCAAGCACCAGGCTTTAATGAACAGATACCATGACGAGCTTGTTAAAACCCTTGCCTGAATCGCATAAAGATAATAAAGATTCATATTAATAAACCGCATCTAAATGAAAATACAATAGTTTTATGGATGCAAGAATAAAAATGGCGGCTACCACCAAACAGGCAGCAGTTTAAGTCAGCGCCAGACTTTTTCCTGAAGGCAATCCACCGAGGAACGTTATAAATCCTTTTGACCCGAAGGAAACAACAGGGAGGAATCCCCATAGCTTAAGAAGCGGTACTGATTATTGAGGGCCGATGCATAAACATCCCGCCAACCAGGGCCGACGAAGGCAGCCACCAGCAATATCAAGGTGGATCCAGGCTGATGAAAATTGGTAATGAGTGCTTCGCATACCCTGAATTTATATCCGGGAAAAATAAATATTTCTGTTGACCCGGTCAACGAGCTCAATCCCCGCTCCTGCATAAAAGTTTTGATGGCCGTCATAGACGCTTCTTTGGAAGGCAGTTTCTCTTCAGGAAATTGATAAGGTTGCAACTTAGCGACCTTAAATTCTGTGTTTTTGTCCAAAATAAGTCCTGCGCCGAACCAATACAAGCTTTCTAAGGTGCGCATGGAAGTGGTCCCCACAGCCACAATTTTTTCGGCTTTCAATATAGCCTCTATGTTTCCTCTGGTGAGTATAATCTGTTCCGAGTGCATAGGATGATCGGCTACCTGATCATGTTTGATGGGCTGAAATGTTCCGGCACCCACATGCAAAGTCAGAAACTCGGTGGCGATATTTTTTGCCTTTAAATTTTCCATCACCTGTGGTGTGAAATGCAGGCCGGCAGTGGGGGCAGCCACCGCCCCGTCATTTTGACTATAAATGGTTTGGTAAGTACTCTTGTCCGAGGCTTCTGCTTTGCGGTTTAAGTAAGGAGGAAGCGGTACTTCTCCAAAGGCATGAACCATTTCTGCAAATGTTGCCTCACCGTTCCAGCTGAGCGTGATGAAGTTTTGGCCTGGATCAGTTAATTCGGCATGGACAGTAATGGCCTCCGCCCCCGGCGCTTTAACGGTTCGTACGAGGACTTCATTGTTTTTCCATTTTTTTAGATTTCCGACCATGCACTTCCATCGCGCTTGCTTTTTTGCCTGCATGGCAACCACAATTTCTGTCGATGGAAAGACAGGGTGCAGCAAAAATAGCTCTATGGTTGCTCCCGTTTGCTTCTGAAACAAGAGGCGTGCAGGTATCACCTTGGTATTGTTGAAGAACAGGGTGGCGTTATCCGGTAAATGCCGGCTTATATTTCTAAAGCTTTCATGAATTAATTCTTTGTCTTTATAAATCAAAAGTTTAGAGCTATCTCTTTCCTTGAGCGGGTATTTGGCAATTCTCTCTTCGGGAAGTTCATAAAAGTACGATTTTAAGCTCACATTTCCGGTTTCCATTCAGTTATTTTGAGTGCAGGTAGTTCATAATGAGTTGCAAATATAAGAAAGTAAGCGCGGAGACCTGTAGTGCGTATCTTATAAATGCCAACCTAAGGACTAAGGACCCTCAAAACTTTTTAAGAAGATTCCCGGTTAGGATTGTGTGTTTAATTTGTTTATTTACTATGACAAAAGAAGAAATTCTGTTGAAGCTCAATAGCCTGTGCCAATCTAAAGCAAATGCAGCAGAAAGCGGTACATTGCTAAATGAGATTTCAGACCTTGCCGGAGACATTGAGAGAAACCACGTGCTATCTAAAGAATTGTGGGCAACAGAATTGCCAGCGGCCCAGTTGCTGTCTTTTCTGACTGAGCAGCCTGAAAAGGTAACCGAAATGCAGTTAGATGATCGAATTCAAGGCATTTCTAGCCCCGACTTAATAGATGTTTATTGTAAAAGTGTGGTATTCGGTTCGCCTTACCTCAATGCCAAACTGGAAGAATGGAGCTTGAGTGACAGTGCACTGATACGACGGGCCGGGTATGTCCTCGTTTGGCTAAAAGCGAAAAAAGGCCAGGACTTTACAGATGTTGATTTTGAAGTTTTCCTCCAAAGGATCAGGTCGGAAATAAAAAACGAAAAGGATGTGGTAAAAGAAGCGATGTGCTATGCGCTGATTGCCATTGGCAGAAGGAACAGGTTCTTGAATAACAAGGCGAGAGAAGTTGCCCAGGAAATAGGGGAGGTGCAGTTTTCAGGATATTCAGAACATAAGATGCCCAATGTAGAAGCGATCTTAAAAAGCGACAAAATCTTTACGAGTATTTAAAGAAGTGGAATTATTGAATGATATTCCACTTCTTTGGCACCTCTGGCGCGAGGGCCATGTCGTTAAGTAGAAGGCAATTAATCCTTCTCCTTTAGGAGAGGGATCGAGGGTGAGGTATTAAAGAATGCTTAACTTAATGACATTGGGCGCAAGCGTCTCCACTCGCACTTCGCCCTTGAATACCTTTCTATTGTCGGGATTTTTTATATCTTTCTCTTGAAGTAACAATTGCCTCATAAGCCGCTTCTTTATTTTCCCAACCTTCAATGCCTACTTTTTTCTTTTCAAGGTCTTTATAAACCTGGAAAAAATGTTCTATTTCATTCAGCAGGTGTGGATTCATTTCTTCGAGAGAGCTGATTTTACTCCAGACAGGGTCGCTTACGGGAACACAAATAAGCTTGGCATCAGGCCCTTTTTCATCACGCATCCTGAACAATCCGATCGGATGCGTTTCGATCAGACATCCTGGAAAGGTGGGTTCTGAAACCAGCACAAGCGCGTCAAGGGCATCACCATCTTCTGCCAAAGTTTCGGGAACAAATCCATAGTCGCTGGGATAATGCATAGAAGAAAAAATCATCCTGTCATACCTGAACATCTTTTTTTCATAGTCATACTCGTATTTGTTTCTGCTTCCTTTTGGTATTTCTACCACTACATCAATCGTAAATTCCGATATATCTTTCATCGTTTTTGGTTTTATTCTTGTGCAAATATATAGTCTTCCAAAAGAACCTACACGTATAAAAGTTAATTATTAAAGTCTGGTAAATGATTTTCAGACACAAAGGCCGGTCAGTTTACCTGTGATTCTAATGGATTACGGGAGAAAGGAGCTTTGTCTTGGTCGGATCCCGATCTTGAAACGAGTAGAAGACTTATTACTATAAATGGAAAGGTTATGTAGTCGAGAGGATTTTTAACGCGGAGGTATATTTTTATCCCGGTATTGGCTATTTTGCTGCCTTATTGATCAGTAGTCAAAATTAGATTCGAAAAAAGATGTTACGCGGGGAAGGCGATTGCTTTTTCTGATGACAATGTCAGATAAATGCGGCGGCCCTGGTAACATACTCAAATAAATGATGTAGCGTGAAGAAGATTCAGGTAGATTACAAAAAGCATGAACTGCTGTTTAAGTTTGATGCTGGTACATCAAGAGGTGTTTTAAGATCGAAAACCACCTACTATATCCTCATCAGAAATGGAGGAGAACTTGTGGGAGCTGGAGAAGCGTCTCCTCTGGCTGGACTGAGTATTGACGATCCGCAGGAGTTTGAACATGTGCTCAGTACTGCCTGCAAGCAACTTGAACAGACGTTGCAGTATCCGGATGTAAAAATTGCACCGGTTTCGTATCTTCTTGAGAACTTTCCCGCCATTCGCTTTGGTATCGAAATGGCCTGCATAAGTTATCAGTCAAAGGATCCCGGCCTGTATTTCAGAACTGACTTTGTGAGCGGGGACGAAGGGATTCCCATCAACGGGCTTATCTGGATGTCGGATAAACGCAACATGATGCGCCAAATCAAAGAAAAGCTTCAGGCGGGTTATCATTGCATCAAGATGAAGATTGGCGCTATTAATTTTGAAGAAGAATGCGACCTGCTGGCATTCATAAGAAAGCAGTTCGGGCCGGAGGAGGTCACGCTGAGGGTGGATGCCAATGGTGCATTTGTGCCGGCAGAAGCACTTGAGAAGTTGAAAAAGTTGTCTGAATTTGAACTCCATTCTATTGAGCAGCCGATCAAGCCAGGAAACATAGATCAACTTCGGTATTTGTGCGAGAAAAGTCCTCTGGCTATTGCGTTAGACGAAGAATTAATAGGTGTGTCCGGAGCTGGCAGACAGCATCTGCTTTCCGATGTTTTGCCTCAATATATCATTTTGAAACCCTCATTATTGGGAGGTTTTGAAGCTACAAATGAATGGATCGACCAGGCAAAACGGCTGAATATAGGTTGGTGGATTACTTCGGCTTTGGAGTCAAATGTCGGACTCAATGCGATAGCCCAATACACCTATCAGTTGCCATACGCGAGTTACCAGGGGTTAGGTACAGGACAGCTATACCAGAACAACATTCCTTCACCTTTGTTGATTGAAAGTGGTTACCTCTACCACAACCCGAACATAAATTGGGATTTTAGCTTATTAAATTGATGGAATATATATTAATTACCGGAGCCAGCAAAGGCATAGGAATGGCTTTGGCCCGCGAATTTGCCAAAGAAGGTGGCAACCTTATTTTAACTGCCAGATCGATAGATGAGCTTGAACTGCTTGCAGAAGAGCTTAGGGCATTGTACAATGTTGCTGTTCATACTTTCCGGTCTGACTTGCTGGAACCAGACGCCGTCGACAATCTCTATGAATGGTGTGTTGGGAAGAAATACCCGGTGCGCGTTCTGGTAAATAATGCCGGATCGGGGCTGTATGGCCATTTTGACGACATCTCTTTGGAGTCTTACCAGGACATGCTCTACCTCAATCAGACGGTTCTTCTCAACATGTGCTATGTTTTTTTACCTATGTTGAAGGAAATTCCACGGGCGCACATCCTCAATGTAGCCAGCGTTGCTGCATTTCATCCTACACCTTATCTTTCAGCCTATGGGGCTTCCAAGGCTTTCGTTCTGCGGTTTTCTCAGGCTTTGCGGCAGGAGTTGATGAAGCATGGCATCAATGTAAGTTGCCTCTGTCCGGGGCCTACCGACACAGATTTCTATCAAACAGCCGGTTTCGAATCAAAAAGAGACGACATTAAGAACATGCTCATGAAAGTGGAAGCCGTGGCCAAAATTGGAGTTGACGGGATGTACAGAAACAAATCTGTGATTATGCCCGGCTTTACCAATAAAATAGGCAACTTTTTTGGCAATTTAATCCCCTCAGGTTTACTTACCGAGATAATCGCTTTTGGTTTAAGGCCTAAAAAAGCGAAGAAGTAGCTAACAGCCGGTCATCTGCAAAAACAGAAATGGAGGCAGCAAATGGCTTATCCGGACTTAGGTGGCATACTTCTGTATGAGCAGTTCCGACACTTTGGCCAACCCGGTACTGGCTTTTTCTTCATACAAATACAGGTTGGGACCAGGCGCAACATCGGGGAGCTTTGGATCGATGATAAATTTTGGAACATGCTCCTCTACCAAATCCAAAAGTCCTGCCGCCGGATACACCAGCAAAGAAGTGCCCACCACCATGAAAATATCCGCATCGTTGGTTTCTATCGCCGCTGGTTCCATCATAGGTACTGCCTCGCCAAACCATACTACATGGGGTCGCAGTTGCGAGCCTTTTTCGCATTTGTCGCCGATATTCAGATCGCAGCCTTCAATAGAATAGATAAGCGAAGGGTCTGCAGTACTTTGTGATTTGAACAATTCGCCATGAAGATGGATAATATTGGTTGAACCCGCCTGCTCATGCAGGTTATCTATATTCTGGGTGATGATGCACACGTCGAAATGTTCTTCGAGTTTGGCAAGGGCAAAGTGTCCTGCATTTGGTTTAGCATTTACTGCGGCTTTTCTCCTTTGATTATAGAAATCCAGTACCAGCGCCCGGTTCTTTTGCCAGCCCTGTGGTGTGGCCACCTCCATTACGTCATATCCTTCCCAAAGTCCCTTGGCATCTCTAAAAGTAGGAATACCACTCTCTGCACTAATGCCTGCGCCTGTAAGCACTACTAATTTTTTCTTATTCATAACATAACATTTTAAAAAAGACCTCATGGGCTACTTAAAATCCCCATGGTAAATAATCCATGAAAGGGGAATTGGTTTGCTAATTTTAGGGGTGTTGTGAAGCGAACTGCCTCTTTTGAAACGAATTAAGCCAAAATTTTCAAGTTTTCCCAACGAAAAATTAATAGTTAAAGTACTCCAGCGAGCGGATCAATACACCAATAACTGCTGCCTTTTTATTTTCATCCGTCAATAAGGCCTGATTTAGTTCCAGTTCAACACCGATGTATTGCTTGGGAAATTTTTTTCGAAGGTAGGTTGTGAAGCCATCTGCAGTGCCTTTATAAGGATAGTTGAAACGAATTCTGAAGCTGCTGTACTTCCGGAGCTCCTGCTTCCATTCTTTGCAGAATTCATTTTCTCCAGACCGGCTTGGGTCGTACAACAAGCCAATATCAGCATTCCTCACCTCCCCGTTGAGTACCGGCGTAAAGCTGTGCACCGATATATGGATTACTTCCCTTCCATTAGCCAGTTGCTTCTCTATATCGTCGACTACTTCTGTTCGATAGGGTAGATAATAGCTCGCTATGATTTTTTCCTTTTCCTGTTTTACAAGCCCTTTGCTAAGGGAAGAAAATAAAGAAGGATGATGAAGGGATCGATTGAGTTCAATGAGAAGTCGGGACACAGTTGCTGCATGCAGCTTTACCTGAAGAGCGCTACTTACTGCTTTTGCAACGTCTAATGCGCCAATATCCCAACCTCTATGGGAAGCAAGTAATTCGTCCTGATCTTTGAAATAGGGCGAATAAGCGGCGGGGATTTCATTTCCCCCATGTTCACAGGAAAATAAAATGGTTCTCAAAGCTATAGAAACATGCTGTTTTTTTGGAGACAATGGCCGAGTTCTCTGTAAACCTCCAAAACCCTGCCGTGGGTCGGGGCGTCTCCCAGTTTTCTGCTTATTCTGGTCGAAAGACTGCCTTCTCGCCCAATCGTCTGGATAATTTCCCGCTCTGCGTCAGACAAGCCGCTGGCCTGCGCTAGCAAATGCTGCCAAAGATCGCCAGCACGTAATGACTCGCCTTGGTAACCAAAGAGTTTTAAATAATCAGCGTGGTCAATGAAAGCAGCTTCGGCATCGGCTATGCAGCTCTTCAAAATCTGAAATAACGGCTCTACTTCCCATTGTTTTTGATCCTCCAGACTGCTGTGCTTTTCCTCGGTGAGCTGGCGAATGGCGTGTACGATCAACTTAAGGATGGCAAGGTCTGCTGCAGGGCATTCCTGAATGTCGAGCACCCGAATTTCAATAGCGTTGCGCTGGAATCTGGCAATCGCGCCTCTCGAGTTAAGCCATTCATCCTGCAGGATACCTTCCGGGTCAAATGGCGCTATGTCTTTATAGTTCCTCTTTAGGATCGTTTCTTCATAAGCTGCTTTGGTAAATACCTGCTCAGGTATCACTCGGCCTGCAATGGACGGTACCCGCTTTTGGTTGGATTGATACACATCCAAACGTGTGTCTTTTAACCCGCTGACCTGCCCGTCTTTCATGGGTGAACTTGCGGCAATGGCAGGAAGAATGGGCAATATGACCCGGATCGCAGCATGTAGACGGGCAAATTCTTCATCACCCTGAAATGGCAAATTCAGGTGAACACTTTGTAAATTTGACCAGCCATGCCCCCTGCAATCAAAAATTGAATTGTATTTTTCATAAATTTCATTTCTTTCATGGGGCCAGAGCAGCATCTCTTTGTAGGGATCCATAAATGGATGCATGGCCGTAGGCATCAGACGGCCGCCGTGTACTTTTAGCAACTGGTTGATTTGTTTTACATTATCTGCAAATTGTGCGGAAAGGCTGTTTAAATCCTTCGCTGGTCCATTCGTTTTGAGTTCAATTACATGCAATGCTAGTTCATTTGACCAACTGATGGCGCCATTTTCAATCTCATCAACAAAAGCTCCTGAAAAAGCCTTCAAAATCTGGTCCGTTACCGGAAGTACCTTTAGGGTGTCCTCCGATACGATCATATACTCCAGTTCCACTCCAAAACCCTCAAATAAATGTAAGGCCATTGTTATCTGTTCTTTTTAATTTGCTTTATATTTTGAATTTTTCGCAGAAAGATCTCCATTATACGTGTGTATAGTTTGTCTTTTACCACTGCATCTTCCACACCCGTGTCAATGCTGGGATTGTCATTTACCTCGATCACGTAAAATTTCTTGTCGATCTGTTTGATGTCCACGCCATACAATCCGTTACCGATAAGACCGGTACTTTGAAGGGCTGTTTTAATGAGTTGTGGAGGGGCAAGCTCTACTGGTAGTGTTTCAAATTTTCCAAAACGTACGTTTCCTTTGTTTTCCCAGTCCATGATCTGCCAGTGCTTTTTTGCCATATAGTATTTGCACACATAAAGCGGCTCATTGTCAAATATACCTACGCGCCAATCGAACTCTGTAGGCAAAAACTCCTGCACAACAATGAGGTCTGATTTTTCAAGCAGTTTGCTTACTTCCCTGTCAAATTCAACTTCATCATTTGCCTTCACCACGCCAATGGAAAAGGAGCTATCCGGTTGTTTCAGTATGCAGGGGTAGCCCATTTCTTTCTTCACCTGAGCAATATTGTCTTTTTGCAGAATCATGCTCTTCGGAGCAAGAATGTCATTGTTTTTTAATAACTCCGCAAGGTAAACCTTATTGGTGCATCTTATGATTGATTCCGGATCGTCAATCACCGCCAGGCCCTCTGCCTGGGCACGTTGGGCAAAACGAAATGTGTGGTGGTTAACAGATGTTGTTTCCCTGATGAAGAGACCGTCGTATTCGGCAAGCTGGCTGTAATCGTCTTTGGTAATCAGGTAGGCATTTAAGCCCACATTTTCAGCTCCCTTTATAAATTTCTGAAGTGTTTTTTCACTGGAAGGAGGAACAGGATCCGAAGGGTCCGTTAAAATGGCCAGGTCGTAGCCGGAAACATTCCGTTTTGGAACGCTGAACCTTTTATTGGCAAAATAAGCAGTGGCAAATTCTTCCACAAAAGATTTATGCGTTTCGGGAATCTCACTGGCAGAAATAGGGCCAATGCTTTGCAATTGCCATTTATTGTTATTGTTTACGAAATGAGCCCGCAAAAGTGGCGCCTGAAACAGGTTGAAAAGCTGGATGCTCAATTTGTTGTATTTCGCGGATAGATTCTTCCCGAAGTAGATACTCAGCGTATACGTTTGAGAAGAAATATTCGCCAGGCTTTTCTGTATTAAATCATCCAGTTCTTCTGATGATATTTTTACCACGGCCTGAGATTTCATGTCCTGAATGGTGGCAATGCTGGGAATGGCCCTGTGGCCACGTGCGGCTGCAAGGAGCGAAACATAATACCCATTGCTTTGGTATCTGTAGCTGCGACATAAATTGAAAATCCGGGCGTTTTTTATTTTTACATAATCCGAATTGGTCAGATACATCTTATTGGATATAACTTCGACTCCCGGAATGTTAAATTTCCAGTCATTCGTGTTGCTGACAACAATTATTATTGACATTAATTATCTTTTATTTTTGGGTTCTATTATTAAAATCTTTGCATCATAGGTTAAAACCCCCAGCAGGATTGAACAAATTAGCTTTTCAATCTTCACGCTATATTTTTGTTGCCTGGAATAGGGATTGTCCATCAACGGATCATTGATGATTACCTGGTTGTTTTCATTGTTATATCCACTCACTATCACAAAGTGCCCTGCCGGAAGCCCTCGCAGATCATCATGGTCATCATTCGGGCCCCATTCCCTCGCATGTCCGTAGAGATAGGTCGAACTCAGGCCACAGAGCACGGGAATGTCTTTCTTTAAATATTTTCTGATCAGGCTGGGCTTCAGGTCCTGGAATTTCAGTTTGCCGCCTAGTTCAAGAAAGCGGATATGCTCCAGCGACGCCACCGTAAACTTTGCATCGTTTTTAAACTGCAATTGCGCTTTTAACTTTGCGGCTATGTCTACATCTCCTACAAACCAGGTCGGATCAAAAAGATTCAGATTATAGGTATAAATAGTCGCGGTGTAGCCCCTTTGTAAGGCATGGCAGGCCAATGCGGAAGCAAAGGTTCCGCCTCCCTTCAGGGTCAACACCTCATCAATGACCTGGATTAGCGAAATGTCATCATTGTAGTATTTATACAAAGCATGCAAACATGTGGGGCCACACGTGGTGTCATCGGGTTGACTTAAAATGTCAAGCTCTATCTGCGATTCCAAAGGGTCTTGCGTTTAAATGTATGGCTTCTCCAGGCTTTATTCGGTTTGCCTTCAGAAGCGAATATAAATGTAAAATTGAATTAAAAATTATCCAATATTGGAATTATTTTTACATCCGGTTTTTTTCGATTCTAATGAAAAAAAATAACATTCGAAGACGTTGCATATATTTAAGGATTAAGATGAAAAGTGAGAAATTGTTTAGTAAATGACCATTATTCAGTCGGTAGACACCTGGAGTAGTGTTGAATTCGAATGAAGAGCAAATGCAGGAAACTACAAAATGAAAAGATAAGACGGAGATGATGACAAATTAGCTGAAAGTATAACTTTTTTCAGCGTTTTCATGCATTTATATTTATCTTAAGGCCCGATCTAAAAATTTACCACTAGTATTATATTCAGGAATTGAGAGATATTGTTATTAATAAACAGCGGGTAGCGCCAGGTGAAGAGGTTCAGATAGACATCAGAATTGCCCGCCTTCCTTCCCATACATGGATAGACCTGCCTGTTTTTGTATTTCGATCTAAGGTGGAGGGACCGTCTTTGTTGTTGACGGCGGGTATTCATGGCGATGAAATAAATGGAATTGAGATTGTCAGAAAGCTCATTACCAGAAAAATGCTCATCCCGGACCGGGGAACTGTCATTGCCATTCCCCTTGTGAACGTATACGGTTTTATCAACAATTCCAGGAACCTACCCGACGGTAAAGACCTGAACCGATGCTTCCCCGGAGGAAACGCTGGCTCTCTGGCCAAGCAAATCGCGCACATTATTATGGAGGAGATACTGCCAAACATTGATTATGGGGTTGATTTTCATACCGGCGGATCCCGGATTTCAAATTATCCACAGATCAGGGCATTGATAAGCAACGAAACCAATCTGGAGTTGGCAAAGGCATTCGGAGCGCCGTACATCATCAATTCCAATCTTATCGACAAATCGTTCAGAAAAGCGGCAGCCCAGATTGGAAAGTCGATCCTGGTATACGAAGGTGGGGAGTCGTTGCGCATTGATCACCTGGCGATCCAAGAGGGCATGAACGGCGTGATTAGATTAATGAACCACCTTAAAATCAAGAAGAGTTATCTCAGAAAAAACAGATCGACAATATTACGGGAAAGGTCCTGGACAAGGGCCAAAATGTCTGGTATTTTCAACGCCAAAGTAGAATATGGCGATGAAGTAAAGAAAAATCAGATGATAGCGGTGCTAACAGACCCTTATGGCAACCTACGAGTCCCCGTGAAAAGCCCAATTGATGGATTTGTAATTGGTATCAATAACATGCCCGTAGTAAATGCTGG
>CAZWQB010000036.1:0-20394 GCA_964636035.1 uncultured Roseivirgaceae bacterium
CTTTTTCGAAGCACACGTTCGTACAATCTTTCGCCCGACTCCAAAGCAAGATTCTGAAAATCAAGTCCACCTTCGTTAGATGTAAGTGCTAACAAAATCACCCATTTATTTTCAAATTGCAGAAATGGAAGCACAGAGTCGGCACCCATGTATGGCGCCACCGTGACACTATCAAAGTTCATGAGCTCGAAAAAGGTCTTGGCGTACATACTCGATGTATTTCCTATGTCGCCACGTTTTGCGTCTGCAATGGTAAAACATCCTTCGGGAATATAGTCCAGCGTTTTTTTCAGACTTTCCCAACCTTTGGCGCCCATCGACTCATAAAACGCAATATTGGGCTTGTAAGCCACACAATATTGATGTGTGGCATCAATGATGTGCCGGTTGAATTCAAAAATGGGATCTTCCGTTTCCAGTAGATGCTTGGGTATTTTTGTGATGTCGGAATCGAGCCCTACGCACAAGTATGATTTTTTTTGTATTATCGCCTTGAAGAGGTTTTCTTTTGTCATATTACAAAAATAGAAAAACACTTCTAATATACACTTTCAGGAAAATTTAATTTGACCCGGTTCGGTTTGTAGCTGAATGAGTTGTTAACCTCCGATCTGCGCCTGGGATCAGGTATTTAAAGATTCACATGCCCGGTTGCACCGAATTGAGCAGTTGCGATATGAAAAAGATATTTTTGATCATTGTTTTAGGAATTCTTGCCTTTTTGGGATTTAAAGGGTGGAAATATTATTCCGAAAACGCTCTTTATGCGCAGTATATTGTGGAATGTTTCCTGCATGGTTTGGATCTGGACGTTGACAACGGATATACCGATAAAGTTTCTTACCTGCCCGGTGAGGAACAGAAAGTCTACATAGACGCAAAAAACGCGCAGGAGAAATATGTAAAACTCTACAATATCCGAAATGAGGTTGTCGATAGCCTTTGGGTAAAGATCGCCCCACAGGAGCGGGCCGCCAATCCAGCTGAAAATGGGTTCGGTTATTCTGCCAGTTTTACCTATAAGGTACCGCCATTAAAAAGTGGCCTGTATCTTTGGGAAGAATCCATTCCATTCATCATTAAAAGCCGCAAGAAGGAGGAAATTGTGGTCTTATATCCGTCCAACACCATCAATGCGTACAATATCAGCGGCGGAAAAAGTTTGTACAGTTTATTTTCCCGGCAAACACACCTAGTATCTTTCCAGAGGCCCACATTCCCTGCTGTTAGCTTTCAGGTAAAGTCCGGTCTGGATTATTTTAGCGAACGGAGCGATTTGCCTCTTCAGTTCATTGCAGACCAGGATATGGAAGATTATAGTTCAATAGCGCATGCCCGCCTTCTGATTGTAATCGGCCACAACGAATATTGGACGAGGCGCGCCAGGGAACATTTTGATCAGTTTGTGGATGCCGGGGGCAATGTTCTAATTTTATCGGGCAATACCATGTGGTGGCAAATCCGATACGAAAATGACGGTGAGCGCATGGTCTGCTACAAGGAATTGCCAGATCCGGTGGGCGATCCGCTACTAACCACCACTTTCTGGACAAATGAGATTTTGAAATATCCCGTCGTTCCGAGTATTGGGTCTGATTTTCCTCATGGTGGTTTCGGCCGGAAAACAGAGGTTAGCTACCAGGGCTTTAAAGTGACTGATGCGACTTCGCCGGTTTTTGAAGGAACTCACTTACAAAACGGCGATTTAATTAGTATTCCAACCAAGGAATATGATGGCACCTTCTTAAAATTCAACGGGAGCCAACCAGAACTGGATTTGGGCAAACTCAACTTTTATCGGGCAGCATTGCTTGCCTATGATCATGCTTATCTGGAGCAACAAGGCAACGGGGCTTTCCTCATTTTCCAAAAAAGCCGAACTTCAGGAACTGTGATCAATACGGGTACAATGGATTGGTGCAGCGGTTACGGGCTTGCGGGCGAAGATTCGGTGGTTGTGGAGAAAATTACTGATAATATGATTGAAGGCTTATGGAAAGATGTTGACCTTTTTCCTCGGCGCTAAAATGCTTGCTGTTGAGGCGCCAGCCCCAAGAGAACATGAACGAAATAAAAAAAATCGCCTGAACCGATTTGGTCCAGGCGATTTAAGGGTTTTTTAACAGCCTTAGCGAAGATCCACTACCTCCACGCCTTTGTACTTATTTTTATCAAATTGAAAGAATGAATCTTTGATCTCAGATAAAATTTTGAAGTTGGTAATGTTGTAGATGTATTTGTTGCCACTTTTGTCAAACATGGTCCAGCTCTTGAGCATATCGTCCTTCTGATCAATCATCAGCCTTATCTTAAAAAACTGATCATTTTTGTCTTCAGGAACAAGATCAATAATATCGAAAGATTTTCCACCGGCTTTTTGTTCTTCAAGATAAACATACTTATAGCCATTTTTGTAGGCGGCATATATTTTTGAAGGCGTCATTTCGCCAGCATCAGCGCTGTAGTTGTCAATGTTCACTTCATTTATCTCAGGTATGTATGTCCATACGGTTTTACCATCGTTGATAATTTCCTGTCCTCCCATATCCAGTCTGAATTTTTCTCCTTTAACAGTAATGGTCCCCGAAAAATCTTCATTGATATCCGCCTGTTGATTCTCCAATGTTTGGGTAAATGTAGCTTCATAAGCAGAAATGCTTCTGTATTTATCACTCATATCATCCAATATCGCGAGCGCTTTATCGTCATACTGCGCAGAGAGGCCCAGCGAGAATAAATGAAAAACTACTACCAATAGTCCTAAACTTCTTTTCATTTGTTTTTAGATTTTTTATTTAAATATTTTGATAAACCTCCTACGGCCAAATTTGTGCGAAAATGCATGAAACTTTTAACGCTTACCAATTTGCGGATGGTTTAGAAATCCTTTTTATCCATGCTATTCAATAACTGTTCCAAACTGTACTCATCCTGAATTAAAACTTCTCTGGCTTTACTTCCTTCAAAAGGACCCACAATTCCGGCGGCCTCCAATTGGTCAATAAGCCTGCCCGCGCGGTTGTACCCTAATTTGAGTTTTCTCTGGATAAGTGAGGTACTTCCCTGCTGGTGCATTACTATCAGTCTGGCAGCATCATCAAACATAGCATCCCGATCTGCCAGGTCTACCTGGCCCACGGTGCTTTCCTCTTCATCACCCGCAAATTCAGGAAGCATGTAAGCAGATTCGTAGCCACGCTGAGAACCAATAAAGTCACAGATTGCATCTACCTCGGGGGTGTCCACAAACGCACATTGCAATCGAATAATGTCAGAACCCATGGAAAGGAGCATGTCTCCCATTCCAACCAATTGTTCCGCTCCGCCTGTATCCAGAATTGTTCGTGAATCTATCTTTGAAGTTACCCGGAACGAAAGCCTGGCAGGAAAATTGGCCTTAATAATTCCTGTAATTACGTTTACAGAAGGTCTTTGTGTAGCCACTACAAGGTGAATGCCGATGGCCCTTGCTAGCTGAGCCAGTCTCGCAATAGGGGTTTCAACCTCTTTTCCGGCCGTCATCATCAAATCCGCAAGCTCATCAATTATTAAAACGATATAGGGCAGAAACCTGTGTCCCTTTTGCGGGTTCAGCCTTCGTTTTACAAACTTTGCATTGTATTCCTTTAAGTTTCGACATTCGGCATCTTTCAGCAGATCATAGCGGTTATCCATCTCAATACAGAGGGAGTTCAAGGTGTACACCACCTTTTTTGTGTCGGTAATAATGGCCTCTTCGCTATTTGGCAGCTTCGCCAGGAAGTGCCGTTCAATCTTGTTAAACAAGGTCAGTTCCACCTTCTTCGGGTCCACTAAAACAAATTTCAACTGACTGGGGTGCTTCTTATAGATCAGGGATGTGAGCAGCACATTCAAGCCTACCGATTTTCCCTGACCTGTAGCTCCGGCCATAAGCAAGTGAGGCATTTTTGCCAGATCTGTAACAAACACTTCGTTGGAAATGGTTTTGCCCAGAACTACAGGCAGTTCTTTATCACTTTTCAGGAACTTTTCAGTAGTTAAAACGGATCTCATGGACACCATTTCCCTGTTTTTGTTAGGTACTTCTATACCAATGGTACCTTTGCCGGGAATGGGAGCAATAATTCTAATGCCTAATGCGGCAAGGCTCAAGGCAATATCGTCCTCCAGGTTTTTAATCTTCGAGATTTTAACGCCTGCTTCAGGCACAATTTCATACAAGGTTACCGTCGGGCCTATGGTTGCTTTGATACTGGATATCCCTATCTTGAAATTGATAAGCGTTTCTACAATTTTGTCCTTGTTTTGCTCCAGTTCTTCCTTGGTTACCTGTACTTTCCCTGAAGAGTATTCATTCAACATATCTACACTCGGATACTGGTAGGAGGCGAGGTCGAGGGTAGGATCATAATTCTCTATTTCACCGGCAATATTCTCATCAACAATTTCCTCCTCTTTTACTTCCAGCTCTAATCCTTCGGGTTCATCTTTTTCTGGTCTGGTTGCGGGCTTAAGCGCCTCGGCACGGTCTTCAATGTCCAATTCGAGTTCCTGGTTGGGCTTCGGTTGAGGGGTTTTGGCTGTATTCCTGATGGACCAGGACCCAATGCCATCCTCTTCTTCGTCATCGTCGAAGTTATTTTCAATCAGGCTTTCTTCCATATATTCCTTTTTGATGCTCGCAACCTTATCTTCCTCATCCTCTTCTATATCATTGGCTTTGTTGTCTTTTGCAGCTAGCTCTCCATCGGCTTTGGATGTCAGGTTTAACAGGGATGTAACATTGAAGAAATAAATGACAAACACGACAAGTGAAAATATCAGGAACAGGAATGTTCCCCAGCCAAGCAGACTGTTGAACAAGAGCGCGAGTTCATAGCCAATTCCGCCGCTTAAAAAGCTCCAGGTAGGGCTGTTGGTCTCAAGCGTGATATAGCCCAAAAACAAACTGATCCAGAAAGCAAAGAAAAAAGAGAATTTAAAGGCGCGGTACGGCGATATCACTTCTTTTCGAAATACAATCTTGCTTCCCAGTATAAAAAGGAGCGGAGGAATAAAAAAAGCAGCTATTCCAAACCACACAAAAATGAAGAAATGAGAGACGTATGCCCCCAAAACCCCAAGCCAGTTTTCAGTTTCCAGGCCCGAAGTTTTTATATCGGTTTCCAGTACAGCTTCTATCAGGCTCTGATCCGCCTTTCCGGTAAATAAGTAGGAAATGAAAGCCGTAAGAAGATATATGGATAAAGCCAGCAGAAAGAAACCAAAGGCCAAATGAAACTTCCTGTCTTTATAAAAAGAAATTTTAAACCTGGGAAGTTTCTTCTTTTCCGTTTTTGTCTTTTTAAAGTTATTTGACTTATATGTATTTTTTGCCATTTATATGCTAAAGCACAAAATTAATAAAAACTGATTTAATTAGGAGGAAACGGCGTTACTGCACAATTTCTTGCTGTTTCCGGACGAATAATAGCCACAAGATAATATTTTACACAGACTATTGTTTGAGGATGGCCTTATTAATTCTTTTTATAAGCTGAGGACCCTCGTAAATAAAACCGCTGTATAGCTGCACCAGGGTAGCACCGGCATTTAGTTTTTCCAGGGCATCCTCGGGGCTGAAAATGCCACCTACGCCGATGATGGGGAAGGCGCCACCTGACTTTGTATGAATGTACCTAATCACTTCCGTACTTCTTTGCTTTAAGGGCGCACCGCTCAAGCCTCCCATTCCAATATCTTCGATGGTTTTCCGACTTGTTACCAGGTTTTCCCTGCCTATGGTAGTATTTGTAGCGATCAATCCGTCTATTTTAGTTTCCAATACGATGGAAACGATATCGTCTAACTGTTGATTGCTCAAATCAGGCGCTATTTTCAAAAGGATAGGTTTAGAAACTGGTTTTTGGCTATTTAAGCCTTTGATTTTCAATAGCAATTTTTTCAGGGGTTCTTTTTCCTGCAGTTCCCGCAAATTGGGAGTATTTGGGGAGCTTACATTGACCACAAAGTAATCAACAAAGTCATAAAGCCCATTGAAAGCCAACTCATAATCAAGGTCGGCAGATTCATTGGGGGTGACTTTATTTTTTCCGATGTTCCCACCGACCAGTACAGATGATTTTCTTTTTCTTAGTCGCGACACCGCAGCCTCCAGGCCCTCGTTATTAAAACCCATGCGATTAATAATTGCTTTGTCTTCAGGCAATCTGAAAAGGCGGGGGGTAGGATTTCCTGACTGTGGTTTAGGCGTGATTGTGCCGATTTCTATAAAGCCGAATCCCAGGCAGGCCAGCTCGTCAATAAGTTTTGCGTCTTTATCAAACCCTGCGGCAAGACCAACAGGATTTTTAAACTTTAGCCCAAAAACTTCCCTCTCAAGCGAAGGATGCTCGAAATCAAAGAGTCTTTTAAATACAGCCTTTTTGCCCGGAATTTTCAAAATCCATTTCAACATAGAAAATGTCAAATGGTGGGCTGATTCAGCAGAAAGTCGGAAAAGGATGGGTCGCAGAATGGATTTGTACACGCTTACTTTTTTGTGCCCAAAGATAGCGGAATAATTAGATATTAGATATTAGACGTTAGATATTAGATCAGACATGAGAGGTCAGATATTAGACATCAGAAAGATGTTAGACGTTAGATACTAGACATTAGACATTAGATATTAGATATTAGATATTAGATATTAGATATTAGATATTAGATATTAGATATTGATTTTAGATGAGAGATATTAGACATTGTAAACATAAGACTTAAAAAATTAAACCTGAGACTTGAGACTTGAGACTTGAATCCTACAAACCTAATCCCAACACCAGAACCCTCAATCCCCAACCCCACAACCCCCAAAACCTAACCCCCAACCCCTAACCCCCAATCCCTAATACCCAAAACCCTATCTCCCCCTGGGATGAAAGTCAAAGATCACCTGCCGGAGATAATCTCTGTCCAGGTGCGTGTAAATTTCTGTAGTGGTAATAGATTCATGTCCCAACATTTCCTGTACAGCACGCAAATCAGCACCCCCCTCAATTAAATGTGTTGCAAATGAATGCCTGAAGGTATGGGGGCTGATGTTTTTTTCTATGCCGGCCTTGCGCGCCAACTGTTTGACTATAGTGAATACCATCACTCGGCTCAGCGCCTGGCCTCTGCGGTTGAGGAAGACATAACTTTCAAATCCTGGTTTTATATTCAGGTGACTCCTTACCTCTTCGATATAGATTTTTATATACTTGAGGGCGTCTTTGCCGATAGGTACGAGTCTTTCTTTGTTCCCTTTTCCCAGAATTTTGAGAAAACCTATGTCAAAATAAATATTCCCGATTTTGAGGGTTGTTAGTTCGGAGGCCCTCAATCCTGAACTATACAAAGTTTCCAGCATGGCCTTATTTCTGGCTCCTTCCGGAGTTGATAAGTCTATCGCAGCGAAAAGCTGGTCGATCTCATGCACCGCTAACGTATCGGGTAATTTTCTGCCTAATTTGGGCGCTTCAAGTAATATTGTTGGATCTTTTGAGATGGTATTTTCAAAAAGTAAATAACGGTAAAAAGCTTTGATCCCGGAAATAATTCGTGCCTGGGTGAACGGACTGATGCCCGATTCGTACAGCCAGGCCAAAAAACTTTCCAGTTCGTTAAGTTGTACATCTTCCGGTTTTCCCTCCCGATTGGAGATTTGTACAAACTGTTTTAGTTTTACAACGTCTTGAACGTAGGCTTCCACAGAATTTGGCGCCAGCGATCTTTCCAGTTTTAGATAGTTTTCAAATTGTTTGATGTGAAAATCCCAATGCATGCGCCAAAGATAGATAATGAATTGGTGAATTAGTGATTTAAAGAATGAGAGAATGGATGAGAATTGGTTAATAAAAAGGATACGACTAAAATTTATCTCTATCTTGAATTCTTAAAACCTAAAGAATAATAGAATGAAAATAACAATAATCAACGGCCCTAACTTAAATCTCCTGGGCGTAAGGGAAAAAGGAATATATGGCGACCAACACTTCGAAGCTTTTTTTGAGCAATTGAAAGCAAAGTTTCCGGAGGTGGAGCTTTCTTACTTCCAGTCGAATATCGAAGGAGAATTGATTGACAAGTTGCATGCAACTGGCTTTGAAGGGGGAGGTATTATTTTAAATGCAGGTGGCTACACCCATACTTCGGTAGCCATTTCTGACGCCATAGCAGCAATCAATACCCCTGTAGTCGAAGTGCACATCAGTAATATTTACAGCAGGGAAGATTACCGGCACAAAAGTTTGCTGAGCAAAAACTGCCTCGGGATTATTTCGGGCTTTGGTTTGGAAGGATATACACTGGCAATTCACTATTTGATTAGAAAATGATCACTTTTTACCCCGGGCCTTCAAAGGTAAACAATAAGATTTCGAAATATTTTCAGGATGCGGTATTGGATGGTGTCTTGAGCATCAACCACAGAAGCCCTGAGTTTGTGGAGATCTACGGAAATGTATCCAGGGAACTAAAAAGTAAACTGGGAATACCCGATGACTACGTGATTTTGTTTGCGAGTTCTGCTACAGAATGTTGGGAGATTATTGCACAATCCCTGGTCACCTCCTCAAGCTTCCACATTTATAATGGTGCTTTTGGGGAGAAATGGTTTGAGTATACAAAAAAAATCCGCCAGGCTTCTCAGGGAGTTTTATTTGATATGCAGAAAGTGCTGGATATCCAGCACCTGAACGTTCCAGCGGGTACGGAATTAATTGCCATAACACAAAATGAAACCTCCAACGGCACGGCGCTTGATAATAGTACCATCAAAACCCTGCGCGAGCGTTTTCCGGATTCTTTAATCGCTGTGGATGCGACCTCTTCGATGGCCGGTATTCAGCTTGATTTTGCCAATGCTGACGTTTGGTATGCTTCTGTTCAAAAATGTTTTGGACTACCGGCAGGTTTGGCTGTAATGGTATGTACACCCATGGCAATAGCCAGGGCCAGGGCAATTAACGAAAGAGGGCATTACAATAGTCTGCCCTACATGCTGGACATGGCAGAAAAAAACCAGACAACCTACACGCCAAATGTACTGAACATCTATTTGCTCCTTCGGGTAATGACTGATGCTGCCAGTATTTCGGAAACCAGCTTAAAATTAAATGAGCGTTATAAACAGTGGCTCGAATTTTTTTCCGGGTTCGATGCAGTAGACCTGTTAATTGAAGACGACCGTGTTAGATCGAAGACGGTGCTTGCGCTATCGGCCTCTGAGGAAGAAATAACGAATATGAAAGCAAAGGCCAAACAGGCTGGCATCACGCTTGGCAACGGGTATGGTGATTTGAAAAATAATACTTTAAGAATAGCTAATTTTCCTGCTATAAAAAATAAAGAGATTCAGATTCTGATGGATTTCTTTAGGAATCATCTCAGCTAATTTAACGGTTTATTAACCTTTGAATAGCCAAGCGTTACAAACATAGATGCCATGTTCAGTTTTAAGGAAATAATTTCTGTTACGCTCATCCTGTTTTCTGTAATAGATATTTTGGGATCTATTCCGATCATTATTGACATTAGGAAAAGAGAGGGACGGATACAATCAGAAAAAGCTACTGTAATTGCGGGGGTTTTGATGATTATATTCCTTTTTTTAGGCACATCTATTTTAAATCTCTTCGGTATAGATGTAGAGTCTTTTGCCATCGCAGGTGCGCTGATCATGTTTCTGATAGGTATGGAAATGATTCTGGGTGTAAGTATATTCAAGTCTGACAATGAAACCAGCGGCACGGGCTCTATCGTACCGCTGGCATTTCCATTGATTGCAGGCGCCGGAACCATGACCACCATTTTATCTTTGAAAGCTGAGTATTTGACGCAGAACATTTTGGTTGGAATTGTTGTCAACTTAATATTTGTCTACATTGTATTGAAAACCTCCGGTTGGCTGGAGCGGAAAATTGGAGCGGCGGGTTTTAGTATTTTGAGAAAGGTATTTGGTATTATATTGTTGGCAATAGCAATCAAATTGTTTAAATCTAATTTACTATGATTTCTATTTTTACTGATGGTGCATCAAGAGGCAATCCCGGTCCGGGTGGTTTTGCAACCATATTGGTGTACAATAAGCTCAGGAAGGAGATATCAGAAGGTTTTAGGAAGACAACAAACAACAGAATGGAGTTGCTGGCTGTAATCAAAGGGCTGGAGGCTTTGAAGAAAGAGGGAAGCGATGTAACGGTGTACTCCGATTCGAAATATGTAGTAGAAGCAGTTGAGCAAGGCTGGATCTGGGGCTGGGTGAAGAAAGGTTTTAAGGGAAAGAAAAATGCAGACCTTTGGCAAAGGTTTATAGATGTTTATAAAAAACACAATGTAAAACTGAAATGGGTGAAAGGCCATGCAGGCCATGCCGAGAATGAAAGGTGCGATGAATTGGCGGTAAAAAGTGCGTTGGGAAGGAACCTGCAAATCGATGTGGGCTATGAAGCGTCGCTGTAGAGGTGAAAACCGAGATTCCCAGAACAATTTTGGATTGAAATAGCTATATAGGCTTAAACAACCAAATACATGCAATGAAAAAAATACTAACCACTATCCTTTTAATACTGGCAGGAATAATAGCTGCAATAGCACTTATATTCGGGGCTGTCATCGATCTGGTGGAAGGGATCCTGAGCATGATCTTTTGGTCCATTATAATATTGATAGGCTATTTTTACGTAAAGCGGAAAATAAAAGACTAGCAAAAACTATTTGCAGTAAACAACTTTAGTTGTAGCAGGTTATCATGGAAATCAATAATGTAATGCTATGACAAGAGAAGAAGAACTACTGCACCTTAACAACATGGCGATAGAAATAGATCAGATAGAAGGGTATACGCAGGAGATGGATTATGAAGATTTTACCAGTTCTGAAGAAACCCGCGAGATTGTTAACAGAAGCCTTAAGAATATTGGCGAAGCAGCAGATATGCTCAGAAGCAACGATGACTGGATGCGAAAATATCCGGATTTGAGTTTAGATGTGCTGGCCAGGTTACGTGAAACCTCTTATGAATCGCCTCTTGAAATGGACCAGCATGGCATTTGGGGTATTGTAAGCAAAGACCTGATGGAGATCAAAGAAAGTATCTATGCGGCTCAGGAAAAACTGCAAAGGTTAGAAGAAGGAGACGAGGACATAGGATCTTTATAAATGACAAATTGCTTTAATTTTTGAAAGAAAAGTCTCTGTGGTCTGGCAGGGACTTTTTTTATTTCATCGTGCCTGCCGCCGCCCGCCACTGTTTGTGTTTGTACAACAGACAAGCAGCTCACACCTTTCCCCAACCGCCATATAAATTTTGCTTCCCAGCGTCTCTGCCTATATTTGTAGAGAATTTTATGGCGAATCAATATTTCCAGTTTAAGCAGTTTAGAGTAGAACAATCTTTAGCAGCAATGAAGGTATGTACTGAGGCTTGCGTTTTCGCGGCTTTGGCCCAATACGAATGCCCCAGCCGAATATTGGACATCGGATCGGGCACAGGTGTTTTGAGCCTGATGCTCGCGCAAAAATTTGATTGTCCCATTGATGCAGTGGAGATGGAACAACAGGCCTTTTTACAGACCAAGATAAATTTCAACAATTCTCTATGGTCCCACCGACTTAGGATATACCATACACGAATACAAGACTACCCTAAGCTAGCCCGGGAAAAATATGATCTGATCATCTCAAATCCGCCATTTTTTACCAATCATTTACAAACAGCCAACCCAACCAAAAATCTGGCCATTCATAATGATTTTTTAACCCATGAAGACCTAGTCGGGTCGGCGAAAAATCTGCTGTCGGGCGATGGCAACCTTTATCTCCTCCTCCCTCCGTCAGAAGCGATTAACTTTGATAACAAAGCGGAAAAAAATGGACTGTTTCTTCAAAAAAGGATTATTCTTTTGAACCGCCCGGACTTCAAACCCTTCAGATTCCTCTCCTGGTATGGCTTTAGACAGCAGCAGTTGCAGGTCTCTGAATTTGTGATCAGAAATGCGGATGGTACATATTCCCATGAATTTATTGCTTTTCTGAAACCTTATTATTTAAATTTATAGATGAAGCAGCCGAAGCCAGGGAGTATATATGGCAGGCTTCGTTAAAAAATCATAAAGACGCGCCACAGTATAAAATATGAAAGTTCATTCAACAAACTATTTTAACACGTTCATAGAAACAGCGGAAGATTGCCCGGCAAAGACAGCAGAAATTCCTCCGTTAAAAGGAAAGTCCAGGACAATTGCGAATATGCAATTCGACATTATTTATAACAATCCCTATAAATATACCTCCGATGACGTGCTGTTTCGGGTGTATGCTGAAAAAAATGAAGTAAGCCGCGAAAATCTGGAATCGGATAGAGAGCAGTTTTTTTCAAAGGGGCAAGCCTGCTTCCGTGCTTCTCCCTTGGCAAAAAGATATGGTTGGGGGGTTCATAGTAATGAGGAGGGAAAAATAGCAATCTTCGGCTGCGAAACAGCGCAATATCAAAGCCTCAGACAGGATCCGAACTTAAAAGTTTTAAAAGCCATGAGGTCGGCCAGAGCGCAAAAGTGAATAACCGGGTTTGATAAAGCTGACCTTTACTTGATTTCTTTCGTGCTATCTTCGAATTTGATTCCCATGCTTTCCAGTTCTTTAAGAACAGGCTCATAAACTTCAGGCTTAGTAGGTACTACCACTCCTCGTTCTTTAATTTCTCCATTGAGAATTAGTTTTGCGGCTATTGCCAGTGGCCAGCCCACCGTTTTTGACATGGCCGTTTGCGTTTCATCATCTCCTTTTGAAACAATGGATGATTTTAACTCGAATATCCTACCATTTCGTTCAAATTCAAATATATGCTGCATCACAATCATATCTTTGTCACCTGGTCGTAGCGACCATTTCTGCTCCAGAATCATTTGAAGAATGGCAGCAGGGGAAGCGTTTTTCAATTTTATCTGCGCATCTTTAAAAAGGCCAAGCCATTCGAATCGGGAGAAAGTCTCTGAACTTTTACCAATATTTAAATAGCTGCACAATTTATCTTCAACGCTTTCCGACTCATCAAACTTCAGGAAGGAATTGGTGAATTCCCTGTAGGTCATGTGTTCAGAATTTTCTATGGTGTAGCTGTCATCAGTCATTCCCAGTTGCACAAAAACATTCCAGCTTTCACAGAAGCCGGGGTTTCTTAAGGTTCCGCGAAGCATGGTAGGGATATCTTCTATCCCATACGTTTTTCGGTAACTTAGCGAGTCCCTGTTTGGGTATCCTTCAAAGCTGCCCAATCCTTCAATCTCTAGCCTTTCATAGCGGGAAAATAATTTATGGTAGGGTATGTATTTATAATTTCCGTTTACGATGAACTTTGCCGCGCTCCCCTGACCAGCCAGTACCACGTTTCTGGGATTCCAGGTAAATTTATAGTGCCAGGGATTATCATCGCTTTCGGGCGCTATGAGCCCGCCTGTGTAGGACCTGTAAGCCAGCAATTTTGCTCCGGATTTCCGGATTTCATTAATAGATCTCATTGCCGTCATGTGGTCAATTCCAGGATCGAGACCACATTCATTTAGAAAAAGAACGCCCGCTTCAACCGCCGCAGCATTTAGCGTCTCCATTTCTTTAGAAACATAGGAAGCTGTCAGCAAGTGCTTTTTGTATTCCAAGCATGCGAAGGCCAGCGTCAGATGTAAATGCGCCGGTAACATGGATATTACTACATCAACCGATTTTACAAGGTGATCTCTTGAGGGCGTATCATAGACGTCCAGAAAAACTGCCTTACCATGTGGATGATTTGCGATCTTACTTTCAGCCAGACTAATATCACTGTCTGCAAGTGTCACAAACCAGTTTTGTGTAATGCTTTCTCTCAGTAAGTAATCGATGAGCGAAGAAGAAGACCTTCCTGCCCCTACAATGAGAATATACTTCATAAAAATTTGTTAATCAGTGAGATTTACAACCAGACAGCCATAGAAACCATGATTTCCAAAGCCTTACTTTTTCTGTAGAAAAGTAAGATGTTATTTTTTGAAACCAAAATTATTAGAACTTATTGCTTAAGCCTCATGAATTATCTCTCTTAAAACCACTTAGTGCACTTATCAGGCATAATCTTGCCTTAAATCATGTTCTTATTTCTAAAACATTACCTGAGCAATAAATAGCGGTTTTACAGCTTATGGAGATATGTAAATTATTGTAGGTTTAAATTCTGAAAGAAACGCTTTGATACTTTGGATAACACGCTGATAAACAATGCGTTTCTTTTTGCGAAAAATCGGACAAATCAGAGAAAGAGCAGAAAAACTATGATTGCTGATTTTTGCTTCGCAGCAGATCGCGTAAAGATGGGATTGAGTGTGAAGAAACATTGCAATATGAGTACCAATATTGAAAATGTTTATCATTTATAACAAGGAGCGCTTTAAAGGGGCCCTGAAAAATAAATGCCATAAGATAAAGAACTAAAAATCGAATTTTATACCAAGGATGCAGGAAATAGAAATCTCGGAACTAAGAAAGTTGACTGAGGTCGTCAAAGAAAAGTATAATTATGATTTCACCAATTATGCGATGTCTTCCTTCAAAAGGAGGATTACCAGAGTGGTTGAATTGTATGAGTTCAATTCTGTAGAGGCACTCATCAAAAGAATTAAGGATGACCACGTGTTTTTTGAGGAATTCGTTTCGGAAATTACAGTCAATGTAACTGAAATGTACAGAGATCCCTCTTTTTGGAGAGAACTGAGAGACCACATCATCCCCAACATTCTACTAAACCACCAATCTGTTTCTATCTGGCATGCTGGCTGTTCTTCCGGAGAAGAAGTTTTCACCATGGCCATTCTTTTGAAAGAGATGGGTATCCTGGAAAAGTCCAAGATTATCGCAACAGACCTTGACAAAGGCATTCTTGAAAAGGCAAAGATGGGGCACTATTCTATTAAGAATATGGAGCTCAATGAGAAAAACTATATCAGGTATCAGGGTACAAAAAGCTTGTCTGACTACTACAAGGAAGAAAATGGCAAGGCCATCATGGACAAATCTCTTGTGAAGAATGTCTCCTTCAGAGAGCATGATCTTGTAAAAGGAATAGTCTTTAACAAGTTCGACCTTGTGCTTTGCAGAAATGTGATGATTTATTTTAATCAGACGCTTCAGAACTCGGTATTAAAGAAATTGCATGAAAGCATGTTCAGATACGGCTATCTGGCCATTGGCTCTAAAGAGTCATTAATATGGTGTGAAATAGCCAACAAATTCATTGTGGTAAACAACGAAGAGAAGATTTACAAAAAGATCAAAGACTAGCTGGACGGTTTTAATGCTTTATGAACAAGTTTAATTTAAATAATTCATTCAAAGTAGTAGTAATAGGAGGTTCGGCAGGAAGCTTTCAGGGGATCGTAAAAATCCTTTCTCACCTTCCCGAAGATTTCGAACTGCCCATTATTATGTGCCTTCACAGATTGAAGCATGTCCGTAATGGATTTGTGGAAGCTTTGTCTCTTAAAAGTACTACGCCGGTAGTGGAACCGTACGATAAAGAAAACATAAAACGGAAGAAAGTGTATCTGGCGCCTGCGAATTATCACATGTCGCTGGAACTGGGAAATTCCTTTTCATTGTCAACAGAACCCATGATCAATAATTCCAGGCCATCCATTGATGTTACGCTTGAAACGGCAGCATTTACCTATAAATCAAAAACAATTGGCATTCTGTTATCAGGAGCCAACAGAGACGGTGCTTTGGGAATGAAAAGAATTAAAGACAGGGGAGGTCTCACAATTGTACAGGACCCGGCAGAGTGTATGATTGACACCATGCCAACTGCAGCATTGGACATAACCACCATTGACCATACCTTAAAAATTGATGGAATAATAGAATTTCTTAAAGAGCTCAATAAGCTTTATAAATAAAATTATGGGAGTAAGACTAAATTTCTTTAATGTATTTCTGGTGATAGCATTTGTCGCAGGAATTGTTGTTTCCGGTTTTATATTGTACAACCTGCCTGCTACTTTATTGAAAGAAACCCTGGTATTGGATGTGGATGAAATGGAATCCATATCACCTGTACTTTACAAATTAAATCTCGCCGTAGGAGCCACCTTATTAATAGGTCTCGCAGCCATCATTGTACTGTTATTTTCCAGAACCAATGAGGCTGGCCTGGAGCTGAACACTGCTTCTTCGAAGAATAGTCAGGAAACAAAACAGGGATCTGCGGTGAGCGACAGTGTATTTGATGATGAAGAGGAGAATGATGTGGATGTGCAGGAATATCAGAAGCTTTTCGGAAGCAAACTTCCTGTAGAGGAATTGTCCACTCAAATGCTCACCCGTCTTTGTGGCCAGATCGAAGCCAGTCAGGCTGCCATCTATTTTGCCAATAAAACCAAAAACCAGCGCTTGCTGGAGCTGAAAGGCTCTTATGCTTACATACTTGCAGACAGTCAGGTGTTGACTTACGAATTTGGCGAAGGTTTGGTGGGACAGGTGGCAAAAACAGGTAAAACTACCCACGTAAAAGAAGTGCCAAAAGGATACATCGAAATATTTTCAGGTCTTGGCCATAGCGAGCCGGGCGAATTGCTGATCATCCCTATTAAAAATGAAAATGAGGTGCTTGCAGTAGCAGAAATAGCCACATTTAAGCCTTTTTCCAAGAGCGACATCAAGATTGCTGAGAAATCATTTACACTGTTCAGAGATTATTTGGTAAAAGCCAAACCTTCAAAAGCAGCAGAAAAAGAAGATAAGAAATCAGAGTAAAATTATAGCAGGTATAATCCTATATAAATATGTTTAAAAATATAAATATCGGTAGCAAGATTACTGGTTTGGTACTGGCAGTAGTTCTCCTTACTGTTCTAGCCATTAGTTATATTGCCTATGAATTTAGCAAGGGTGCTATTGAAGATAGGTATTTTGAGAATATAAACAGCCTCTCGGAGCTTAAGAAAGAAAAGCTGCAGGACTTTTTTACTGCAGTAGCGGAAGATGGGAAAGCTCTGAATGACCTGCCCGCTATAAAAAGTGGCATCAGTACCCTGTTGAGAGAAGGGGAAGTCACCATTGATAGCATGGGGGTAGAAAGCGAACCTGTAGTAGACACTACGAACTACGATGAGGTGCTGCGAATTTTTAGCAGGAATAAAAATATCAATCACATATACCTTACCAACTTAAAGGGAAAGATCCTTTACAGCAACAATATTAAAAATGACAACCTGGCAAAAGGTAGTGATTTCCCATTTCTCAATGGCCGCATAGTATCGGAAGGGAAAAAAGGGATTTATTTTAGCGATTTTATAGGAACGGGCGATAGTACTGCGGTTTTCATGTCGGCCCCAATTACAAATTTTGATGATAACAATATCGGAATTGTTATATTTGAGCTAAATGCAGACAACCTGAAAGCTACACTCAGCGACGATACAGGATTGGGAGAATCGGGAGAAATATTACTGGTAAGAAAGTCTCCGGATGGTAAAATTCTTTTTATTAACGACTTAAAATATAAAGTGCCACCTTCACAGATTGAAGAGAGTCTGGCGAAGGAAGGCGAAAACAATGCCTTTTTATTCGCTGTTGATGGCAAAGAAGGCACCGGATTGATTAAAGACTATCGGGGAGAAAGCAGCCTTGCCGCCTGGAGACATATTCCTGTTACCAATTGGGGACTTATTGTGAAGTTGGATGAAAGCGAAATAAACAATGAGGCCACAAATCTTTTCCTTAGCTTCTTTATAGCAGGCCTCATCATATTTGTGCTGGCAATGATCGTGGCTATTATTTTCTCCAGAATTCTTATCAATCCGCTTGTTTCGCTGAAATCTACCATGAAGCACCTTGGTGAAGGAGTATTGCCAAGAAAGGTTGAAAAGCAAAGCAATGACGAAATCGGCCAAATGGCTGAGGCTACCAATAATCTTGTGCAGGCATTGCGGAGGACAGCGGGTTTTGCGCAGAAAATTGGAGAAGGCGACTTCGAAGCAAACTTTAAGCCATTGAGTGATCAGGACGCTTTGGGAAATGCTTTGATAAGCATGCGAGACAGTATTCAGGAGTCTGAGAAGAAAGACAAGGAAAGAAACTGGATTGTAACCGGAGTGGCCGAAATAGGAGAAATCCTAAGATCACATAACAGCCTGGATGAGTTGGGCGACGATGTGATTGAATATGTAACCAACAAGATTGGGGCTATTCAAGGCGCATTCTATGTGGTGAATGATGATGATAAAGATGATGTTTTCATTGAAATAAAGGCCAGTTTCGCCTACAATAAAAAGAAACACCTCAAAGGTAGATTTAAGTTTGCTGAAGGTTTGGTAGGCCAGTCAGCCATTGAGCAGGAAACCTTGTTAAGAACAGAAATTCCTAAAGACTACGTGTCTATTACCTCCGGATTGCTGGGCGAAAGAAAACCAGAATGTATTCTGATAGTGCCTTTAATAACGAACGAGCAGGTATATGGTGTAATGGAATTTGCCGGATTCGGAAAGTTTGATCCAAGTCAGGTAAAGTTTGTTCAGGAAATCAGTTTAATCACTGCCCGAACTGTTTTTAACATCAAAGTTAATGAACGCACCAGAAACTTACTGAGTGAATCGCAAAAGATGAGTCAGGAGCTTCAGTTGCAGCAGGAAGTTTTGAGGCAGAACGCTGAAGAAATGGAGGCGACGCAGGAAGAGCTGAAGAGGACCAACCAACAACTGGAGGAGCAGATTGAAGAGGTTAATCGTACCCAAAAGCGGATGCAGGTGTTGTTGGAGAACGCTTCTGAGGTAATTACCATTTATGAAGAAGACGGAACCATACGTTACATCAGTCCGTCGGTAGAGAAGATTTTAGGCTATTCTTCTGCAGAAATGATAGGTTCCAGCGACGTTGTGCATGTGCACGAGGACTACAAGGAAGTATCAGAAAAAATGTTTGCAGAGCTCCTGGAGAATCCATACCAATCTGTGACGGTGCAGTATGTGTACCATAGGAAAGACGGCGGAACCATTTGGCTGGAGGCTACCGGAAACAACATGTTGCATGACCCGGCCATAAAAGGTATTATTCTTAACTCGCGAGATATTACAGAAAGAAGAAGGGCAGAACAGGAAGAGAGAATGCGAAGTCAAATGCAGGCGCTTTCTGAAAACTCACCTGATTTGATTACCAGGTTGAACAATGATGGAGATGTATTCTACATCAACCCGGTAATTGAGGAATATACCGGAAACAAACCCGAGCATTTCTTAAAGAAAAACATCAATGAGGGTACTTTCCACGAAAAGGTGGTTGAACAATGGCTTGAAATTTTGGAGCAGGTAAGGGACAGAAAGGAGAAGATCTCTGCTGAGATGGATTTCCCGTCACTACTTGGAGACAGGGTAATGCAGCTTAACGCCATTCCTGAGTACAACGGTGATGCAACTACGATCGAGTCTGTTCTGATGGTATCCCATGATATTACTTCCAGAAAACTGATTGAACTGGAAATTCAGACGAAGAACAAGAAAATTACAGAAAGTATTAACTATGCCCGGCGAATTCAGGGAGCAATACTCCCAAATAATAAGGTAATCAACCAGGTGCTGCCGGAATCCTTTATCATGTACAAAGCAAAAGATGTGGTAAGTGGTGACTTCCCGTGGTTCATGCGGATCGGCGATGAGCTTTACATTGCAGCGGTAGATTGTACAGGACACGGTGTGCCAGGTGCTTTGATTTCCCTGATAGGGTACTTCTTGTTGAATGACATTGTCCGAAGTAGAAAGATCACTGACCCGGGCGTAATCCTTGATCAGCTCGATGAAGGGGTGACCCAGACGCTGCGACAAGACAGGGATGACTCCGAAACAAAGGATGGAATGGACATCGCCTTATGTAAGATTAACCTGAAGAAAGGCGAAGTTGAATATGCGGGTGCTCACAGACCGCTATACAGCATCACCGCTAAAGGTGAACTGACAGAAATAAAAGGCAATAAATTCCCAATAGGTGGTGGTATTTATAAAAACCAAACCAAATTCACCAATACCAAGCTAAAAGTACAGAAAGGCGACAGCATATTCTTCTGTTCTGATGGCTTCCCTGATCAGTTTGGAGGGCCTGAAAACCGTAAGTTTGGACCTAAAAAGACACGGGAATTGTTGGTGGAAAATCATAAATTGCCTATGAATGAGGTACATGCAATCATTGACAATGAGTGGGAAAGCTGGAAAGGCGAGTATAAACAAACAGATGATGTGCTCATGATAGGAATTAAATTCTAATAGCGTTAAAAGTTTACTTGTATATAAAAATCTCAATAATTAAACATTTTATTTAAATCAATTTATCAATATTTGAAAAATAATATTGCTACACAAATTCTAAATATTTATA
>CAZWQB010000037.1:0-20385 GCA_964636035.1 uncultured Roseivirgaceae bacterium
CCCGCCACAGTTCCTCCTAAAAAGAAAAATACGATAATGATAAGCCGCAGTTTAATCGAAGCAACAAGCGTCTTTCTTTGATCTTCTTTTCTGAAAAAGAACAATTGCGAGCACTCAATCCCAAGGTCAGTAAAAAGACCGGTCAAATGTGTGGTCCTCACCACGGCATTTGACAGTGTGGTTACGAGTGAATTTTGGAGCCCCATAGCAAACAAAAGACTGCAGGCAATTACATTTTTGTTTGTGACCAAAAGGAATTCCACAGATATAGCTGCCGCTGTTATTATCAGCACCTCTATGATGACAGGAACTACGAAAATGTACTTTTCACTTTTTCGGGTATTTATTTCTACAATAAAGCTGGATGCAAATGATCCCAGGAAGAAGAAAATAATGTAAAGCAGGTAGTTAAGGGCCTGATATAGATTCACGGCGTGCAACTCCTCCATGAAGAAAGCGAAATGTCCTGTAACATTGGTGGTGAGCCGACCTATGCCCAGCAAGCCGGCAACATTTACTATTCCTGCCACAAATGATAAAAGAGAGGCCACGCCCAGGTTATGACGGAATGTTCTGGCTTTCCCTTTGTGTATGAACATAGATTAGTTTAAGAGGAATAAGTATGTTAGATATTAGATATTGGATATTGGATATTGGAAATTAGAAATTAGAAATTAGAAATTTTAAATCAATTCCCGCCGTTGTTTTTGCCTCATTAACAACACTTTCTTCTTCAATGCCGCTGTGAGGACACGTGCAGTGGCGGTAGGTGTCGTTTTTTTGCAAATCAGTAGCTAAGTTAGTCACCAATGATGATAAATGCGCCCCAATAGTAGGGATCAGGAAAATCTTTTTTCAGCTCCTGTTGGGCCAGTGCGAAGGCCTTCCTTTTATTGCGGCTGGACATCCAATGCTGATAGAAGTACCTCATTAGCTTTTGCGTGGCTTCATCATCCACTTTCCAAAGGCTGAAGATGATACTTGCTGTGCCGGCTACCTGAAACGAACGTTGCAAGCCGTATACACCCTCTCCATTTTTAATTGTTCCGGAGCCCGTCTCGCAGGCTGATAGCACTACAAGGTCGGTATTGTCCAGCTTCAGATTCATCGCTTCAAATGCAGTAAGAATGCCATCTTCTTCCTGGAGATCTTTTAGCAATTGGTTTTGTTGTCTGGCCAAACTATTTTGAGCTCCTGCAAACAAAAGCCCGGAATTCAACAGGGGATTATTTTCTCCGGCAAGGTTTTGGTTGTCTTCTTCATCATTGAAATAACCATGGGTGGCTATGTGTAGCACCTTTGGACTGTGGACCTGTTTTAGATGCTTTTCCAAGGCACTTTCACTCAGGAAGGTTTGCACGTTCCAACGTTTTTCTTGCAAGATTGCAGCGATTTTGTCTACTTCAACTTGTGTTCCTGGCAGTGGGGTTATAAACGAGTTTGGTGCCCAGGTGTCGTTTTCCCGTATGGTCGAAGCGATCAATGATGTATTTCGGATCTCATTTTCCGGGCGATATCCGCTCTCGATGAGGTCGAAATTAAACGCGGGATTCCCGAATAAAACTGCATCACCAGCTTTTTCATCTTTTGCTTTGCTGAAATAAAGATCACGGGTACTCGTTAACTGCCTGATATCAAGCTTGTCCAGTACAAACTGCCCCGAAACAGAATCATAGAGGGTGTTGACGTTTATCTTATGATAAGCCCCGTCAGGAGAGAAATAGATGGTTCCTGCACCCTGGGTTTCGCTCAAAATGTTACGCAAGTAGCGCTGAAAAGATAAATTGTCCTGTACCTGGTACCTGATAGCATTGGTATAGTAAGCATAGTATTCATTTTCCAGACTTTTTCCCTCGTCTAGCAATACAAGCTTAGGGTGTTTTTTTGTATCGGGGGTGATAATTAAAGCTGCATAGTTTACTTTTTCTGTCCATCCATACAACAGGCTTGTCTTCAATTGTTCTGAGGTATCATTCCTGTTTTCTTCGCCCGGCCTGATAGCGAATTCTCTGAAGCGGACAATCTCAATGGCAGCTTCGCCTGGCGATAATTTGGCTCTGATGTTTTGCCAGGTAAGGTTTTGCCACTCCCCCTGTGGGTTGAGGGCATAGGATTCCGCAGAAAGGAGCTTCTCAAGTTCGTTCGCCTGCTTTAGAAGCCTGTTCAGGTCAATCCCTCTTTGTAGCAGGGTTTCTTTGGGAAGCTGGTAAGCATGCGCTATCTCATCTCTCAACCCCCTCCAGGTATTGAACTGTTCTATTAGTTCCTCATTCTGACTTGCAAAAATGTTCTCCCGTATCTTGTTTGACGCATCAAATAACAAGCCCTTGGTGATGAGTTGATTGTTATACATGATTGCTGCCATTGAGGGGTCATCCTGAACTTGAGAGAGTGCGTAGGTATTGAACCGTTCGATGTCATCTTTCAGCGTGTTGTAAAATGCTTCTTTCTCCTTTTCACTTAAAGAAGGAAACACGTTTTTTATTTGTATGAACTGGTTTTCCAAGGCTTTCTTAAATAGCGGAGAAGCTTCTTGAGGCTTGTCTTGTAGGAAGTACAGCAAGGCGAGGTTGTTATAGGCATTTGCCCAGGAAGGATGATGTGGCTCCAGGCTTTTATGTTTAATAGCTATTGCTTCTTTCATTAAATTCTCAGCACTTGCATATTTTCCTGTTGCTACCGAAAGCAGTCCCAGGTTCTGCAATGATGCGGCATATTGAGGATGTTGATCTCCCAATACATCTTTTTCAATGTTTAGAACCTCTTTGTAAAGGATTTCTGCTTTAGCGTAGTCGTTTGTTTTTCTATAGAGACTGGCTAGGTTGTTCAGTGCATTGGCATATAAGGGGTGTTTAACGCCGAGATGGCCTGCATAAAGCTCCCGGGCTTGTAAATACAGGGGCAGGGCTTTTTCGAACTGTCCCGTGCTCACGTAAAATCCTGCTAAATTGTTTAGCGTCGGAGCCAGCTCGTGACTATCATCCGCTACCAACTTCTTAAACAAAGCGAGGGATTGTTGGTAGATAGCCTCAGCATCTTCGGATTTTCCCATGCGATAAGCCAGGCTGCCCATATTGTTGAGCATCCCTGCAAACTCCAGGCTGCTGTCACCTTTCGTCCGGATGATGATCGTTTCGGCCTGCTTGAGATATTTCTCAGCACCCGGAAAGTCGCCCCGGTCAGCTAAAAACAGCCCATAATCTGACAGCAAAGCCGCGAACTCTAATTCGTATTGAGGATTTTGTTTAAAAATTACCAGCGCTTTAGCGTAATGTGCTTCCGCTTTTTTAATTTGGCCCGTCTTCCTATACAAATTTCCGAGGTTGTGTAAAGCTTTTGCAAAATTGGTATGCGTACTGTCCGTGGATTCGGCAGCATGGGACAACACCTTGCGATAGCTTTTTTCTGCCTGGTCAAACAGCGCCTGCTTTTCGTAGAGGGTGCCCAGATCGTTAAGGGCTGCTGTGTAGTAGACATCCTTAAAGCTTACACTGTCATATCCGGTAATTACCTGCAGATACAGGTTTTCAGCTTCTAGCCGATTGTTGTTATCATGTAAGATGTTGGCAAGATTTAGTAAAGATGCAGTATAATCCGGGTCTTCTTCACCAAGACTCACCTTTTTGATCCTCAAGCTTTTCTCAAAGGTGGAGATCGCCAGCTTAAAATCTCCGGATTTCCAATAGCAGATACCCAGGTCGTTTAATAACACCGCGAAGTTGGGATGTTCATTTCCGAGATCTTGCTCAGCAAGCGGTAAGGCTTTGTTGAGCAACTGCGTGGCCTTCTGCCAGTCTTTCCCCCAAAAAAGATAGGTGCTGTCATAATACTGCAGCCATGTTTGGGCCATAGAAATTGTGGCAGTAAAGGACAAAATGCATGCTATCAGGAGGGACCTAACCATATACAAAAAAATAGAATGTTTTGCTGCTATAAAACTCCGTAATGCAGCTTTAAGCGTATATGTAACAATTTCTAATGATTTATTATTTTCCTGCAGAGTTTGTCGGTGTGGAATACATGCGACGACACTCAGGTTTAAGCTACAGTCAGGTGGGAAGGTTTACCGCATGGCCGGCCTTAGTAGTTTTAAAATCACAATTGGTCTTGGATTTGCAGCCCGACCGCCCGATGTTTGTGTCCCCCGCCGTTGCTTGTGTCCCCCCGCCATTGTTTGTGTCTCACAAACAACACCCCACTTCTTACGACAGCATGCGGACTTTGTATCTTAGAAAGCATAAGACAGCAGCTGATTCGGATTTGCAATCCGGATCTCCTACAATTAGTATTGTAGTGCGTTTGGCCTGCCAGCATTTGTCAGCGAAAACACCATCAAAAGGCGGACAATTTTATGTCGCTGTGAGGACACAAGCGGCGGCAGTGGAGCGATTACCGCTGTCCACGAAAGTGGCGGCAGGATTTGCTTGTTAATACTCACCGTTGTTGTGTCTTACAAACAACAAATCCCCTCTTGCAATAGCGTGCGGATAAGCTTTTAAACCTGAAACTTCAATATCTTATCACTGGTATTTTTTCGGATATGTGCGTTGATGATTTGGAGCACATCCGGATTGTCTTTACAACGTGTTATACAGGATTTAATGCTTTCAAAATCTTCATAAGAATCCTGCTGCATTAAATATCCATAGCCAATGTATTTTCCATTTTCTACCAACACAACAGACGACTCCCCGTAAGCACGTCCCTTCCCAATTATAGCCAGCGACTTGCTGGTTTCTGAAAAACTGGCCAGCGCCGACCTTACTTTCTCATTATAAACTTCAGGGGCCTCTTTTCCGGCACAAGCGCCACTACACAAGCCAGCCAGATGATCAAAGCAGGCCGCAGGGGTTTTTTGAAGACCACACAACCTGGGACAAAGGTTATAATCCTTTACTTTCCTCATTACAAAAGTTCTGGCCTCGCTGAGGGTTACAAAAGTATGAACGGGGGTTAAGATCTTGTTTACCTTACTGACTTCGAATCTTATAAAGCCAGCTTTATCTTCATATTGATAGATCCCGTAGTTGCTTCCAGGTTTCTTCAAGGCACGATTATAGGGTGGCCAGTGCTTTTTTATTTCGTTGGACTCGTGCAGTAGCGCCACCAGCTCGTTGCCACATAGTTCATAGCTAATTCCATAAATGTTTTGAATAAACATTTGCTTCCTGTTGGTTTCGCCTGAAAAATGTCCCGATACTCTTTTTTTAATATTTTTAGCCTTACCCACATAAATCACTTTGCTATGCTTGTCGAGAAAATAATATACGCCTGTGGATTCAGGCAAAAGATCATACTGATCTTTCGGAAGATTTGGAGGCAGGGTAGCTTCATAGCTGTTCCTTTTCAGGGCCTGGGCAATGTAGTCGTCACAATCTTTTTGTAGCAACATGGTGAGCACCTCAGCAGTGGCGGCGGCATCTCCTGCAGCACGGTGGCGATTATGGATCGTCACCTTCAGCTTGTCGCACAAATTACCAAGGCTATAAGAGGGAAATCCAGGGAATAATTTGCGACAAAGCCTTACGGTGCACAATTTTTTGCGTGTAAACTGGGCGCCCAGGGCCAGAAATTCCTCCTTCAAAAAGGAATAGTCGAAATTGACATTATGTGCTACGAAAATTTTTCCCTCTGTTAAGGTATAAATTTCCTTGGCCACCTCGTGAAACCTGGGAGCATCGCTCACCATTTCGTTGGTAATCCCTGTCAACGCTGTAATTTGTGGGGGAATAAAGCGCTCCGGATTGATAAGCGTCTCGAAAGAATCCACCACTTTTTTACCATCGTGTATAAAAATGGCAATCTCCGTGATCTTGTGAAATCCGGCCCTTCCACCTGTGGTTTCGATATCAACTACAGCATACATTGTTACAAGGAATTTGCTGATAAAATTACTAAATAATTTTTAGCAATTTAGATCCAGGTGCTAATTAAATTGAACACCAACAGTGTGATTCCGCCAGGAATAGGTAAAGACATATTAATATACGGAGCTTTTCCTTAACAATTTGTTAACCTGCCCTTCCCGCCTACTTAACATCAATTATCCACCTTTGCAGCAAAGAAATTAAACAAACCAAATTAGACTAGTATGACTACTACGAAAAATTTTTTTTCAATGTTGATGCTTGCGACAGCAATGTTATTTGCTTTTACAGCATGTAATGATGATGACAATGGAGATCCGGATGTAAATTTTGGTGCTCCTAGCATCGAAGCGGGCACTACCTCCTACGAACAAATCCCAGGCGAATCAGTAAATATCCAGCTTACTGTAAAGGCCGATGCAGGTATCGCATCCATAGTGGCTTCAGGTGACGCCTCCGGAGCAGTAAATTTTAACGCCGATCAGACTAGCCAAACTGTGAGTTATGCCTTTGAAGTTCCTGAAGATGCGGAAGAAGGCGAAACGTTTTCTCTTATTTTCACGCTTACAGATGACGAAGGCGAGACGGACGCTGCTACAGTAACCGTAACAGCTACTGCGGATCCAACGCCGGTTGCAGGTGCCGAATTAGTCAACCACATGGTAGAAAACATGAACGTGGTAGCAGATCCAGTTCTTGCAGGTGTTTCCAGAATAGCTGATGGCGGTTTAGATCCTCGCCCATCTGGCGCAGAAGTTACCAGCGATTTGGCAGAATATCCATCAGATGATTTTTTTGATGCAGTCTCTTACAAAGGTGCGTTTGATCCAAGTGGTGACCTTTGGTTGAGCGGATGGTCTACCCTTCACAAATATGGTTACCTTACCGGAACAACTGCCGAAACGGAAGGCCCATTTGCCTGGGCTTCAGATGCAGATATTGTAGATGTAGAAGGAGCCATTACTTCTGACGTAACCTGGACATCTGACAAAGTGTACCGTCTGGATGGATTTGTTTTCGTGGAAGGTGGTACACTAACCATTGAACCAGGTACAGTGGTAATTGCTAAATCCAATCCAACAACAGGAGACAATACTACATCGCTGATCATTACCAGAGAGGCCAAAATTATGGCTGAAGGAACAGCAGAAGAGCCCATTATTTTTACTTCAGAAGAAGATGATGGTACGTTAACGGAAGAAGATGCTGGTTTTTGGGGAGGTTTAATTGTACTGGGTAAAGCACAAGTATATGCAGGTGGTAACACTGAGGTGCAGATAGAAGGGATTCCTACTGATGAGATCAGAGCCATACACGGTGGAACTGATGATGCGCATAGTTCAGGTAAAATCAAATATGTATCCATCAGATACAGCGGATCTGAAATTTCTCCAGGCAATGAGATCCAGGGACTTACTTTAGGATCCGTAGGTAGCGGCACTGAAATCGACTATGTAGAAGTATTTGCCTGTACGGATGATGGCATAGAATTCTTTGGAGGTGCAGTAAATGTAAAACATGCTGCCATTGCTTTTGTGGATGATGATAGCTTTGACTGGGATCTTGGATGGAGAGGCAACGGTCAATACTGGTTTGCCATCCAAAAAGAAAAAGCGAACGGAGACGGCGGCGACCATGCAGGTGAGTGGGATGGTGCTGATCCTGACGATGCTGAGCTTTATGCGAACGGAATCATCTATAACGCCACATTTATTGGTAGAGGTCTTGACGCAGGCAGAGGAGCTGAAGCAGTGGCCATTCTAATGCGAGATGGAACGGCTGGTACACTAGCAAACTCTATCATTACCGAATTTGATGGTAAAGGCATAGAAGTAGAAGCCACAGAAATTACAGACTCTTATGGAAGAATTGGTGATGAACTTCATATTCTAAACAACATCTGGCATGTTGGTGGTAACACCACATTAGATGCTTCTGCTACAGGCATTATCAAGCTTACCGCCGAATAGTCTAATATCGATCTGATAATATTAAAATGCCTGGTGCTCGTCATCGGGCATTTTTAATTTGTTAATAGTTTGTTAACATTCCCTTATCACCGGCATAAACTTGGAAGTCTACCTTTGCGGTAAATTAACTTATTGATAATAATATGATAAATAAAGCAAAGTTACTTGCTGTTTTTATTGGCTGTTATTTGTTTGCTTCCGCATTGGCCTTCGCACAACAAGGGGTGATTTCCGGAAACGTAATTGACAAAGAAACAGGAGAAGAATTGATTGGTGTAACCGTACAAATAGAAGGAACGACCAAGGGTGCAGCGACAGATATTTCCGGAAGTTACCAGATAACTGTAGAACCTGGAACATATACTTTGGTAGCTAGCTATGTTTCTTATGCTGCTCAAAAAGTGACTGCTATAGAAGTAAAGCAAAACGAAACCACCAGAATTGACATTGGTCTAACTTCGGATGATATACAGTTGGAAGAGGTGGTGGTGACTGCCTCCCAAATTAACAACAATGAAGTTGCATTGCTTAAACTGCAGCAGAAATCCTACGCCGTTCAAGATGGTATCTCTGCAGGCGAAATGCAGCGCCTTGGCGTTGGAAACTCGGCAGAATCCATGAAGATGGTGACCGGAGCAACGGTGGAATCAGGGAAATATGTAGTGGTACGAGGATTAGGAGACCGTTATTCTCTTACACAAATGAACGGAGTAACCTTGCCAAGTTCAGACCCTTACCGCAACAGCTCCAGCATGGACCTGATCCCTACCAGCATGATAGAGAACATCGTGACGACGAAGACATTTACGCCGGACCAGCCAGGAAATTTCACAGGTGGTAATGTAAATATTTCTACCAAATCCCTTCCCGACAGATTTTACATTTCTATTGGTGCATCAGCAGGCTACAACACACAATCCTCATTCATTGATGACTTCAAAACGGATCCCATCTCAGGGAAGAAGGACTGGCTTGGATACGATGATGGTTCAAGGGAAATGCCAGCCGTACTACAAATTGCAGAAAACAGAAATGGCTTAACCCCAAACCTGTATCTACAGGCGCGGAACGGCAGTGAAACCAACCAGGCAGCAAGAGATTTACTAACCAACACATCCAAGGCGCTTGCAGGAAGAAGTTTTACCCCGGCTAATAAAACTGTTCTTTTGAATCACAGCTATTCTATTGCTCTGGGTAACCGGAAAACCTTTTTAGGAAAGGAATTTGGCTATAATCTGGGCTTGAATTACTCAAAAGACTTCAAAAATTTCAACGATAAGCAGATAAACATTTACAGGGCCAGCGCCTCTGCGGATACGGAAAAACTGCCTACTGATTTCGCAATTTCAGGCAGCGAAGGTGCGGAGTCAACCTCTTTAGGAGGAATATTTAGTCTGGCTACAAAGCTAAATACCTTTAATACCATTTCCTTCGACTATACCTATTCCAACGATGCAAGCATCAATGCACTGGATATGGAAGGAATTTGGCCGGCGGCTGTTTCCGGGGCGCATCTTTTCCAGTCCAGGAGCGTTGGATTTACCCAACGAACTTTAAGCAATTACCAACTAAAAGGAACCCACGTATTTCCAGGATGGAATAAAGCAGAGATCCATTGGTTGGGAGGCTATGTTACCTCCAGTCAATACGAGCCGGATACGCGGGTGTTTGCGAACCTGGTAAGAGAGCCGAACATTTACTCGATGAACGATTCTGAAGGACAACTTCCTTTCCATTTCTTCAGAGATCTCAATGATGTTCAATACAATGGGAAGTTAGATTTGGAGCTTCCTGTAGGAAAAAAAGGACAACATAAAATTAAAGCTGGAGTATTTGGCAGCAAAAAAGAAAGAGAGTTTGATGAGTACAGATTCCAGCTGAGTTTAACTGGTGTTTCAAATACTGATTTGTACACCACATTCAGGGAAGCGGAAGGTAATTTTGATCAATTCTTCAATCCAAATAATTTCGGAATATTGGGTGCTGCTGCTAACGGAAATTACCTCATCGGAAATTGGTACGAAAACCAATCGCGACCTACCAACTTTTATAGCGGGCATGAGCAGGTCCTTGCCGCATACGGTATGGGCGTGTTTCAACTGGCAAGCAAACTCAAGCTGATAGGAGGATTGAGAGTAGAAAAAACAGATTTTGAAGTAGCGTCAGAAGATACTAACCGCGAGCCCGGTGTTATCGATGAGCTGGATTTTCTTCCTTCGCTGAATCTGATTTACGCTCTAAATGACAATTCCAACCTGAGACTATCCGGTAGCCAGACCTTGGCCAGACCTAATATGAGAGAGCTGGCGCCATTTGAATCCTTTGATTTGGTAGGAGGGTTTTTAATTCTTGGAAATCCTGACCTTGAAAGAACCACCATCCGAAATTTCGATATCAGATATGAGTTTTTCCCAAAAGGAGGTGAAATTTTTGCCGTCAGTGCTTTCTTCAAAGACTTCACCAACCCCATCCAGAAGCAACTTGTTCCGGTGGCTTCAGGCGGACAGTATAAATATGTGAACGTAGACAAAGGAGAACTTGCTGGAGTAGAACTGGAATTCCGCAAAGAATTAGGCTTTATTAGCCCGTCGCTTGAAAGGTTCAAGTTTAGTACCAACTTCACCTACACCTACTCCAAAGTGGATCTTACGGATGAAGAATATGAAACCTTCAGCAAAATAAATCCAGACTTAAAAAGCTGGAGGCCATTCCAGGCACAATCGCCCTATATTGTGAATATGAATTTGACCTATTCAAATCCCGAAAGACAGTTTGAGGTTTCCGCTTATGCCAATGCATTCGGAAGAAGATTGTTTGCGAACGGCTTTGGTGGCGCTCCTGATGTGTACGAAGTGTATGGCAAAGAAGACACCGCTGTCCCCACACCCGATCTCAACCTGATGATTAGCAAAACCATCTTTAAAAACCTGAATATATCCTTGAAAGGAGAAAATCTGCTAGACTACAAGGTGATCAGGAACCAAGAGTTTAAGGGCAACTATTTCACTACCGAAGCCTACAGCATTGGCTCAAGCTATACCCTTGCTCTAAAATATTCATTATAATGCTTTATCAGCGCGCCCCTGATTCAGGGCGCGCTTTTGACGCTCTATTTTTTCCGTAAGTCCTACAATTTTTTTTAAAAGCATCTCCGGAAAACTAAATATGGTGTAATTTACCCATTCACAATAATCTATTGTTGCATGGATAAAATTTTAATCACTGGTGGTACAGGACTGGTCGGAACGCACCTGACAACACTGCTGCTGCGGGAGGGTTGGTCGGTAGGCGTCCTGAGCCGCAATCCGGAGAGATCAAAAGGTGCAGCCAATGCATATCAATGGAATCTGGACACCGGCTATATCGATCCGAGGGCTTTTGAAGATACAAAGGCTATTGTTCATCTGGCGGGAGCTGATGTAGCGGGCAAGCGCTGGACTACCGCATACAAGCAAGAAATTATAAGTAGCAGAACCCAATCTGCTCAAATTCTACACAATTGGCTCTCAGAAAACGAACACTCTGTAGAAACATTTTTATCCGCATCGGGCGTAAATTATTATCCTCAAAATACTGGCAAACGCCTTATAGAAACAGATGCTCCTGGTGATGATTTTCTGGCGGAAGTTACCAAAGCTTGGGAAAAAAGTGCCAATAAAATTGGTGAGCTTAGTATCAGAACAACAGTTTTCAGAATTGGCGTTGTATTAAGTAACAAAGGAGGAGCATTAGTGGAACTCGTACGTCCTGTAAAATGGGGTGCTGCAGCTCCGCTCGGTAGCGGCAGCCAGATAATGAGCTGGATCCACATTGATGACCTTTGCAGGATGTTTCTTTTTGCGCTAAACGACAAATCTATTCGTGGCGTGTTCAACGCCGTAGCCCCCAATCCGGCCACAAATCGGAACCTTGTGTATACGATTGCCAAAAGGCTTAACAAGCCCACCATATTGCCTGCCGTGCCAGGCTTTGCTTTGAAGCTCGCCTTGGGAGAACGCGCAACTATTGTTTTGGAAGGGGCAGACATCTCTTCTGAAAAGATTGAAGCGGCGGGATTTTCCTTTAAATATCCAATACTGGAGGAAGCAATTCAATCATTGATATAGCCAGATTCCTGCTACGTATTTTATTTTCCGGATTAAAATAAACTTTGTTTTATTCCAGAATAAATTAACGCTTATGTACTATTAATAAGAATCTTAGCTTGTCAGTCTAACTGGGGCGTCGTAAATTTATCCTCTTTTCAAGATTGACCACAAAATGGAACAAAAAATCTAAAAGCAATATAAATATGTCCGAATCAAATAGAGAGAATACAAATGGTAAGCAGGATGGTTCAGATAAAATAACCGTGACTAAAGAGACGGGAAAAAAATCAAAACTAAAAGAAAGTCAGACTGCACAGGCAAATGAAGCTGAAGTGGAGGTGTCAGAGGAATCAGTCCAATTGTCAGAGGATGAGCAGAAGATCATGCGGGCATTTAAAGACCGCGATTGGAACGAGATAAAGAGCTCTGATTCCTGGTCTATTTTTAAAACCATGTCAGAGTTTGTCGAGGGTTTCGAAAAACTGGCAAAAATTGGCCCTTGCGTTTCAATTTTTGGATCTGCAAGAACACTGGAAAACCACAAATATTACAAAATGGCGGAAGAGATTGCCGCCAAACTGGTGCGTCATGGCTATGGCGTCATTACCGGAGGTGGACCCGGAATTATGGAGGCGGGTAACAAGGGTGCAAAAAGTGAAAACGGAAAATCAGTAGGTTTAAATATTGATCTTCCCTTTGAGCAATTCAACAATAAATATATTGATAGCGATAAGTTGATCACTTTTGACCATTTCTTTGTAAGGAAAGTGATGTTTGTTAAATATTCGCAGGGGTTTGTGGTGATGCCCGGAGGTTTTGGCACATTGGATGAATTGTTCGAAGCCATCACCCTGATTCAAACCAAAAAAATCGGACGGTTTCCCATCGTCCTGGTTGGAAAAAGCTTCTGGGGTGGTCTATTTGAGTGGATAAAGGAGGCGATTCTGGCAGAAAAGAATATCAGTGAAGAAGATTTGGATCTGGTGAGCATCGTAGATACACCTACGGAAGCTGTAAAAGTGATTGACGATTTTTATACCAAATACCTTTTATCTCCGAATTTCTAGTGAAGTTTTTCAAAAATACCGTACAACTTTTAATTATCCTGTTGCTGGTCTCCTACATCATTTATGGGGAGTTTTTTCGGGAAGAAGTCGTGCCTTACCAGACCGTGCAAGCTCCCGAGTATAAGGTGAAGACTTTCGATATTCCGGCTCACATTGATTTTGCCGGGGAAGTTGTTCCGTTGTCGGATACGGAGGTGCGCGAAAGGCTGGACCGGGAGATGCATGTGAATACCTATTGGCATTCGAGCACAATTTTTACACTCAAACGGGCGTCTCGATGGCTTTCCCAAATTACGGATGTTTTGAAAGAACATGACGTTCCGGAGGATTTTAAATATTTAGCGATAATTGAAAGTGGGCTTTTGAATGTACAGTCACCGCGTGGTGCTACAGGATTTTGGCAGTTGATGGAAGAGACAGGTAGAGAGCTGGGGCTTGAAGTGAACGACGAAGTAGATGAACGATATGATCCCATGAAGAGTACAGAAGCTGCTGTTAAGTTTCTGAAAAAAGCACATGCCCGTTTTGGCGACTGGACCAGCGCTGCAGCTTCCTACAACATTGGCATGTACGGACTGGACAAAAGAATGCAGGAACAAAAGGTGGGTTCGTATTACGATCTGCTTCTCAACGAAGAAACTTCCCGCTATGTATTCAGGATACTCGCATTAAAGGAAATCATGGAGAATCCCGGAAAGTACGGCTATGAAATTCCCGACAAGCATTTGTACAAGCAGGAACCGGTAAAAACAGTGGTGGTTGATTCTACCATTAATGACCTGGTAGCTTTTGCTGCTGATAATGACATTAGTTATAAGACACTGAAGCAATACAATCCTTGGCTTAGAAAAAACACCCTTACCATTAAGGAAGAAGGAGAGGCTTATGAGATTCTCATTCCTAAAGACCCGCCGGCTTTTACACCTTATGAAGAGGCTACAGCCTTTTTAAGTGAGAATTTGTAAGCATTACGATCTATTGATCTCATTAAGAATTTATACAGGAAAAAGCAGAATATCCGAGACCGGGCTTTGGTAGCACAGGCTCGTCGCATGTCCCTCCATCCAATACCCTTTCCAGCAGGTATGTATATCTTTTTGTCTATTAACTTTTCTCCTGGGAGCTTGGGAAGCGCATCAACTAATCTCGGAGATCTGACCACCAGGAGGCCGGGAATTAAAAGATAGATGTTTTGGGGATCAGGAAGTCAACTGTTCAATCTGCTCACGGGAGAGCCCAGTAGATTTAGAAATTAAGTCAACGGACGCGCCGTTTTTTTTGAGTACTTTTGCTATCTCAATTCTTGCTTCTTTCAGCCCTTCTTCTCTACCTTCTAACTTACCTTCTAACTTACCTTCCAACTTACCTTCCAGCCTTCCTTCTGCCCTACCTTCTTCTCTACCTTCTTCTCTACCTTTTTGTAGCCCTTCTTTTCTGGCCATTTTTTTTGCGTATTCCATGGTATTTTGGTTGTCTCGATAGATTTTTAAACTCTCGTTGTACTTCTTCATGTCTTCCGGTTCTAATTTGGCAATTTCTGCTGCTTCGAACAGTTGTCCGAATACTTTTTCCTGCAATTTTTCGGGCTTCTCCTGCAATTTGGGCAAATTCTGTAACACGTACAGCCATTTGTCAAACAAGGATTCCAGTTCATCTTCTCCCTTTTTAAAATTAGGGATTTCCAAATATATAAACGTTAATTTCTCGTAGAAAATTTCATGGGTATGTCTGTCTATGAGCATAACCTCTCTTAAGTATCTTTCCTGAACTGCCCCATAGCTAAAACTAAAGTTTAAAATTCCCACAGTATAAACAGCCTTGAGGTGATAATCCCATTGCTTGCCTTTGGGTGCCTGGTTTTGAATTGCGAATGTGGAATAAAAAATACTCCTATCAATAAAATACTCCTGTTTTACATTTTGCAGTTCTACAATAAACATTTCCCCCTTTTCATTTTTACAGTACAAATCAAATATTGCTGATCTGTCGGTTTTGGTTTTACCAAGAGCCTCATTATTGAGATAGGTGAGATCCAGAATTTCTTCTTTGCCACCCAATACCTGGTTGAGGAAGTTTATTAATAATTCTTTATTAAATTCTGTACCAAAAAGTTTCTTAAATCCAAAATCTGTAAAGGGGTTGATGTATTTGCCTGAATAATTGGTCATAGCAGGGTTTTTTAATAAAGTTAAAATTATTGTGCCCGGTTGCAATGGTTTTTTATGATTTTTGCACTTTTCCTGATAATTCAAAAGGAATTATGCATCCTAAAGAGTGATTGTATTAAAAAAATGTGTAACCCCTTCTTGCTTCACCAAAATCTTCGATTCCTGCCCCCGCCCAATACCCAAAAATTTATCTCTGTTTTTTTTGCATCGTTCGGCTACATAATAAGTAAATTACAGGCCTATAAAGGAAGTATATGATTTCTGTCCGATATGGACCTTTGATGACAGCCATGAATCAATCTGCAAGCACTAAACTAAATGTTAATAGAAAATCCGAATTAGGAGCGAAAACCTCTCCAGCCAAAGAAGATGCAATAGAAATATACGGAGCAAGAGAGCACAACTTAAAGAACATTGATGTAATTCTCCCGAGGAATAAAATGATCGTGATCACGGGCATAAGCGGCAGTGGAAAGTCTTCTTTGGCTTTTGACACCATTTATGCAGAAGGACAGCGCCGGTACATGGAGAGCTTTTCGGCCTATGCCCGTACTTTTATCGGAGATCTGGAACGCCCTGATGTTGATAAAATCAATGGTTTGAGCCCGGTAATATCTATTGAGCAAAAAACAACATCTAAAAATCCGCGGTCTACCGTCGGTACCGTTACAGAGATATATGATTTCATGAGACTGTTGTATGCCAGGGCTTCGGATGCATATTCTTATAAGACGGGTAAGAAAATGAGCAGGCAATCCGAAGATCAGATCATTGAACATATCATGAACGCCTTTTTGGGAGAAAAGCTGATTTTGCTGGCTCCGGTAGTTAAAGGTAGGAAAGGCCACTATAGAGAGTTGTTTCAGCAAATTAGAAAAATGGGTTTTTCTAAAGTTAGGATAGACGGGAAAATAGAAGAACTTTCGCCAAAAACGCAGGTAGATCGCTACAAAACGCATGATATAGAAATAGTGATTGACAGGGTCATTGTGGAAACGAATGACCGCTTTAGAATTAGTCAGTCTGTGGCAACCGCATTGGTACATGGTAAAGGAATTATGATGCTGATGGACGACAAGGGGGGAATTCATCATTTCTCGAAATTCCTGATGGATCCGGAAACCGGAATCGCATACGATGAACCTGCACCCAATACTTTCTCTTTTAATTCTCCCTATGGTGCCTGCCCTTCCTGCCACGGGCTGGGTGAAATAGAAAAGATCACGGAAGAAGCGGTTATTCCCAACCCTTCATTGTCTGTAAGCAAAGGCGGAATAGCCCCCCTGGGTGACCTGAGGGATATCTGGATCTTCAAAAAAATTGAGGCGATCTTCAAAAGGTATAAAGTGAGCTTGAGCACGCCTATTGTTAAAATTCCCCGCGAGGTAATCGATATCATCCTCTATGGTGAAGATGAACCCGTCCCGATCGCCTCAAAAAAGTATCCGGGTACAGACTGGAATGTAAAATTCGAGGGGATCATCAAATTCCTGGAGAAACAAAAAGATACTGGTTCTGAAAAAATCCAGACATGGATCAAAGAATTCATGGAAATAACACTTTGTCCGGAGTGTAATGGAGCGAGGTTGAAGAAAGAATCGCTTCATTTTAGGATTGACAATACAAATATTGCCGAATTGGCGGCGCTGGATATTCAGCAACTGGCCGCCTGGTTCGATGGTTTGGAGCATCGGTTATCAGAAAGACAAAACCTGATCGCACAAGAAGTTTTGAAAGAAATCCGAAAAAGAATAGGATTTTTGCTGGATGTGGGTTTGGACTACCTGAATCTCAACCGGCCTTTGCGAACGCTTTCGGGTGGAGAAGCGCAACGCATCAGATTGGCAACCCAAATCGGCACCCAATTGGTAGGAGTGTTGTATATATTGGATGAGCCAAGTATCGGCCTTCACCAGCGCGACAATGTAAAGCTAATAAAGGCGCTTAAAGATCTTAGAGACTTAGGCAACACTATTATAGTGGTGGAGCATGACAAAGATATGATGTTGCATTCTGATTACATCCTGGATATCGGTCCCGGAGCAGGAAGGCATGGAGGAAGTGTGGTTGCAGCCGGAAATCCTGAAGCCTTTATCACCCAGGGTAGTATCACATCGGATTTTCTTACGGGAAGAAGGGAGATAGAAATTCCCAAAAAAAGGAGAAAGGGAACCAAAGAGGCCATTGTGCTAAAAGGGGCTACAGGACACAATCTAAAAAATGTCACCCTCAAACTGCCGCTTGGGCAGATGATTTGCGTAACTGGCGTTTCAGGAAGCGGTAAGTCTACCATTGTTCATGAAACCCTCTTCCCCCTGTTGAACCATTACATCTACAAGTCTAAGAGACAGCCCCTGCCTTATAAGTCTATCGAGGGACTGGAGCATATTGATAAAGTGATTGAGGTAGATCAGTCACCCATAGGCCGGACGCCCCGATCTAACCCTGCCACCTATACCGGAGTTTTTACCGACATCAGAAGTTTATTTACAGAATTGCCTGAATCGAAAATAAGAGGTTATAAACCGGGCAGGTTTTCTTTTAATGTAAAAGGAGGACGTTGCGAAACGTGCGAAGGCGCGGGAATGAAGTTAATAGAAATGGACTTCCTGCCGGATGTACATGTTCCCTGCGAAACGTGCAAAGGAAAAAGGTATAACAGAGAAACACTTGAGGTCAGGTTCAAAGGAAAGTCGATAGCAGATGTTTTGGATATGACTGTAGAGCAAGCTGTAACGTTTTTTGAACATCAGCCAAAAATAGTAAGGCGGATAAAAACGCTCCATGATGTAGGCCTGGATTATATAACATTGGGGCAACATGCAACAACGCTTTCCGGAGGAGAAGCCCAACGGGTAAAATTGGCTACAGAACTTTCTAAGAAAGACACCAGTAAAACTTTCTATATACTCGATGAACCGACCACCGGTTTGCACTTCCAGGACATCCAGCATTTGCTGGCTGTTTTGAACAAGCTGGTAGACAAAGGCAATACGGTGCTAATTATTGAGCATAATCTTGACGTGATCAAGGTGGCTGACCACATTATAGATATGGGACCCGAGGGTGGAAATAAAGGAGGTGAAATAGTTTGCCAGGGAACGCCCGAACAGGTAATTAAAAACAAAAATAGCTATACAGCATTGTACTTAAGAGACGAGTTTAAAATAGCTCAGGTTAAAAAATAAAATGCTGCCTTTTTAGGGGCAGCACTTTGACTCAACCAAAACATTATAAAATCTATCAACTATGAAATTATTTGCTTATATAAGGTAAAGGTAAATTAGTGAGGAAGAGTTCCTTTGGAAGAGAAAATATTTTAAAAATTTTCTTTTAACGCGTTGTTATTGAGTCAAATACATGCGTTGCTTCCTAATTTATCATTTTTTCATTTTTAATAAATTCCACCAATCATGATTGGATTAGATGAATTATCGATATTTATTCCAGAATCTCCGAAACCAAGAGTGGTCATTGTGGGAGGAGGGTTTGCTGGAATTAAGCTGGCAAAGGGTTTAAAGAAAAAGCATTTCCAAACCGTAATGCTGGACCGACATAATTACCATACTTTTCAACCACTGTTGTACCAGGTGGCTACAGCCGGATTGGAGCCGGATTCCGTAGCCGGGCCGCTTAGAAAAACCCTGGAAGATCAGGAGGATTTCTACTTTAGAATGGCAAAAGTGACGCATATAAATCCTGATAAGAAAACGATCACTACGCCAGTAGGCGATCTGGGTTATGATTACCTGGTATTGGCAACAGGGACACTCACCAATTTTTTCGGCAATGAAGGTTTGCGGGATTTATCTTTCCCTATTAAACAGATTCCGCAGGCGTTGGATCTTAGGAGTCATATGCTGCAGAACTTTGAAAAAGCGGTAATGACCAAAAAAGGAAAGGAGGAGATGGAAGGCTTGATGAATTTTGTAATCGTGGGGGGAGGGCCTACTGGGGTTGAGGTGGCCGGCGCCTTGTCAGAGCTAAGAAAAAATGTGTTGCCCAACGACTATCCTGAGCTGGATTTCTCAAAAATGCGCATTTTTCTGGTAGAAGGCCTGGATCGATTGCTTAACGGAATGAGCGAGAAGTCCGGTCAGAAGGCAGTAAAGTATCTAAAGAAATTTGGGGTAGAGATTTTATTGGAAAAGATGGTGAAAAACTACGACGGAAAGACCGTATTTTTTAATGATGGAAGTACTATCAAATCAGACACCCTCATTTGGGCGGCAGGAGTAAAAGGCAATATTCTGGAAGGAATGGACGACAGTTCAGTTGAAAAAGGAAGATTTATTGTAAATCATTTCAACGAAGTGAAAGGATATAAAGATATATTTGCCATTGGCGACGTAGCGGCGATGATTGATGAAAAAAATCCAAAGGGACATCCGCAATTAGCGCCAGTGGCTATTCAGCAGGGATCGCATCTGGCCAAAAATCTGGTAAGAAGGGCAGAAGGAAAAGAAATGAAGCCTTTCTCCTACACAGACAAAGGTTCAATGGCCACTATTGGGAGAAACAAGGCGGTGGTGGATTTGCCTACCGGCCAGCAATTCGGGGGCTTTGTAGCCTGGCTCATCTGGATGTTTATTCACCTGGTGTCGATCATCGGATTCCGAAATAAACTCGTGGTACTTAGCAACTGGGTATGGAATTACTTCACTTACGACAGAGGCATACGCCTGATCATCCGGCCTTTCAAAAAGGAGGAGAATAAATATCAGCATTATTGAGCTGAAGATTATATTAATTTAGAAAATATGAAAAATCACTATGTCCGGTATCTGGCCGGACTCTTATTTATTGTCATTGGGGTATATGATTGGATGCAGTTTCAATACCTGCCGGAGACAATTTTGTACGTCTGTCTGGGAGCTGCTTTTATCTTGATGGGCTTTATTGCACATTTTCCGGCGCACCCCCAAAAGAAATTCCTCAATACCCTCTCCTGGGTCTTAATCATTGGCGCAGCACTTGCCTTTATGTATGTGTTAACCATCCCTGGCGGTAAAACCTGATCGTCTGATCAAACCACTTAGCCATTCCGGTACCCTCTCGTAAAAAACCTGTTTTACTAAAAATTAAAATAGCTTATATTAGTTGCTTCACGGTGATTCTTTATACCCGCTAACTGGGCTAAGGAACCGGCGGAGGCAGCTTAATTTTGGTGCGGAATGAATAAAACAAAAGCTTATTGGATTTGTCAGATCGGAGGCTGGTCGTTG
>CAZWQB010000038.1:0-13665 GCA_964636035.1 uncultured Roseivirgaceae bacterium
CGTCTGGTTTTGGTCCAGAAGAGTCTAGGTTCGAGCCCTAGTCGGACAACAAAAAGAAGGCAACCTAAACCATAGGGATGCTTAAAAAATGATTGAAAGGAGAAGTTCTTTAAACTCCAAAAGTGCTACTAAAAACTGGAGTTTAATTGAAAAACTCATAAAACACTATCTGCCAAAAATTAAAATTGATCCCGGTATAAATCGGGATCAATTTATTTAGCACTTATAATAGCTGCAAACACCACAATATGGCTAAGGTCAAAATCTTCTCAGGAACCAACTCAAGATATCTTGCTGAAAAAATTGCGAACGCTTATGGCAGGCCATTGGGCGAACTCACGGTGTTTAAATTCAGCGACGGAGAGATGTCACCCAGCTTTGACGAATCGGTAAGAGGCAACGACGTCTTTTTGATCCAGTCTACTTTCCCTCCTGCTGATAACATGATGGAGTTGCTTTTAATGGTAGATGCTGCCAAACGAGCGAGTGCCAAGTATGTAACTGTGGTAGTTCCGTATTTTGGCTATGCACGCCAGGATAGGAAAGACAAACCCAGGGTTTCGATTGCGGCAAAATTAAACGCCAATCTACTCTCTGCAGCAGGTGCCGACCGACTGATGACCATAGATCTACATGCAGGCCAGATTCAGGGATTTTTTGATTTCCCTGTAGACCACCTCTACGGATCGGCCATCTTTGTTCCTTACTTGCGACAGCTACAGTTAGATAATATCGTATTTGCGGCGCCTGATGTGGGAGGTGTTGGAAGGGCCAGGGGCTTTGCAAAGTATTTCAATGCAGAAATGGTCGTCTGCGATAAACATAGAAAAAGGGCGAACGAAGTTGCCTCTATGCAGGTTATAGGTGACGTGGAAGGAATGGACGTAGTGCTGGTTGATGACATGATTGATACAGCCGGTACTATTTGCAAGGCAGCTCAGATTATCAAAGAAAAAGGAGCAAACACTGTAAGAGCAATATGCACGCATCCAATTTTGTCGGGCAAGGCTTATGAAAACCTGGAAAACTCCGAATTGATAGAAATAGTAGTCACAGATACAATTCCTGCTAAGAGGGAAAGTGAAAAAATTAAAATTCTTACAGTAGCTAATTTGTTTGCGGATGCCATTAAAGCCATCCACGGACATGGTTCTATTAGCTCATTGTTCATATAGATATTCCCGCTAATAAGTTAACAACGATTGGGTGCTAAAGCGGGGGCATTCAGTCTTAAAAAAAACAATTATGAAAAAAGTAGAGATTATAGGGTTTAAAAGAGCAAATCTCGGTAAAAAGGAAGCCAAAAGGCTTAGGAACGAAGGCAATGTGCCATGCGTAGTATATGGTGGTAAAGAACAATACCATTTTTATGCACCCATGATATTATTTAAAGACCTTGTTTATACGCCTGACGCCCACATGGTTGAAGTAAATATTGAAGGTGATATACACAAATGCATTCTTCAGGACATTCAGTTTCATCCTGTAAACGAGATTATTCTTCATGCAGATTTCCTTGAACTTCAAAATGGAAAAGAAGTGAAGATGAACATTCCGATAAGACTGCAGGGCACGGCTCCGGGTGTTATCAAAGGGGGTAAACTATATATCAAGCACCGATACCTTACTGTAAAAGCACTTCCTGAAAATCTTCCTCAGTACATTGATGTAGATATCAGTAAGCTGCAGCTTGGTAAAGCAGTAAAAATTGCTGATCTAAAGGCTGCGAACTACCAGATTCTATTAGATCCAATTAAATCTGTAGTTTCTGTAGAAGTTCCAAGAGCACTAAGAGGTAAAGCGGCTGAAGGTGAAGAAGAAGCAGAAGAAGGAGAAGAGGCTCCGACTGAAGCTGAATCATAATAAATTTCAGACCAATATTTTAAAACCTGCGCATTTCACGCAGGTTTTTTTATGATTGCGCTGTTAAATCGGAATCTGATGTACTAATTTTGACTGAAAATTTAACATTCCGCGGACATCGAACGTAAATTTACCGGGCAACAACTGCGGCTATATGTCCCAGATGATTTTGACTAATAAAATTTGATGTATGAAGTATCTTATAGCAGGCTTAGGAAACATTGGAGCCGAATATGAGCTCACCAGGCATAATATAGGCTTTCTGATCCTGGATAGGCTGGCCGAGCAGCATAAAATAGATTTTAGCACCGAAAAACTGGCTTCTGTCGCCGAATTTAAGTCAAAAGGAAGAACTTTTCATCTTATCAAGCCGACCACTTACATGAATCTGAGTGGTAAGGCTGTCAATTACTGGCTCCAGGAGTTAAAAATTCAACCTGAAAATCTTCTGGTAATAACCGATGATATTGCTTTGCCCTTTGGCAAACTCAGGATGCGCCAAAAAGGATCGAATGCGGGCCACAATGGGCTGAAAAGCATAGAAGCTGTTTTGGGAGGGAATGCATATCCCAGATTGAAATGTGGAATCGGCGACAATTTTCACAAAGGTCAACAGGTTGATTATGTTTTAAGCAGATTCTCGCATGAAGAGTTTGGGCATCTCCCTGAAATGCTGGACAAAGCCTGTGAAATGGTTATCGCATTTGGGACCGTAGGCATAGAAAGAACCATGAATCAATTTAATGATTGATTCAATAACATTTACAAATACTCGCTACTAACTGAACAGCCATGTCACAAATAGTAAATCTAGCCATTCAAATCATTCCCAAATCAAAAACCAAAGAGGTTTATCCTTTAGTCGATGAAGCGATAGCCGTAATCCAGAAATCCGGTTTGAAATACAAAGTTTGTCCCTTCGAAACCGTGATCGAAGGTACTTACGAAGAAACGATGAATGTTGCCAGGGAAGCTCAGGAAGCCTGTTTCGCTGCGGGTGCAGACGATCTACTTGTATTTATAAAGGTTCAACGGAAAAAATCAGGAGATGTGTCCATAGAAGACAAAATCGAAAAATACAGTTAGAAATGATGAATTATAGATTATAAGTCATCCCCTAACTCACTGTTCCGCCGTCCCATATTTTTCTGTCGGGCTGCAAAAATGCCAGTTTACCATCTTTATCTTCTGCCATCAATATCATTCCTTTTGATTCTATGCCCATTATGTTTCTGGGTGCGAGGTTTGCCAAAAAGCATACCTGCCGTCCGATTATGGCCTCTGGCTCATAACTCTCAGCAATTCCGCTCATGATGGTCCTTGTGTCCAGTCCTGATTCAACGGTTAGTTTCAGTAGCTTCTTTGACTTCTTGACCTTTACAGCATCAATTATAGTACCTACGCGCAAATCCATTCTCGAAAAATCATCAAAAGCAATTTCACTTTTTGCAGCAGGAACTTCTGCCGCAGCAAGCTCATTTTCTTTCTTTGTATCCAGTAGCTTGTTTACCTGCTTTAGAATTACGTCATCTTCTACTTTTTCAAATAGCAGTACAGGCTCAAGTAACTGATGTCCGACAACTAGCATGTCTATTCCACCGGCAGTATCCCACTTAGATTCAGTGAGATCGAGCATTTTCAATATTTTTGAAGCGGTAAAAGGTAAAAAAGGCTCGCATAGCACAGCCAGATTTGCTACTATTTGTAAACTAACATTCAATATGGTCTGGACGCGAGGTTCATTGGTTTTAATTAATTTCCATGGCTCTGTTTCCGCCAAATATTTGTTGCCCAGCCTGGCCAAATCCATCAGGACTGAGAGTGCTTCCCTGAACCTGTATTGCTCAATTGATGCAGCAATTTTCTCCGGAAATGTTCCCAGTGCTTCAATTGCCTCTGTGTCAATGTCAAAAAGCTCATTCCTTGCCGGCACTTTTCCTTCATAGTATTTTTTGGTCAGCACCATCGCCCGATTCACGAAATTTCCCAAAATAGCTACCAGTTCATTGTTATTTCTGGCTTGAAAGTCTCTCCAGGTAAAATCATTGTCCTTGGTTTCGGGTGCGTTTGCACAAAGCACATAACGCAGAACATCCTCTTTCCCCGGAAATTCCTCCAGGTATTCATGAAGCCAAACCGCCCAGTTTCTGGAGGTAGATATTTTTTGCCCTTCCAGATTCAGGAATTCATTCGCCGGCACATTATCTGGCAATACAAATTCACCATGTGCCTTCAGGATGATCGGAAAAATAATACAATGAAAAACTATATTGTCTTTGCCTATGAAATGCACCAACTTTGTCCCACTGTCCTTCCAGTAAAGCTCCCAATCTTTATTCTCCTTTTTTGCCCAATCTTTGGTAGCGGAAATATACCCGATCGGTGCATCAAACCACACGTATAGCACCTTCCCTTCCGCATTGGGTAATGGAACAGGAACTCCCCAGTCCAAATCTCTCGTCATGGCCCGGGGCTGTAGTCCATTGTCAATCCAGCTTTTGCATTGACCGTACACATTGGCTTTCCATTCTTTGTGTCCTTCAAGAAGCCATTCTTTTAGCCAGGGCTCATAATCATTCATGGGCAGGTACCAGTGCTTGGTCTTCTTTAGTACAGGCACTTCTCCGCTTAACATGGACCGTGGATTCTTTAGGTCTGAGGGGCTAAGCGATGTCCCGCAAGACTCACATTGGTCGCCGTATGCTTCCGGATAGCTACAGTTGGGACATATTCCTTTTATATACCTGTCAGCCAGAAATTGTTCTGCTTTGGGATCATAATATTGCTCGGTTTCCTTTTCATCAAACAGACCTTTTTCATAAATCGCCTTGAAAATTCTGGATGCAGTTTCGTACTGTGTATCGGACGATGTCCTGGAGTATATATTGAAACTAATCCCAAGGTTCGAAAAAGACTCTCTAATAAGCTGATGGTACTTATCGGTTACTTCTTTAGGCGTGATTCCCTCCTTCTTTGCCCTGATTGTTATCGGCACTCCATGTTCATCCGAACCACATATAAAAGCGACATCTTTATCCTTCGAGCGCAAATAGCGAACATAAATATCTGCAGGAATATATACACCTGCGAGATGTCCAATGTGTACGGGTCCGTTTGCATATGGCAACGCAGCGGTGATGGTATATCTGGCTGGAGAAGTGGGCATATTCTATAGTTTTAAAGCGCAAATATAGAGATTTTATGCTTACGTAAAACTATAAAAGCATCAACTATGCAGAGGCCCTGGGCATTAAAATTTCGAAGATCGTCTCAGACTTATCTTCCAGAAGCTTGATGGTGCCACCCAGCTTCTCGACAGATTTCTTTACCATATACAAGCCCAAACCAGCAGTAGAGGATTGAGCCGTAGTCTGAAAGAACATATCGAAAATCCGGTCCACTGCTTCCAGTGGTATGCAGGTGCCGTTGTCCCTTACCTGAAGTTTAAGGTAATTCTGATGGCTTGGTTCGGCTGAAAAAGTAATGGTAGAAAGCCCATCCTTGCGGTAATCAAGTGCATTTTCATACAAATTCTGGATGATGATGTACAAGAGCAATTTATCGGTAACGCATACAATATCCTCAGGAATGTCCACCTCATAGTTCAGGTCATACAAGTCATTCTTCCTCTTCAGCCCCTCAAGTAGTTGTACAACTTCGCTCTTTAAGTTCAAGGCCACCGGCTCGGTTTTATGATAATACAATCCGTGAATTCTGAAAAGCCTGGATAACACCAGATTAAATGATGCAGCCACGTTGTTTAGTCGCTTAAAATAATCGATAGACACAGGTTCCTTTGCTTCAATAAGGCCGAGATTAATCAAACCTTCTATTCGGGCAATGGGCCCCTTCACATCATGAGAAGTTTTATAAATAAAGTTATCCAGTTCTTTATTAGCAGTTTCCGCTTCCGACAGGGCGAGTTCCCTGTGGGTTACATCATTGGCAAAACATAATATGGATAGAATTTTACCATCGACGTCAGACAGTACGGAGAAATTCCATTCAATGTATAATAAGTTGCCATTTTTATGGAAGTTTTTAAGGAGGAGGAATTTTCTTGATAACTTCCCACTCTTAATTTTCTTGAAGACAGCAGAGATTTTTTTGACGCTCCCTTCAGGAAATACAGCTGTTTCAAATAATCGCTGATTGATCACTTCTGCACTTGTCCATCCAAATACCTTTTCAGATTGTTCTGACCAGACCGTTACCTTTTGTTCAGCGTCCAGTTCAATCACTGCCAAAGAAGTATTATTCACATGGAATGAAAGCTTTTGCAAGGTTTGATTGAGCGCCTCTGTTCTTTCCTTCACAGTTTCTTCAAGCATTCTGCTCACATTTTTCTTGTCTTTAAAGCGCTTGTAGTAGACGGCCACCAGAAGAATAAATACGATTACAAAAGCAGTGAGGAGGATAATAAATCCCCTGTTACTACCCAGGCCTTCAGACCTAAGGGAAGAATATTTTTCAACGATGCGATTCCTTCTTTCTAATGAGGCGCGTTCTTTCTCACTTTTATTTAACTTAATACCCGTAAGCAGCTCTTTTACCTTTTGTTCTTTCCGATGAGAAAGCAATTTGGAAGACAGGACTTCGAATTGTCTAAAGTATTCTATGCTCTGTCTCGAATTACCCAATCTATCCTCCGCATAGGCCAAAAATTTAACGCTTTCCATGACAACATCTTCTTCATTTAGAATTTGTCCTATTTCTAAGGATTCATGAAAGTACTTCCTGGCGAGTCCAAAATTCGAATTTTTGAATTGGATTTTCCCCAGTATTGCATAGGCATCCATCAGCACCTCCAGGTGAGAAATGTCCGAAGCTATTGCTATTGCAGCCAAGGCATTTTCTTCGGCTTCGGAAGTGTTTTCCTGTTCCAATACCGTAGCTATCTTTATTCTGGTAAGCGCTTCCTGCTCAGGTTCATTTTGCTTGGAGAAATACACCAAAGCTGCTTTGTATTTTGTTAAGGCTTCAGCCAAGTTGTCATCCGCCTGAAGTACATCACCAATTTTATTCTTGACAATATAATAATGGTGGTCATCACTGTTTTTCTTATAAAAACTCTGCGCTTGCCTGTAAAATTTTATAGCGTTATTGATGTAGAGCATTTCAAAATAAATATCTCCCAGCGCTTCTGCGGCGGGCGCCAGAACTTCAGGGGCATCAATCTTTTCTTCAAAATTGAGAGCTTTCCTGAAACTTATAATTGCAGACAGATGATTCCGGAGCCGTAGTTCGCAATTTCCAATTTGGTAATAGATGGTTGCAGCAGTGCCAAGGTTTTTTTTTAGAGCGGGAACAGATAATGCAAGTTTATAGGTACCAATGGCTTCACTATACATTTCCTTCTTCATCAATGCATTTCCAATTAAAAGCTGCGCCTTTATCTCGTTCTTACCATCTTTTTTTTGTTTGGCAGCATCCAGGGCATATTGGGCATACAGCAAGGCTGAATCTACATTGGAATAGAGCATACTATCGCTCCTGGACATATAGCGCTGAATAACATCCTCCTGGCCTTTTTCAAGCTGGGAACGTTCCTCGCAAGCAAAAAAAAGAAAGGGGAAAAGGAGAATTAAAAAACAAGAAATTTCTATCCTTCTTAGGTAGATGATCATCAATTCCGTAGAATTTAAAAAATTCAGAAGTTAACACGCTAAGTCTTTTATCCTGAATAAAGAGGAATTGTAACCGCAAAAGATGAATTTACTTTAAACCCGAACAGGTAATTTTTTGGCAGGGGTATTGTTATTTGTGGCCGAATATTCCGAAAACACCGGAAGCATTATTTCAAAGATGGTATTTCTGGGTTGTCCGCTTACCAGTTGAATGGTTCCTCCCAATCTTTCAGTCGCTTTTCTAGCCATGTACAGTCCAAGGCCTGTTCCTCCGGATTTTGCAGCTCCATGGAAAAACATATCAAATACCTTGTCCTGCATATTTTCGGGGATACCCAGTCCATTGTCAGTAATCGTAATTTTTAACTTTCCTTCGAATGAGACTTTTGTTTCCAGCACCACGTTCGTTTTTTTATTATCCCGGAAGAAGATGGCATTGTCAAACATGTTTTTAATAATTATCTGAAACAGCAGTAAGTCCGTCTGCCATGTGAGCGCCTCTTCTGTTTTTATCTTAAAATGTACGTTATCAAGTTTATTTTCCTCATACAAATCGTTAAGAATATACAGAAACTCCTTTTTCAAATTGATTTTCTGAATCTTTATAACGTGATGATTGATATCATATATCATCAGTAACCGCGACAGAATATTATTCAATTGGTTTGCTGTTACATGTAGCATACTGAAATATTCTTTGGCAGGCTTTTCCTTTACCTCCATCAGGCCCAGATTTACCACCCCCTGAATTCTGGCCAAAGGTCCTCTTAGATCGTGAGATGCTTTGTAAATAAAGTTATCCAACTCTCGGTGAGAAGATTGTAAGGCTTCAAAGGCTTTCTCCCTGCTCGAAACATTGTTGGCAATGGCCATTATAGAATCTACACTGCCGTCTTTGTTCAAGAGCACAGAAGTATTCCATTCAATATGGAGGGAGTCTCCGTATTTATTGCAGTTTAAACTTAAAAAGGAGATACTGGTATTGTCGCCATATAACAAATCATGCATTGACCTAATGGCATCGTCTATATCATTTTCAAGCACAAAGCCGATTTCGTGAAAACGTTTTCCCAAGACTTCCGCAGCATTCCAGCCAAAAATGGACTCTGCCTGGTCAGACCACCGAATCAATTCGAGGCGGTCATTAAATTCCATCACGGCAAGCGAAGTATTGTCTACATGAAAAGAAAGCTTTTGATAGGCTTTATAAAGTTCAAGGGTTCGTTCATTGATAGTTCTTTCCAGAAGTAAATTATTTTCTTCCAGCAATTTGTTCTTCTTTACAATAATTTTTCTGGCTTCCTCCAGCTTCTTATTGTTCTTTTCTATGATATCCCTTTGTATCTCAATTTGCGTCTTTTGTTGTCGAGCTTCGGCTAAGTGGTTTTGCAGCATCAAATTGGTACTTCTCTTCAGGTTATGGCGCCTGATGAGTAACAAGGCAAACAATAAGGAAAGAATAAAAACGGACACAAAAAATACAAGCAAAGTCCGGTTATTCCTGATAGCCATATCTTTCATCTCGGCCTGCGATGAAAGCAGTGCTTTTTGGTGCTCTAAAATCTCAATGGCCTTCTGCTTGTTTTGAACTTCAAACTCCGTCCGGATCTCGGCAATCCGCTTCTGATTTTCCTGCGTAAGCAGACTATCTTTCAAGGTCACATATTTTTTAAAAAATTCTATCTCTCTCGATTTCCGATCCAGTTTTTCATTTACGGCCGCAATATGTTTGTAAGATTCAGCAAGTCCTTTTTTATCCTTGAGCTTCGCTGAAATAACCATGCTCATTTCAAAGTACATTTCTGCTTTTTTGTAAAGCCCTTTGCCAAGATAGGCCAGTCCGAGGTGGCTGTAAATCTGGCTTAGCGCAATAGAATCATTGGTGGGCTTCACCAATCTCAGCGACTGTTGCAGATAATTCAACGCAAGCGAATCATTTTTTAAGTCGAGATATATACTTCCCACTTTTGCGGACAATTGCGCCCGGGCTAAATTGCCTCCCTTAGTTCCTCCAAAACTCAAAGCTTTCAGGTATGTCTTCAAGGCTTCCCTCTTGTTTCCCTGGCCAAGGTGTATGCTTCCAATGCTATCAAGAACAGCAATCGTCTCCTTGTTTTTTTTCAGATGGACGAAAGCGTTGAGTGCGTCGGTATAGTACTTTACCGATAATTCCGGGTTATTAAATTCAGAGTAAATAGCGCCCAGATTGAAATAAGATTTAGCAAACATCCCAGGCCTGTAAACCCTTTCTTTAAACTTCAGGCAAGATTCGAAAGCCGCAATGGCCATGGTGTAATTTTTTATCTCGAAGTATGCCTCACCGAGGTAGAATTGTAGTAAGGCAATCCTAAGCGGGTCTTTTCTATGATTTGCCATAGCCAGCGCCTCCGTATATAATCTGATGACCTGATTATATTCCCTGTTCTTTTTAAATGAAGATGCCTCCAACATCAGTTCATCAATGTGACTGAGCTTTATGTCAGATTTAAAGTCGATGGAAAGGGAATCGTTATCAGCCTTGGTGGAGTTGGCCATCAACGAATTCGGAAAGGGAAATGCTAATAAAAAAGATATACAGGCCAGCAAAAAATATTTGAAAATCATGCCATTGATGATGCGAAACGCCTTAAAAAAATAAATTTAAAATAAAACAACATTTTAATTTGCAATATTACATCTTTCTTACATCATTTCACATAAGATCAACGGCAAATACTGAAAATTAATTGTTGCAACGTGTAAAAAATTTCCGACATGTTATTTCTGGTTCCCCTCCCCGAAAAACTGAACTTTTATGAGTCGCTGCGGATTATATATCAAAAATAATCTCGCGGTATTATACTAAAATAAATTGACATATAAAATCAATTTAACCATAGGAATCACTACCTTTGCGCCTCAAAAATTTAAAGCTTAAAATGGAAAGCATAAGGAATATTGCCATCATTGCACACGTTGACCATGGCAAAACAACATTAGTAGATAAAATAATTCATGCCTCTAAGCTATTTAGGGATAATCAGGAATCCGGAGATTTGCTGCTGGACAACAATGACCTGGAGCGAGAGCGCGGAATTACGATTTTGTCTAAGAATGTTTCTGTCAGATATAACGGAACCAAAATAAATATTATTGACACGCCTGGTCACGCCGATTTCGGTGGGGAAGTAGAGCGTGTATTGAAGATGGCTGACGGCGTGCTTCTATTGGTAGATGCTTTTGAAGGCCCCATGCCTCAAACCAGGTTTGTGTTGGGGAAGGCATTGGCACTGGGTTTAAAGCCCATTGTGGTGGTAAACAAGGTTGATAAAGAAAATTGCCGCCCGGATGAGGTACATGAGCAGGTCTTCGATCTTATGTTCAACCTCGATGCCACGGAAGAACAACTTGATTTCGTGACTATATATGGCTCTTCAAAACAAGGCTGGATGAGTACAGACTGGACTAAGCCGACTTCTGACATCCTCCCTTTGCTGGATGCTGTAATTGAGAACATTCCCGCCCCTGAACAAAGAACAGGAATACCCCGACTACAAATCACTTCATTGGACTTCTCTTCTTTTGTTGGAAGAATTGCAATTGGGCGGGTATATCAGGGAACCCTTAAAGAAGGTGCTACTATGGGGCTATGCAAAAAAGATGGCTCTGTAAAAAAAGTAAGGATCAAAGAACTGCAGGTTTTTGAAGGCCTTGGCAAATTAAAAGTTTCCGAAGTCAGTGCGGGCGAAATTTGTGCGATAGTTGGAATTGAAGGTTTTGATATAGGCGATACACTTACCGATTTTGAAAACCCTGAGCCATTGCCAAGGATTTCTATCGACGAGCCGACCATGAACATGTTGTTTACCATCAATACTTCACCTTTCTTCGGAAAAGAAGGTAAACTTGTTACCTCGAGGCACATAAGGGAAAGACTGTTCAAAGAAACTGAGAAAAACCTGGCTTTAAGAGTTGAAGAAACAGATTCAGAAGATAAATTTTTGGTGTACGGACGAGGAATTCTGCATTTGTCTGTGTTGATTGAAACCATGAGACGCGAGGGCTATGAACTTCAAGTGGGTCAGCCTCAGGTAATTTTTAAAGAAATCGATGGCCAGAAGTGCGAGCCTATTGAACACCTTGTGGTGGACGTTCCTGATTCATCATCTGGGAAAGTGATTGAACTGGTAACCCAGCGAAAGGGAGAATTAAAAATAATGGAACCCAAAGGCGACCTTCAGCATTTGGAGTTTGACATTCCGGCCAGGGGCTTAATCGGGCTTAGAAATAACGTGCTAACCGCAACTGCAGGTGAAGCAATCATGAACCACAGGTTCAGCCGATACGAGCCTTACAAAGGCACGATTCAGGGCCGGGTGAATGGTTCTCTAATCTCGATGGAAACAGGACCAAGCACCGCCTATTCTATTGACAAATTGCAGGACAGAGGTACTTTCTTCGTAGATCCGGGTGAGGATTTATACGAGGGACAGGTGATTGGCGAGCATAGCAGACAAAATGATATAGTCGTAAATGTTCAGAAAGGCAAGCAGTTGACCAACATGAGAGCTTCAGGATCAGATTCAAATGTGAAAATTGCCCCTAAGAGAAGGTTCTCCCTGGAAGAAGCCATGGAATATATTCAAAAAGATGAGTATCTGGAAGTCACGCCGAAGTCCATCAGAATGCGGAAGATCTATCTGAATGAAAATGAAAGGAAGAAGATGACGGGTAAATCCGAATCGGTATAACCGAACATCGATAGCATTAAAAAGGCCTGAAAAGATGATTTTCAGGCCTTTTTTATATAACCAATTTTAGTGATTCAAACCCTCTCTTCGGTTGTCTCCGTTGTAGTATCCTCTATTGTATAAGTTGGACACGTTTTTTGACTGCATGCCACACCCGCTGTAAGTAATGCAAAAAATAGAATGATTTTTAGTTTCATTGCTGAATAAATTTAATAAACAATAATTTCGTACTTTAAAAGTATTAAAAAATAAAAACTATTCAAACTTTAGTTGAAATATTTATAAAAAATACCCATTTATAGTGATAGGGTCATAAGGTTGCAACCACGGATATCTGAATTGTCAAACCTACCCAGGATTTCAAATTCCTCGTCGTTTTTTTTCTTCCCCAGGTCTTGCGTTTCAATAAAAGCGCAGGATTGTATATTTGCAAGATCAATGACATTAACACCTCCCGTAACGAATTGGTTATGCAGGCTATACGGATCGTTGGCGTCTCTTATTAAAACACGCATCCACGGCGGCGGCTCAAAAATTCCATTTTCGCTTGCGTAAGCTTGTGATAACAATTCAGTCATGCCATATTCCGAATGAATGGTGCCTACATTTAATTTCTCCCTGAGGATCTTGTGCAACGCTTCTCTGGTCAACTCCTCTCTTCTTCCCTTCATTCCGCCAGTTTCCATCACCACCACATGGCTCAGGTCAGGTTGGTATTCTTCCGCCATATCTAATAACGCAAAACTGACTCCTATAAGTATAACAGGTTCACTCCGATCTCTCAACGCATCTAATTTTGATAAAAGGTCTTTTACGTTGTTCAGGTAAAACCCCGAGTATCTGGAATTTCCTGCCTTTATAAAGGAATCAACCATCGCAACGAGGGAAGAGTTTCCCCTTTCGAGGTAACCTGGCAATAGGGCCAGAATATGGTAGTCTCGCAAATTGCCATATTTGCTTTCAAAAATGGCTTTACTTACCCGGTCATAAAAGGTCAGATCTTCAATGTGATGCTTGCTTTTTACCTCACCGGTTGTCCCGCTGCTTTCAAACATTCTCACCGATTCCCAATCTAAAGTTTTAACAGCTTTGGTCTTAAAAAAGCCAATAGGCATAAAGGGTATGTCTTCTATCCTGTTTACCTCCTCAATTTTTCTACCTGAATAGGTAATGTATTGCTTGTAAACCGGATTGTTTTCTGCCTGGAAATAGAATAATTGCAAAGCATGCTCCTCAAAGTTTTCTTTGTTGATATTAAATAAATCATCCTTCAAACTTTTAAAATTATTCATTCGTTCAATACCTATCATTGGTCAAAAATTCCTAAATTGAAGTTAAATAATTTAATCGTATGCTCCTTAAAAATATTAAGCTTACCGGATATTTACTAGGCTTATTTGTTCTGGTATCGTGTGAGCGGGCGCCTGAATTCTCGGATGTTCCAA
>CAZWQB010000038.1:13765-19998 GCA_964636035.1 uncultured Roseivirgaceae bacterium
TTAATACAACGGAGGGAACTTCTTCGGGTCCGTTTCCGACATCAGATCGTACACTTTATCAAAAACTTCTTCCGGGTTTGGCTTTGAGAAGTAATCGCCGTCAGAACCATAGGCGGGTCTGTGTGCCTTTGCAGAGATTGTTACGGGTTTGGAATCCAGGTAAAAATATGCCCCCTGGTTCTCAATTACCTCCTGCATCATATATCCGGTTCCTCCACCCGGCACATCTTCATCAGCAAAAACCACCCTGTTCGTCTTTTTAATTGATTCCACGATCGTGTGGTTGATGTCAAAAGGTAAAAGTGTCTGAACATCTATGACCTCGCAACTGATACTTACTTTGTTCAATTGTTCCGCTGCCTTCATCACTATTCTGCACATAGAACCATAAGTAACAATCGTCACGTCGGTGCCTTCGCGCAATACTTCCGGCCTGCCAAGTGGTACCGTGAACTCTCCAATATTCGCAGGAATTTGTTCTTTTAGCCGATAGCCGTTTAGACTCTCAATGATGAGAGCCGCATCATCAGATTTTAGCATGGTATTATACATCCCGGCAGCCTGCACCATGTTTCGGGGTACCAGCAAATAAATCCCCCTCAAACTGTGGAGAATCATTCCCATAGGAGAGCCGGAATGCCAAACACCTTCTAATCTATGCCCTCGGGTTCGGATGATCAGCGGTGCTTTCTGCCCGCCTTTGGTTCTATATTGCAAACTGGCAAGATCGTCAGAAAGCGTTTGAAGGGCGTAAATAAGATAGTCAAGGTATTGAATTTCTGCAATGGGTCGAAGCCCCCTTAAAGCAGCACCTACACCCTGGCCTATAATGGTCACTTCTCTGATTCCTGTGTCTGTAACTCTGAGTTCACCATATTTTGCCTGTAAACCCGCAAAAGCCTGGTTCACATCTCCAATTTTCCCAACATCTTCTCCGAAAGCAAACACTCGGGGGTCTCTCTCCAGCGCCGCATCAAAGCAAGCCTGCAACACTTCCCTCCCATCTACGTGCTGTTCCGTTCCTTCAAAAACCGGCTTGATTTCTGCAACATGAAGCGCACCCTGCGGTGATTCGCTGTACAGGTGAGAATTATATCTTTCCACATTCTCGTTGAGCACCCTGGCATGCCATTGCTGAAGTGCCTTTTTTGCCTCCCCCTCTTCGGCCCTCATGGCTCGAAGCGCCTTTTTCACCGCCTTCACCGAATCCAGACGCAAGGGATTGAGTGCATTTTTCAAGTCGTCGTAAATATTATTAAGCTTCTTGAATTGCGCAGATTCTTTGGCAGCGTCTTTAATTAGCGCCAGTGCTTGTTCATAATCATCTTTCATGGAGTCATTAAATGCCTTCCATGCCGCATCTTTTGCTTTTCTTGCGGTAATCTTAGCCGCCTTTTCAATTTCGTCCAGAGCTTCCGCAGAGGCTATCCCATTCTCAAGAATATACTCCCGCATCTTTTTATTACAGTCAAACGCTGCCTCCCAGTCTAATCTTTCTCTGCTCTTGTACCGCTCGTGTGAGCCGGAAGTGGAATGGCCCTGGGGCTGTGTAAGCTCAAGCACATGAATCATCACCGGAACGTGCTCCTCTCTGCATACCTTCACTGCCTTTTCATAGGTTCTGCACAGCGCCTCGTAATCCCAGCCATTTACTCTGAATATCTCAAATCCGGCGTCGTCACCATCTCGTTGGAAGCCACTTAATACTTTAGATATATCGCTCTTAGTGGTGTGATATTCATTGGGAACAGATATTCCATAGCCATCATCCCAAACTGAAACCATCATGGGGATTTGCAACACGCCCGCAGCATTAATTGCCTCTAAGAAGAGTCCTTCTGAAGTAGATGCATTGCCAATAGTGCCAAATGCTACTTCATTTCCATTATCAGAAAAATCTTTCAAATAGGCCAGGTCGGGATTGTTTCTAAACAATCTGGAAGCATAACCCAAACCAACCAGCCTTGGAATCTGGGCTGCCGTAGGTGAAATATCCGAAGCTGAGTTCTTCTCAGAAACCAGCTTTTTAAACTCCCCTGTCTCGTCCAGCATTCTGGTTGCAAAATGGCCATTCATCAGCCTTCCCGCAGATGCAGGATCAGCGGCAATATCAGTGTGTGCATATAGTTGTGCAAAAAACTGTTGAAGCGTAAGTTCTCCAATAGCCAGCATAAATGTTTGATCTCTGTAATAGCCAGACCTAAAATCACCTTTCCGGAATACTTTGGCCATTGCTATTTGAGCCAGCTCCTTCCCATCACCAAAAATACCAAACTTAGCTTTGCCCATAAACACCTCTTTCCTGCCCAAAAGACTGGCTTCCCGGCTCTCGCACGCAATCCGATAATCCTTTAGGACCTCATCAGTAGCTATTTCAGTATTTAATAAAGTATTTGTTGAATTCACTGCTCTTGTATTAATCTTTTAAAATAAATACGCCTCACACTATCACTTTTCAAGGGATGTAAACAAAAATAGTCCAAAATCACGAATCTATCAAATTCAGAGAGAATGCTTTGGGTATGTAATAAGTTTTATTTAATTATTACTTTTAGAATATTCCGAAAGGTTATATTTGTACAATTAATGATTACCCTGTTTAAATAGTTAAAAATGAAGCTTTTTAAAACTTTATTCCTGTGCATCTTTTCTCTTGTTATTTCTCATCGAAGTTTCTCACAAGCTGCGATTTCATTCGAAGAGACAGAATTTGATTTCGGTAAAGTAGCTGAAGGCACTCAGGCCACTCATGAATTTGTATTTAAGAACACGGGAAATGCCCCTTTGGTTCTGAGTAAAGTTCAGGCTTCCTGCGGTTGCACTACCCCCTTCTGGACGAAAGAACCCATTCAACCAGGAAAGACAGGGGTGATCTCGGCATCTTATAATAGTGCCAACCGTCCGGGCGCATTCAATAAGAGCATTACGATTACCTCTAACGCCAACCCCGGGACAACCCGCCTCTTCATCAAAGGGAATGTAGTTCCTGTGAGCCAGGCGCAGGTAGTCTATTCAAAAGAGGAGCTGGAAAATTCAGCAAAAATAAGCGTTGAAAGATCTGCAATAAATGTTGGAAAAGTGGAAAGGGGCCAGGTAATTCCTTTTGATGTTGCCATCACCAACACCGGAAAAAAGAACCTGATAATTTCTGACGTAAAATCAGACTGCAACTGTATCCATTTAGCCTCTGCTTCAACAAAAGCAATCCAGCCGGGAAAATCCGCTGAGCTGAAGCTCCTTTATAGTCCGAAAGCATTGGGCGAAAAGAACGAAAACGCAAGCATTTTGACAAACGATTTGGCTGATCCTGAAACAAAAATTTCTATAAGTGCAGAAGTAGTTGAAAGCCTTACCAATAAAAGCATATTGAAAGAAAATGCTTCCGGATTCCAGTTCTAGGATTTATAGCAGTTTGACTAAAGACTTCCTGCAGCACCAGCATTTGAAAAAAGCCCCCTCAACTTCCGCTTGAGGGGGCTTTGTGTTTTAAAAGCCCGCAGATTATAGTATTTCTGCTTACACAAACGGTACAAATAGCCCTAAATTAGCCTTTTCGGACATCTTCTATGTTCAGTGGGGTTGCCTGACGACGCCAAAATAATGACCCGGCGCAGGCCTATTTTGTTCCACGAAATATAATTGCCAATTACCATTAAATTTTGTTATGCTTATTATATTTGTTATATCGAATAATTGAAACTCAATAGAAACAATTCAAATTTTATCACTATGATTATAGGTGTTCCTAAGGAAATCAAAAACAATGAAAACAGGGTTGCCCTTACCCCTGCCGGTGCGCTGGAGCTGGTAAAAAACGGTCACCGGGTGTATGTACAGACGAAAGCGGGGGAAGGAAGTGGCTTTGCAGACCAACTGTATAGCGATGCCGGTGCCACCATCCTGAATTCCATTGAAGAAACATATGACATTGCAGAAATGATCATAAAAGTAAAAGAGCCCATAGAACCCGAGTACGCTTTAATTAAAGAAAAGCAGTTACTTTTCACCTATTTTCATTTTGCTTCTTACCAGCCGCTGACAGAGGCCATGCGTGCCCGGAAGGCTGTTTGCCTGGCTTATGAGACCGTGGAAAAAGCAGACCGAAGCCTACCCTTGTTAATTCCCATGTCAGAGGTTGCCGGAAGGATGGCTGTGCAACAAGGTGCAAAATACCTGGAGAAGCCTGCCAAAGGAAGGGGTGTGCTGCTCGGGGGCGTACCTGGTGTTCCTCCGGGAAAGGTCTTGATTTTGGGAGGCGGCATTGTAGGTACGCAGGCAGCAAAAATGGCTGCGGGTTTGGGCGCTCAGGTAACTATTCTGGATGTAAACCTCCAAAGATTAAGATATTTGGCTGATATAATGCCTGCAAACGTTACCACACTTATATCCCATGAAACAAACATTAGAGAACTGGTAAAATCGCACGATCTCATTGTGGGAGCTGTATTGATACCCGGCGCAAAAGCCCCCAATCTGATTACCAAAGACATGCTAAAAGATATGCGACCCGGAACAGTAATAGTGGATGTTGCCGTAGATCAGGGTGGCTGCATAGAAACCTGCAAACCCACCACCCATCAGGATCCTACTTTTGTAATCGATGAGGTGGTACATTATTGCGTGGCCAATATGCCGGGAGCTGTTCCTTATACTTCTACGCTGGCACTGACCAATGCTACTTTACCTTACGCTATTCAACTTGCTAACAAAGGATGGAAAAAAGCCTGTGTTGAAAATAGAGAATTAAAGCTGGGTTTGAACATCATTGATGGGGAGATCGTCTACAGAAACGTAGCCGAAGCTTTTAATTTCTCCTATACTGAGGTGGATTCTTACCTGAACTAAATCTCCGTAGAAGGTCGCATGATTTCGGCCTTCTACAAAACTCCTCATCATTTTCCTTCTTATATGACCACTCGACGTTGCACGTTAATGTTAACTGTCAAAGGTTGGCAATTGGTCCAGGAACTGATAGGCGCCGTTTTCCTGATCAATCCGACAGCAAAAATGCTGCATACCGTTAGTCACTACCAGGTATTTGGCTTTTATAGTTTTATTATAAACAGATGCCTGCACGAAGACCTTCTGTTCTATTTTGATGTGACTGGCTTTACATTCGACCAACATAAAAGCCGCCCCTTCTCTGTCAAATACTATGATGTCACTTCTCTTTTTCAGCGTATTAAATGCATGTCCTCTTTCAAGCTTAATCAGGCTTTTAGGATAGTTTAAATGCTTGATTAAATAATGTACAAAATGCTGTCGAACCCACTCCTCGGGAGTGAGTACTACATGCTTTCTGCGTAAGACATCAAAAACAGTGGCAATTCCGTCTTTCGCTTGAACTTCAAGCCCACATTCCGGCAAATTGAGTGTCTGCATCTTGTAAAGGTAGATCGTACTGACGAATTACTAAAATATATCCCCTATATCTCATTTTAAAAACCTGACCTGGCCAATAATGGATCGTCAAACAGAAACAAGATCCTTTATTTCCAGGATTGATATCTACGCTCGCGCGTTGTTCTGTCATTCATGGATACGCTCGATGATCTGTCCCTGAATAGGAACGGGCGGCACAATAGAGATTCTTTGGATTTTGTAAAAAATGAATAGATTTGCGACTAAAAATAGTAAATTTGAAACTGAAGCTTCCAATTAATAAAATATTATTTAATTATTCTTTTTTGACAATTACCTTCTTGTCCTGGAAACTTAAAATCCAACTAAAGACATTCCCCCTAAATCTGTCCTATGATTCCGGCACCTTTTGATGCTTATCTGGTTATACTCACCATATTTATCACTTTTTTATGTGTTTACAAAGAATGGGTCCGTCCTCCGGTTGGCTTTTTGGGGGCGGTCATATTGTTTGTGATTGTGGGCATTTTGTCTACAGAGGAGCTACTTCGGGGTTTCTCTAATCCTTCCATTGCAAGTATCATATTGCTAATATTGCTCACCGCAGGCATCAGAAAAAACTTCAACATTGAACGGCTATTTGATAAGATATTCCGGTCAGCCAAAACTTATCGCTCCTTTCTGCTACTTATGATGGCGCAGGTATCAATCATCTCCTCTTTCATGAATAATACACCTGTAGTGGCAGCAATGACGCCTTACGTATCCAATTGGGGCAAGAAAAAAAACATATCACCCTCTAAGTTACTCATTCCTCTCTCCTTTGCCACCATCTGCGGTGGTATGATCACTTTGATAGGCACCTCTACAAC
>CAZWQB010000039.1:0-1967 GCA_964636035.1 uncultured Roseivirgaceae bacterium
CTGATCTTTAATGAACTGGTTGAAGGAATGGAAGATACAGCGTCTAAAAATCCGGTTCCTGCCTGGATGATCGATGCTTCGCATAATGTAAAAGATCCACTCGAGGATTTGCTCCAATCTGTAGAGGCCATTAAAATAGCGTATGCGCAGGCATTACTGATAAACAGGAGGGCATTGGAAGGAGCAAGAGAAAGCAACGATCCGGTACTGGCGCAAGAGATTTTACAAAACGCCTACAGAACCGATGTCAGGCCTCTTCTGGCTGAAGCGAGATTGCGGTCCGGGGCGGCTTTAGATCCGATCGGGAGCTACAGAAGCAACGAAGTTCGAGAGCAACTGATCAAACAAAGAGGAGCGAAAACTTTTACCACAGGATTATAAAGCATGCCCATACCTGTAACAGCCATTTTTGATATTGGAAAAACCAATAAAAAATTTTTCCTGTTCGATGAAAATCTTCGGGAGCTTAAAGAAGAATATATCAAGTTTCCTCTGGTACATGATGAGGACGGAGATCCTTGTGACGACCTGAAGGCATTAACGGACTGGATCAGGAATACCATTGACGCAATATGTAATTCATCGGAATACGAACTCACAGGCCTGAATTTCTCTACCTACGGTGCCACACTGGTACACCTTGATGCTGATGGAGAACCCGTTACGCCTTTGTACAACTATTTGAAGGAATTTCCTGCTGCGCTTGAGAAAAAATTCTTTGCGGAATATCCTGAGGAAGAAAATAATCTGGAAACGGCGTCCCCTACCCTGGGGATGCTCAATTCAGGGTTGCAGTTGTACTGGCTGAAACATACCAAACCAGTACTATTTAGCAAGATCAGGCACACGTTGCATTTTCCGCAATATCTTTCCTATTTGTTTACCGGAAAGCTGACGACGGAACCGACTTCTATTGGTTGCCATACCCGTCTGTGGGATTACGGCAAAAATCAATATCATGACTGGGTGGTTAAAGAAGGTTTTGACAAACTGTTGCCCACCTACGTTCCTACTACCCAAACCTATACAACAAATATCTGCGGACATTCTGTTAGAACAGGCGTAGGCATCCATGACAGTTCTTCAGCACTGGCATCGTATATGCAAAGGTCTAAAGAACCTTTTTTGCTGATCTCAACCGGCACCTGGAGCATAACTTTGAATCCATTTACAAAAGAACCCCTGTCATCGTATGAGTTACAAAGGCAATGTTTAAATTATCTGAACATTAACGGCAAGCCGGTAAAGGCTTCAAGGTTTCTCCTGGGATATGAACTGGACCATCAGTTGGAAAAACTGAATAGCATTTTTCACAAGGATCCCAAGTTCTATAAATCGATAGAAGCAGACGAAGCCTATATTGACCAACTGATAGCCGGAACGGTGGCCGCTACCTATTATCCGCAAACGATTTTAAATCATACCCTGGTAGAAGAAATTTTCCCGGAGAACAATTGGCATCCGGAATCTTACAAAAGCTATGGCGAAGCTTACCATCAGGTAATGTGGGGACTTGTGAAACTGCAGATAGCCTCAATAAAGCTAGCCCAGGGAAGTTCAGAAATTAAAAAGGTATTTGTGGATGGCGGCTTTGTCCACAATCAGGTGTATGTGGAGTTAATGAAACATTATTTACATGACTACGAAATAATTTTCTCTGATTTTCCCCTGGGCTCCGCCTACGGCGCCGCCGGAGTGCTGAAAGAAGGGTTTAAAGAGCAGGTAGTGGAGTAGGTGTTCGTTGGTAAATTGACATTGCTTGCAACGGGGCCGTTGATTTCCCATGCACTAGTCTTAGCGGGACGCTAAGACTTACCCACATTGAGCGTCCCGCTCTCATAAAACAAGCGTGGTTGAAACACAAGTCAGTTTTCCTAGAAAACATCCAGGCGAACTTAAACTAACAATCAAGCGGACGCTCGAGAATGATAGGTCGTAGCGAGACGCTACGACCAGTGCCCCGACGC
>CAZWQB010000039.1:2067-19751 GCA_964636035.1 uncultured Roseivirgaceae bacterium
ATGACTACAAATCGACAAAAACTTGACGAAAATAATTTCAGTCAATCAAGATCAAATCTATCCTTCCTCTACCTTCCCCTGCATAATCTCTCGCGCTGCTATGAAGCCAAGCTGTTGGTTCATCTACAAAACCTGCCTTAACAGGATTGTTGTGAATATACTCGAGCCTTTGATCCATCATTTCGTTAGTTGACAATTCAATCGGATGATTATCCTGAAACCAAAATTGAAAATCCTTATTTCGCTTATTTTGCAATCCTGCTTTCTTCATTAACCACATCATCCAGGAACTCCTGCTCTCTTGTTCGTTTGCCTCAATTTCATTCCTGATGCTCCTTGAAGTGTAGCTTTTCAAATCACGAATAATATTTGAAAATTCGGTTGCTCCGTTGTTTCCAATGATCAAATGGACATGATTCGTCATTATACAGTATGCATAAACTTCCAGGCCTTTCTCTCTCTGACAATAGCTAATGCTCTGATAAAAAATATCCCGATAAACGTCCCTGGTGAAAACATCTATCCAATGGACAACGGTAAACGTCACAAAATAGATTTTTTCTTGGTCACTAAATCTGTATTTTCTTCCCATAGCTTTTCAAAATAATTCAATTAAATTTTACTTTCTATTACACATTATTTGGAGTGATAATTTTCATTTTTGCACTAGTCTTAGCGTTTTGCACTAGTCTTAGCGTCCCGCTAAAACTTACCCGCATTGAGCGTCCCGCTCTCATAAAAACAAGTGTGGTTGAAACACAAGTCCAGTTTTCCTAGAAAACATCCAGACCAACCAAGGAAAATCAAGCGGACGCTTGAGAATAAAGGGTCGTAGCGAGACGCTACGACCAGAGCCCAGTTATACGTGTTTGTTGTGACTTATCCATAGCATTTTTATTGATTAGTAAATTATGCATCCAAAGTAAAAAATGCAAATTATTTCAGCGCTGCCAGGCATCTTAATAGCAACCCAGAAATCTGTCTATGACTGATTAATTGAGAACAGTAGATGGTGCAACTACGAGAGCGGGATGCTGAAAAAGGGTCGTAGCGAGACGCTACGACCAGAGTCGGCACCAGACGCAAAATCCAGTGTCACTGGACGCATTCCTAGTCTTAGCGACCCGCTAAGACTTACTCATTCTGAGCGTCCGCTCTGGAATAAAAGGTAATTGAAAGACAAGTCCAGTTTATTAGAAGAAACGCTGAACCTAACGAAAAAATGAGCGGGATGCTCGTGAATGCTGGGTCGTAGCGAGACGCTACGACCAGACCGGAATAAAAAGCCTCGCGATGACGTAACTAAAGAAGCCCCCTGCTGGCGATCCTAAAGAAGGACCCTAAACCAATACCTCTTTCTCTTCCACCACTTTCTTTTCCTTCTTCTTAGTCGGCTTTTTCTTCATTTTATTCAGCCATATCAGCGTTCCGGTAATTGGAAGACTGGTAGCTATCAGACATGAGATGAAATACAGCAGCTTGGAAAACTGTCCGTATACGTCGCCCAGGTGCAGGGCTTTTATCGATCCGGCTATACGCTCATTGAATGGCTTTTCTCTAAATATTTCTTTTGAAATTATCTCAGCAGTAGCTGGATCCATTGTAATCTTATCGCCGGCTGCTGGGGCGAAAAAGCCTACTCTGCTTTTGCTGATTTCGACAGGACCTTCTGTAGACCCGACATTTATTCGGTAATCTCCGTCGTAGGGTAATTCGAGGTCTGCAGATGCAAGGTAGGATTCAATCGACAAGGGAGCCACTTTGGGCTGCTCCTCAACCTGGGCATTCTGACTTTCAGAGGCTTCGTTCTTACCCCGCTCAGCCCCTCGACCGCCTCGCTCACTTCCCGGGCCTTTCTCCTCATAAGTCCCCAAGGTTTTTTGCAGCGCGGTTCTATACCAGGGAAACGACCACTGAGGTCCTGTAATTCCCATCAAAAACAAGATAATTATGGAATAAAAAGCCAATGAGTTATGCAAATCGTGATTGGTTCTCTTCCAACTCCCGCTCCACTTTATCTTTAACCCCTGCTTCCAGTTTTTTAATTTCCTGGGAAACCAGATGATCATTCCTGTTATTACTCCAAGCGTAAAAAGTATCGTGGCGGTACCCGTGATATAGCTTCCGAGCTTCCGGTTTTCAAGCTCTCCGAAAATTGGCTCTTCAATTTTATCCAAAAGCAACCACCTGTGCAGGCTAAACATATACCCCATGAAGGTGCCGGTAGCTGTTTCTTCATTGGAATCCCCTACAATATCTCCCGTGTACGGGTTCACATAGTAGGTCGTACCGAAGCGGCTTTTGTCTCCTTCTTTCCGTACGTTTAACTGATAAGTTCTGGAAATGTCATTAGGGATGGATATCGAACTTACTTTTCCTCCAGCAAACTCGCTGACCTGCGCAATAATTTCATCAGCAGGAAGCCGCAATGCATCTTCAGGCACCTCTACTTCGTGCAAATGCGGTGCCGCCATTTCCCGCAGCTCCGTATTATATACATAGATAGTCCCACTCAGACATACCACTATAATGATAAGCCCACTGATCAGACCGACCCAAAGATGGATATCATTGAAAAATTTTCTAATCTTTGGCCAGGTTTGGTTTTTTTTAGCTCTTGACATTGTTATATTTTAGTTGGGCCACAAAAAATGATTGCGAACAATCCATTTCCTGCCGCTTGTGCTACACGTAGATGACGGTCTGAATAAAAAGCTCAACAGACTCTATTCCATAATAACATCTCTGCCATGGAGGCGCTGTGAAAAGCCCCAAAACCATGAAAAATAAATGTTTTCAATAACAGAAGTTGCCTCGCATTCAAAATTCTTGCGTATTTTTGCTATCTTTATTTAGACTTATTCTAAAAAAGATAATTTTACAAATATAGAAACTGACCTCAGCGGGAAGCAACTCTAAAAGGAATAAAGGATGACGTCAAAAGGAGTAATTAATGAAGGGATTTTTAAAAGTTTACTTGAAGAGGAACCCATTTTTGCCTCCAATGATGAAGAACTCAATCCTTCCAATTGCAAAGTAAGAGCGTTGCGTTTTCCACATGGAAGTGGTTATGAATACCTGTCGGAGAATATCTACTACAGGTATGTGAAGATGGATAAAAAGGTAGCCCAAACCACCTTGCTGAATATGCCTGCTGATTTCGCACAAATGGTCTTTTGTTTGAGCGGTAAATGTAAATATGTCGTCAGAAAGGTTCCCAGCTTGTTTTTTGAAATAGAAGGACGACACCACAATATGGTCTATTTTGGCAACCAGGAAGTAGAATTACAGGTTTCACCGCTCGAGAAGTTTGAGGGGGTGGTTATCTACATCAAGCACACCCATTTCAAGAAATTTTTTATTCCCCAGGTTGCGAGGCTTAAGGAATTCCATAATCAGATCGACATGTGCGGTGATGGCCTCTGTTTACTCAGTAACACCAACCTACCTCTCAATTATAAATTAGCACTGGCCCTCCACCAGCTGATTGAAGTGGATGAACCGGAAGAAACCCGCTATCATTTCGTGGAGGCAAAGGTGATAGAACTGCTCATGTTACAGTGGGCTATTTTAATCAGGAAAGAAAAAAAGATGGTTACAATTCCTCTGAAGGAAGAGGAAATTGAGAAAATGTATATGGTGAAGAAACTTCTTATCCATAGAATGAATGACGGGCTGACACTTAAAAGCATTGCCCATGAAGTAGGCACAAACGAATACCATTTAAAGAAGCATTTCAAACTGGTATTTGGAGAGACTGTCTTTGGATTCCTCCATTCTTATAAGATGGAAATGGCGAAAACGATGCTCCTGGACCCACTGATCCGGATTTCAGATCTTGCAGAAAGACTGGGATATAAGCATGCCACTCATTTTAGTGCTGCATTTAAGAAACATTTTGGCCACCTGCCCCGGGAGAGAAGGTATCAGGAAGCAAAGGGCGCTTTTAGTCCAAAAGGCATAGCTATTAAGCTGAAGGGGGTATTATAATCCTTGTAAAGCTTAAAAGATACTATTTTTTTAGCTTTACCTTCGACGTTTTGTCAGAGATGTCCCGAATAAGGTTGTCCAGTTCATGTGCAGAAGCACGCAGATGATCTAGCAGATTTTCATTGTCCACTACTGATTTATCCTCGGATTTTATCAAATCGATAAGACCCATCATACGTGCCAATGGTGCTCGTATGACATGAGATTGCATCCAGGCAATATCTCTTAACTTCTTATTTTGATCCTGAATTGCACTAATAAATTTTGATTTTTCTGTAATATCATTTACGATAACTATCTCTGCTCTCTGTCCCTTATAGCTCATTACATATCCTCTCAGCTCCACCTGAATGATTTCCCCGCTTTTTTTCAAATGTCGGTAGCTACCTTTTAAAATGCCTTCGCTCCCACTTTCCAAACTCTTCTTAGAAGCCGAATCATCATCGTTGTAGCTTAGTTCGTTCGTGGTTAAGTTTAAAAATTCTTCCCTGGTATAGCCATAGTGATCGATTGCCGCAGCGTTTACGTCAAGAAATTTTAATGAATTGAGTGCATAGACCCACATGGGCTGAGGATTCAAATGAAAAAGATCGCTGTATCTCTTTTCCGACTCTTTTAGTTGTGTCGTTCTTTTCCGCCTTTCTATACAATATATAATGGTCTTGTATAGTGAGGTGCCATTTAGTTCATCTTTTAAAAGGTAGTCAGAAATACCCATGGAAATGGATTGGATACTAAATTCAATGTCTAGATATCCTGTCAGAATAACAACCGGACGGTCTGGCGCAATTTTCAGGATTTCGCATATCAGTTCTTTCCCACTCTTGTCCGGCAGGGTAAGGTCAAGTAGAATAACGTCAAAGGCGGCAACACCTTTTGACAATACGCTCTTAGCTTCCTGGAAATTCCTCGCGTTGAAAATATAAGGATTTAATATCTGATCTGACAAATATTCTTCTACGAGAAGGAAATCTCCGGGATTATCTTCTATTACCAAAATGCTAAAGCTCCCTTTGTCCTTAACCATTAAAACTTATTTTGAAAAGGTAATTTCGCTGTTAAAATCCACAAATCTCCCACTTTGGACACGACACTCAGGAAACTTTCAACTTCTACAGGCTTTGTGATGTAGCAATTTACATAATTTTTGTAGGATTCAATGATATCCCTTTCTGAAGATGAAGTGGTTAATATGATTACAGGAATGTGTTTAAGGTCTTCACTGCTTTTGATAAAGCGAAGTACCTCCATTCCATTCCTTTTTGGCAAATTGATGTCTAAGAGTAACAAATCAGGCAATTTTGCGTCCTTATATTTTCCATCTTTGGTGAGAAAATCGATGGCCTCCTTTCCATCTTTTGCCACACTAATTCTGATGGGAAGTCCCGATTCATCGAAAGCCTCTTTGGTAAGCAGAATATCACCTTCGTTATCTTCTACCAATAAAATATGAACTGAACGCGTACCTCCCTGAATCATTTTGCAATCGTAAAATAAAAGATAGTACCCTTGCCTAACTCTGACTCAATCCAGATCTTCCCGCCCATGTTTTCCACAATCTTCTTCACAATGGCCAGGCCTATGCCCGTTCCTGAATATTCATCTTTGTTGTGCAGACGCTGAAATATAACGAATATTCTCTCAAAATACTCCGCATCTATTCCAATCCCATTGTCCGACACCCAAAACTTCCAATACCTATCCTGTTCTTCAAAACCAATCTGTATTACAGGATTTATATCAGGCTTTTGGTATTTAAGTGCATTGCCTATCAGGTTTTGGAATACCTGCCTCAAGGGTGATCTGAATGCTTTAATGGCCGGCATTAGGGACCATGAAACGGTGGCGCTGGTTTCGGTAATGTGTTTGTTAAACAATATAGAAATTTCCTCCAGTAGCTCGTTTACATCAATTTCTTCTAAATCATCTTCAGTTCTGCCCACCCTCGAAAACTCAAGCAAATCCAAAATAATCTGCCGCATCCTTTTGGCCCCATCCACCGCATAGTAGATGTATTGCCGACCTTTTTCATCGAGTATGTCACCATACTTCTTTTCTATTTGCGACAAAAAGCTTGTCACCATGCGAAGTGGTTCCTGTAAATCATGGGAAGCAATGTATGCGAACTGCTCAAGTTCGGCATTAGAAGCGGCCAGGTCTTTTACATGCTTCTCAAGTGCTTCATTCAATGATTTCAATTGGATTTCATTTTCTTTAAGCTTCGAAATATCTTGGGATGAGCCTATCATCCTGATTGCTTTTCCACTTTCATCTCTCAATATGAACGCTCTATCGTAAATGGTGGCGTATTTACCGTCAGCTCTCAGAATTCTATATTCGTCTTCATAGTAGGTTTTAGTTGGGTCGTTTACATACTCCCACAGCTTGGAAAACAGCCGCTCTTTGTCTGAAGGCTTAATTCGACTATGAAAAAACGTACTAACCTCTTCCGGAGGCACATCTTCATAGCCTAGCAAAGGTTCTAATTTCTTCCCTGGCCGGGTAATCTCGTTGCTGATTACATCCCACTCCCAAATCGAATCATTGATGGTTTTCGATATGATTGCATGCACTTCGTTGGTTTTCCGCAATGCTTCTTCTGCCCTTTTTCGTGCATCTATATCCTGCATGCTACCATAGATCCTATAGGGCTGCTCCTCAAAATACTCTACCTCCCCGATGGTCCTTACCCACTTTTCTTTGCCATCCGCCGTAATTATCTGTATTTCCAAATCCCACCCTGTCGCATTCTCCATAGCATTAGCTACTGCTTGTTCAAGCAATTCTTTGTCTTTCCCAGACTTACAATGGTCTGTGCCCTGGCTTGGGCTAGGAGTAAAACTCGCATCATAACCGTGAATTTCCTTAGTGATGTCAGACCAAAAAAGCCGGTTTTCCCTTATATTGAATTCCCAGCTTCCTATCCTTGCCAGGCGGTTGGCTTCGTTCAAAAGATGCTCCAGCTTTTTCTTTTCAGAGATGTCTTTGGCTATACAGAAAAAAGAGCCCTCCTCAGTGCCGGAAGTAGCAGTCCAGGCAAGCCAGAAAATCTTGCCGGATTTGGAGATCAGCCGGTTCTCAAAATAGTCTGTGTTTTTCCCCTCTAATAGATCCTTAAATACTACTACTGTTTTTTGTTTATCATCAGGATGAACAAAGTCATCCATAGGAACGGACAATAACTCAACTTGAGAATACTCCAATATTCGGCTCATTGCTGGATTAGTCTTTTTGCAATACCCTTTATTGCCCACAATACAAATCATGTCTGGCGAAAATTCAAAGATTTGATTCAGATCTCGCTCCAGTTGCTTTCTTTTGATTTCGGCACTTAAATGCGGAGTAAAGCTCTCAAACAAATTTTTAAAGTGGCCACTACATTCACCGTAATGATCAAAACCCAATACAAGTGCGCCTATCACTTCGTCATTATAAATAAGCGGAAATCCTAAAACGGCATCTATTCCGGCACGCTCCAAAGCATCTCTTCTCAAAAACCGCTCATTCCTGTCTGGGGCTTTCCAAAGTTGCACTTTCTCTTTCTGCCATATCACTCCCGGAAAACCTTTGCCAATCTCAAAACTCCTGAGGTCAGCTGTTTGGCTATAAAATGTCGCGACCTGCGCTGTAGTACCATGCCAGGCAGCCAAATTGATCTGGTTTCGGTCAAATCCCGTCAGCCAGATTTCTGCAAGACTAAAATCCCCATACGACTCCAATTTTTTAAGTACCTCCTGCAATGTCTTTTTCAGGTCATAAGTACCATTAAAGATCTGACTTACTTCGGCCAGCAGTGCTTTTTTTGTTTCTTCATTTTTACGCTGTGTTACATTTCGATTTATGGAAACCCACTGGAAAAACTCGCCTGCTTTATTCGACACCGGGTTATATGTTGTATTTACCCAAAGTAAATCTCCGCTTTTAGTATTAACTATTGCAGTTCTCTCAAACGTATGCCGCTTTCCAAATGCTTCTAAAAGCTGATGGAAATCAGGATTACTGCCTTCTGCTCTTTCAAAAGACGCAAGGGATTTTCCTATCAGTTCATCACTTGAATAGCCCGTCATCTGACAAAGTGCTTCATTGGCATAAATAATTCTCGGAAGGGCAGTTTCTTGGGATCCGACCTCAAGAATGAGCACCCCATCGCTGGTATTGGTTACCACAGATTCCAATAACTTCAACCTGTGCTCCTCTTCTTTTTGACGGCTGATATCTTGCAATGACCCTACCATACGAATGGCATTTCCCTTATCGTCACGGATTACGAAGCCTCTGTCTAAGACAAAAGCATAGTTGTTATCCGCTTTCTTAAACCTGTATTCATTGGTCCAAAATGAATCCGCACCCCGTATTACAGTATTTACTTCTTCCTGAATCCTCTCATAATCATCAGGATGAATATTGTTTTTCCATGAACTACTATCGGAATTCAACTGGCTTATGTCATAACCAAAGAGGGTGTTAAATCCTTCTCCCCAGAATATCTCATCTGTGATCAGGTTCCAGTCCCATATTGCGTCAGAGGTCGCCTTCGTTACGTATTCGTACCGTTGGTTGCTTTCAGCCAAAGACAATTCCAGGAGCTTCGCCTCCGTAATATCCTGAACGGTTCCTTCTATAATTACCGGTTCACCATTTTCATCTTTAATTACTTCTCCCTTTTCATGGACCCACTTCACGGAACCATCTGGCAAAATGATTCTGTGTTCGAAATCAACCCAACCCCTTCCCTCTATCAAGGCTTCTTTATGTTTAAAGAACAGGTCGATATCCTCCGGATGAATGGTTTTTAAAGAATCCCGGTTTATATCAAAACCTTCTTTTGACACGCCCCAAATGTTGTAAATTTCGTCTGACCAGTAAAACTCTTTTCCCTGCACTTGCAGTTGCCAATAACCTAACCTGGCTATTTTTTGTGCGGTCAACAGTTTTGCTTCGTTGGCTTTAAGTTGCTCTATTATCCTTTCCTTATCTGTGATATCGCTGCTCACCACCACCACGGCTTCTTTTTGATCGTAGCTTATTCTAAAACCAAAGAGTTCAACAGTTATAAGGCGCCCGTCTTTTTTACTATGCAGGTCTTTGCCAAAGTATATCCTTCCGTCCTTTTCCTGGACCTCTTGTTGAAGAGCCAGAATCTTTTGAAAATCCTTATCAGCTCGTAAGTCCCATACAGTCTGGTTACAGAATTCATTATGCGAATATCCATAGTTTTGAACTGCGGTATCATTTACATCTAAAATCCTGAACGTCTCCAGGTCGTAAATCCACATCGCCTTGGGACTGTTATAAAACAGCATTCTGTATTTTTCCTCCGAAGCTTCTAATTTTTGTTTTGCAAGTGTTGCTTCAGTCACGTCCTTTATCGTAATAAATACTCCCATTACCTCATCTTCACTATTTCGGGCTGGCTTATACTTCAAAACAAAGACTCTAGGCGGTTTATTCGGAAATGGGACTGTAATTTCAGACGTTTTAATCTCTCCCTGTAGCACGCTTTCATAAATGTGCAGCAAGTGCGACTGGTTATCCGCAATGGCATATTCTAGTATTGATACTTCCTTCTTGATTTCCTTCCCAAAAAAATGCTTGTAAAGCCGAAAAAAAACCCGGTTATATGCAGTGATAAGGAGGTTTTTATCGAGCAAAACAAAAGCCTCATCCGTATTATCAATCATTAGTTGCATTTCAAACTCGGCCTTTTTCTTTTCAGTAGCGTCTTTTCCAATGCAGTAAAACACCCGGTCTTCTTCGTCCCATTTTGCCGACCACACCATGGTCATGTGTTTGCCGTTTTTACATACAATTCGATTTTCAAAAAAACGCAGATTTTTACCTTCCTTTACGGCCAGCCCTGATTTCATCGTCGTTTCGATATCTGGCTCATAGACAAAGTCCAAAAATTTCCTTCCTGGGAGGAAGTTGACCGGATAACCCCACAAGCGTTCAGCAGCAGTATTCACGGTAAGAAAGCGCCCTTCATCATCGATGCCACAAATCACATCAAGGGACGATTCTGCAATTTTTTCCACTGTTCCGGGGCCCTTCAATGGTGTATTCCGTGGCTCCTCAAAACAAAGGAAAATATAAGATATCTCGCCTGCTTCAGAAAGTATAGGGGTAATTGTAAAATCGCGTGATGCCAATATTTTTTTTTCCGACCCGTAGCCAACATGCTGCGGCCAGATTCCCTGTTGAGGTGCTTTCTCTTCAATCGCCTGACGAAGCATCTTCCTGATTTCATGATTGTATTCTGATGCTTCTGATTTTCCTTCCTGAAAAAAAACTTCAAAAAACCCCCGATCTGACACTTCAGCTCCTTCATTACCGCAAATCTCCGAGAGCGATTTTGTAACCTCCACAATTGTAAACACCGGAGCATTGGGCTGCAAAAGCAATCCTGGTACAGGAGAAGCCTTAAATACCTTTAAAAGTGAAGCAGGATCAATCATACATAAATTTAGGAAAAATAATCTACTAATTATTGGGCCTTAGACCCGCTTACCGGACGTCAAGGAGACTAATCTTAAATCAGCCGCAACCAGATGGTGGATCAATATCTTTCAATTTCCGGAATTACCGTTTTTACCTAACCTAAGGCAATAAGGTTTATTTAGTGACTAAAAACCTGTAGCCCCTTAACAACCAGATTTAGCTATGCTTTCGCGGGCAAACGTATCTTCGCTTTTCATGTAACGGCATTTCAACGAGGAACCATTTTACACCCCATCAATATCGAAACATTGATGATGGTATTTTGTTGGTTAACAAAAAGTTTATGATAAACCTTAAGGTAATTTCTTCAACCGTCAGACCAGGCAGAAAAGGTCCTATTGTAGCAAAATGGATTGCGGAACGGGCAAAAAGCCATGGTAGTTTTAATGTAGAGCTTCTAGATCTCGGAGAAGTTAATCTTCCCCTGATGAACGAACCCAAACATCCCTCTCAGAAACAATATGAGCATGCACACACAAAAAAATGGAGTGCCAAAATAGAGGAAGCAGATGCATTTATTTTTGTAACCGCGGAATATGATTTCAATTATCCTGCTCCCCTACGCAACGCACTGGAATATTTGGTTCAGGAATGGGCGTACAAGGCCGCTGGAATCGTCAGCTATGGAGGGGTGTCTGCAGGTACCAGAGCTGCAAATAATCTAAAGAGTGATCTTTCTGTGTTCAAGATGGTGCCGATTACAGAAATGGTTAACTTTCCTTTTTTCGCACAAAACATCAACGACAATCAGGAACTGGAGGCCAATGAGATTTCGGAAAAGGCGGCGCAAACCATGCTCAATGAAATTGTCCGGTGGACAAAAGGCTTGAAAGTAATAAGAGAGAGCTAGGACTGGGGCATGGGCTGGCGGGTGCTTTGAACCATCTTCAGCTTAAAGCCGTACCACCTTGAGTTTAAGGGGCCAATAAACAGCAGGCATTGGGGCAGTAGGCAGGTAAAATGCGTAGGCGATAGGTGGTTGGCTAGCAGAAAACAAATCCTAAAAGAGCACAACTTCAGAAGTTTTGCCTGCAATACACAAGAAGCATCCTGCTGGTTCTTAAGGTTTTATAAAGCGCTGCCGCCCACGGCTACCTAAACTTCGGAAGTTTTTTTTGGAAGATAGCAGCCCAATTTTAAAACTTCCGAAGTTCTCATTTTTCTATCTTTAGAGGAGCCCCCGGCTTCTGCGCCTATTCGATTCCGGGCTGCAAATTGATACAAAACTTCTGAAGTTATGGTGTTCCCGGCCCTATTCATTAGGTGGTGGCGTAATCATGATGTGGGCGCGGTGCGTCCCGGGATCCATGAGCCAGGGCATACCGGGTGCCGAAGGACTGAGTGGCAAGCCTGTGGTTTCAGGCGTGGCATAAGGGATGTAAACCACGTATCGAAAGGACCCATTCCTGACTTCACCGGTCTCCATATTGTAAGCTTCTTTCGGTGCATAGAACACAAACAACGTGGAGCCATCCGCAGGCATCTTCAATTTACCGCTTTTCACTTCTTCTTCCCGAATGGAAGTAATTTCCTGAAAATCTTTCCCCTCTTCTCTTAGCGCTCTGCCCCGAGCCATGAAAGGCTCCAGATCCTGATGGTAGCATGATGCGCTAAATCCTTCTTTTGCAGGGTCATCTGCAAGGCAGATCATATGATTTGAACCTTTCTTCAGCACTTTAAATGCTCCTTTTTCATCAAAGCCATAAACGGTAGCATCCTCTCCCAAAGTTTGCGGCGCTGCCAGCAAGGCGCCTTTGATTTGTACTTCTTGCGAAGGTATTTTCTGCGCAGTTGCGGCTGCCACTACAAACATCAAACTATAAAAAATCACACTTATCTTTCTCATCGGAATTTATTTAGTTATTAAGTTAAAGGAATATCATTGAAAGAAAAAATAATGGAAAACTAAAATTATACAGATGATCGGCGAAAGCCAAATATACAGGTTTCCCATAGATGCTATCTGTTATGCGAGGACTGCTCAGCATACTCAATGTCGTTAAGTTAAGTTAAGACCTTTGCCCCTTCTCTCTTTAGGAGAAGGGTTGGGATGAGGTATTAAAAAAATTTACTTAACGACATTGCACCGCATATCCGTGGACTTGTGACCAATAGGCAAAAAAAATGCGCCCGTTTACAGGCGCGTTTTAGTGAAAAAATGTCTTTGAAAAAATAATAAGAATAAAAAAATTTGATGTCTATGTTAAAAAGTGGTAATAGTTAAAAAAATTGACATCTTATCCTTATTGGATACCAGGAAGATTGCATGAAGTGTGCCAGGATAAAAAATTTCTTAGGAATGCCGTTTATCCTTAAATAAAACGCGAAAATATTAAAATGCTACCGTTGATAATATCAATATGATAAAACCCCTATCATAATGAGAAGAATACATGCGCTCACGCAGGAATTGTAAAAAAGAAGCGAGCGCCCTTTCCAATTTCGCTTTCAACACCGATCTGCCCTTCGTGTGTTTCGATTACTTCCTTTGAAATGGCCAGGCCAATGCCGAGACTCCCTGAGTTTTTCTGTCCATTCTTCCGAATCTGGACAAATTTTTTAAAGATCTTATGAAGATCATCTTTTCCAATCCCGGGTCCAGAATCCTGCACGGAGAACTCCACGGCATCCTGCTTTTTCCGAACCGATAAGCTAATTGTGCCTCCTTCCTTTGTGTAACGCATGGCATTATTGAGCAGGTTGATGAGCACCCAGGAAATCTTTTCTGCGTCCACCATCAAATCTTTAACTGCCGGGTCAATTATTTTTTCAAGGGTGATATTTTTTCCATCTAACTGTGACTGTATAGGAGAGGTAGAATACGCAATAAGGTCGTGGGCATTCACCACTTTTTTCTCAAGTTCGATATTACCCGTCTCCACTTTTGAAAGGTCCAGCAACTCCGTGACAATCCTGATCAGTCGCTGCACTTCACTCTTCATGGATCCGGCGATTTTTTGTTGATCGGGGTTGAGTGAGCCAAATCTTTGATCCTGAAGCAACATCACACTCATATTTAACGCAGAAAGTGGTGTTTTGAGCTCATGTGAGACTGTAGCTATAAAACTGGTTTTTGCCTCGTCAGATTTTTTGTAGGTCGTAATATTCTTTAGCGTGATGATGTAGCCCAAAGATGTGGATTCCGAATTCTCATTATGATTATAAACCGTAAGAATTTCTTTGGTATAAAATTCCTGGGCACCATCTTCATGATTTACTTTGATGAAATTTTTGAGCTCTTCTTCAGCAAGAAATTCGGGATCCTCCTCAGATTGTTTTATAGTCTGAAGTAATTCTCTAATCACATTGCTTCTGACCGAAAGATCGACAGCATTTTGGCCAATCAATTTTTCTTCAGGTATATCCAGGATTTCACAAGCCGCGGTGTTTATCAAAATGATCTCTTTTTTTTCATTCAGTAGTAATAGTCCATCATTCAGATTTTTAATAAGCGACTCTATTCTTCTTTTTTGGGCGGTAATTTCTGCAAGATTGGAAGCTTCATAATCAGACAGACGCTCATTGAGTATTTTTACTGCCCTGCTCAAATCACCAATTTCGCCCGGGGCATTCTCATTGAACTCATGATCATACTGTCCCAAAGCCATGTTTTTTATCTTTAAAGTAAGCTCATGAATTGGTTTAAGTATTCGATTGGGTATGTTGTAAATGGCAATAAACCCAATGGCCATGATGGCTATCGTAAATATGAACACATATATTCTGGCGTTATAGTAAAGTTGGTGCGCCTCGGCATTCTTTTTACTCAGCTCAGTATAATTTAAATCGATGAGGTTGGTAATCACCAGCCGCAGATTTTCGTTCTGTCTTTGTAAGACTGTAAAATAATAACCTCGCTTATCTTCTACGCTGTCAAGTCTGCTGATGTCTGCCAAATAACGCCGAAATTCATTCTCGAGGTTGTTCACAATTTGTTCCTCTCCCAATCCATGAATGGCTTCCTTGCATACGGTAAGATTTTTTTCGAATATGCCCTGCTCTGTAATAAGAATTTCCTTTAAAATAGGGGCGCTGTAGTTATTGCCAAGGCTGATTTTGCCCAACAATTGATCTATTTTAGAGGCAGAGACCAACAACTCTTTGGTAGCCTTCACAGAACGATAATTCCCCTTCAGTATGGTTTCATAATTCTGACCGATGCCGTTTAGGTAATACACAAAAATTCCGGAAAGCACCAGGGTAAGAATAAGAATGAATAAAAAGCCTAATATGATTTGCGTCTTTAGCCGCATTGTAGTAGTAATTGTAAATGATTCCTTTGCTGATCAAAACCAAAAAAGGTCCGAAAAGATAAGTTGGGCCTTATTCCAGCTCGTATTCTTTAATCTTCCTATACAAGGTAGCCAACCCTATTTCCAGCTTTTTTGCAGCTTCCGACTTGTTTCCATGCACCAGGTCCAGCACTTTCTGAATGTGATTCTTCTCTATACTTTTCAGGTCAACCGACAAGCAATCTACTCCTCCGGGATTGTGCTGTCCTTTTACCATTTCATCAGGTAAAGTGTCTGCGTTCAGCTCCTTGTCTTCTGCTAAAATTACTGCTCGTTCTATTACATTCTTGAGTTCCCTGATGTTGCCTTGCCAGTTATTGGATTTGAGATGGTACAGAAATTCAGAGCTGATCTTTTCAATGGACTTGTTCATTTTTTCAGCATTGACTTTCACAAAATGCAGCGCCAGTAATTCTATGTCATCCCTACGCTCACGAAGCGGCGGCAGGTCTATTGTAAAGGCACTCAATCTATAGTATAAATCCTTTCTGAAGTTGTTTTCCTGATTCAGCAGCTCTTTGTTGGTGGCCGCAATAATGCGCACATCAATGGGAATAGGTGTTGTGTCTCCTACCTTGTGAATCACCCGCATTTCCAGGGCACGCAATAATTTAGCCTGCAGGTCACCACTCATTTCGCCCAATTCATCCAAGAAGATGGTACCGCGGTCGGCCACTTCAAAATAGCCTTTTTTATCCGCGTTGGCACCTGTAAAAGATCCCTTTTTATGGCCAAAAAGTTCGGATTCCTGTAAGTCTTTCGGAATGGCTGCACAATTGATTGCTATAAATGGCCCCTTTCTCCTCCTACTGGCCAGGTGGATGGCTTCGGCAAGCAGTTCCTTTCCGGTACCTGTCTCCCCCATCAAAAGTACTGTAGTATCCGTAACTGCTACTTTTTTTGCGAGTTCTATCATCTTATGCACCGAAGGCGACTTGCCTATGAGTTTTGCAAAGCTGGACTTTGATTCGAGCCGGTGCTCCAACTCCATCAGTTGTCGGTTTAATGCCGCCTTTTCAACGGCCTTTGTTACCACCAGCGGAAGCTTTTCATCGCCATCTCCTTTCGTGAGGTAGTCAAAAGCACCTAGTTTCATTGCTTTTACCCCGTCCTTCACATTTCCAAAAGCAGTTAAAACAATTACCTCCACCAGCGGGTAACTGGATTTAATTTCACGCGTGAAGTCCATTCCGTTCAGATCTGGGAGCATCACGTCTGTGATCACCAAATGAATGTCATCTGATCTAAGGATTTCCCTCGCCCCTGCTACATCACCAATTGTGAAAACTTTAAAGCCCTCAAGACTAAGTATCTGAGCTAACAAACTCCTGAGATTTACTTCATCCTCTACTATTAAAATTTTCTTTCCGGCTAAATCCATAATTTAAAGCTAGCAATCTTTTTTTACTCAAGTTGATAATGTGTAAAAATAAGGATTATTATGATATAACCATATCGGGATGAAGGATTAGGGATTGGGTATTAGGGATTAGGGATTGTGGTTTAAAGTTTCAGGGTTCAGGGTTCAGGGTTTAAGGTTCAAAGTTTAAGGCTCAGGGGGACCATAAACCAGGCCCCAGCGGGGCCTCCTGTTTGTAGAAAAACATTATAATGAGAAATACGCTCCGTAGGTGCGTCCTGTTGGAAGATGGAAGTAGGAAGATGGAAGTGGGAAGTGGTTCAGAATTCAAGGTTCATAGTTCATAGTTTGAAGTTTGAAGTTTGAAGTTTAAGCGTTCGGGTCTTTGTACGAATTCCAATTGTTTAGCACTGCTCACCGTTGCTTAGGGCTCCCCACTTCAGGGGGAAGCTGTCCCGGGCGTAGTCCCGGGGCTGAGGGGGTTTTATAGTTCAAGGTTCAGAGTAAAGATTATGGTTATGTTGGAAGTGTAACCATTCTTCAGTTTTTTGAGTTAGACCTCCCAGATTTGATTTACTTTAATTTTAAATAATATGGCATTAGCGGTTGGCACAAAAGCACCAGATTTTTCTCTCCCCTCCACCAACGGACAATTCACTTTGTCGAAAGAACTTGCGGGAAAGCCCTGCATCATCTATTTCTACCCCAGAGACTTTACAAATGTATGCACCAAAGAAGCCTGCTCATACAGAGATGAGTTTTCCGAGTTCAAAGGCGCAAACGCGAGCATTGTGGGCATTAGCAAAGATTCCGTGGAAACTCATTTAAAGTTTAAGGCCGAATACAAGCTACCATTTGAATTGCTTGCAGACACTAAAGGGGAAGTGGCAAAAAAATACAAGGCAAGTATCCCTATTATAGGAGTCACAAAAAGAATCTCTTATTTATTAGACAAAGACCATAGGATCATTGCCGTTTATGATAGTTTGTTTGAAGCTCAGGAACATGTGGCTAAAATGCTGTCGGAAATTAAAAGCATGAATCATAGTTCATAGTGCGAATCATAGTTCAGGGTTCAAAGTTTAGAGTTTAAGGTTTAAAGTTTAAGGGTTCAGGGTTCAGGGTTTAGGTTCAAAGTTTAAGGTTTAAGATTTCAGGGGGACCATACCCCAGGCCCCAGCGGGGCCTCCTGTTTGTAGAAAAACATTATAATGAGAAATACGCTCCGTAGGTGCGTCCTGTTGGAAGATGGAAGAGAGAAGTGGTTCAGAATTAAAGGTTCAGAGTTCAAGGTTCATAGTTCAAGGTTCATAGTTCAAAGTTTGAAGTTTAAGGTTTAAGGTTTATGAGCGTTTGGGTCTTTGTACAAATTACAATTGTTTAGCACCGCTCACCGTTGCTTAGGGCTCCCCGCTTCAGGGGGAGCTGTCCCGGGCGTAGTCCCGGGGCTGAGGGGGTTTTATAGTTCAAGATTCAGAGAAATTTAAGTTCCTCACGCTTTACTAAACCTTGTACAATCAGCGCCGATCGTCTCGAATAAGACA
>CAZWQB010000040.1:0-14045 GCA_964636035.1 uncultured Roseivirgaceae bacterium
CGTTGAAAGCGGGCTGCAAAGATAAGTAAGTTTTTCCTTATCTTCCAAATAAAAATTCAGAGATTTTTATTTTACTTTTCAAGCTTTAAAAATGAACCGGCTGTTCATCAATTGGAATGCAAAGGTAGCAAAGCCCCGATTAATTCCAAACTTTTTCCTGAAAGTAAATCTTTAAATCAAGTCGAATTATAATCCCAATCATGGAAATCAATGAGTTAGGTGTCGAAAAAATTTTGAGCTTATTTCTGTTTCGGCTTTTTGTAAACGGGCACCGTACTGCAGGGCTCTCCGTACATGATGCTACTCGCAAGTTTTAAAAGTCGTTGTGTCGCCTCCACATATGCAAAAGTTGGAACCGGCAATTTTCCACAACCTTTCACTACTACTTTCGCTCCTCTGAATTCTTCCCAGTTTATTCGCTCAAAGGCTCGTTGATATAATACTTGTTCAAGGTCTTCAAGATTCCCGAAAATTACTTCGTTAGCAAAGGGTGAAATGGCGGAAACCAATAACATATAGGCCCAGGTTGGAACAATGGCGTCTACAGAACAAATCACTGCCACATTCTTCCCCTGCATTTCCGACCAATCCGTAGCCTTAACAAATGCCCTAAAATCCTTCTCCCTCAGTATCAACCCCTGGAACAAACAATCTTTCACATCAAAAACTACCCTCTCTCCGGAATGATAATATGCTTCGAGATCAAAAAGCGCCAAGGGACTTTTTGCTACACGATTGATAATTTTTTCTTCTTCCATTTCCATACAATTCATCTGTATAATATAATTTGTTTTTAAATGGCCAGAATCTCGGCCAGGACTAGTTCGGGATGGAATAACCTATTTTCGTTTCAGGTAATGCCCAATTCCCCGAGATCAGTTATTCTCCGTAAGAGTCCGGTCCGAAAGACTCCGGACTCGATTCGGAGAGTCTTTCGGACATTCCCGGTGGTATGGTTCCCCTTATGATTACTTCATCAAAACGTTTTTCCATGGCAAAATTTAGCAATAATGGCTCTAAAGCACAAGGACCCTTTATAACAGTGACTTCGCCTTTTTCGCCTGAAAGTCTTTTAAATAAAATGGCTCAAAATAGGCCAAATCTTCCACCACCAGGTCATTATGCTTTAGCTTCTGATATATTGCTGCACCTACGTGTGATGCAGTAGGCAAAATACCTTCAATAAATTTCGCATTTGGCTGATGCGAAAGTAAAGGCTTGCATTTTCCAGATCCATCTCCAAAGAACAATACCGCAGTTTTTTCCAGTTTTTCCCTGAATGACCCCTCATCTACCACTACTGCTGCGGTTTCTTCAACTATATGTATTTGAGAATCTGCCAACAAACAATAAACTTCCATCCTTCTTGCGTCGATCATAGGACATAGCAACACCTCCGCCTCTTCGTAATAAGCCGCGACCCCAAATGCCATCGCCTCAAGGGTATTGATCGACACCAATGGCTTCTCAAGCGCATAGCACAGCCCTTTTGCCGTAGCTGTTCCTATTCGCAGACCCGTGTAAGAACCGGGACCTTTGGAAACAGCTATATAATCCAGATCCTTTAGCTCGTAGCCGGTGTATCTCACCAATTCCTTTATAAGAACGGCCAAAAATCCCGAATGAGATTTTTGCAGATGCAGTTCTTGTAAGCCTACCAACCTGCCATCTTTATGCAATGCTACCGAGCATACAGTAGTAGCTGTTTCTATACTTAAGATTAGCCCCATTTTTTTTATTTCGCCGTCAACATAAACTAAGTGGGAACGAAATTCCCCCTATCCGGTACAAAGATAAGCTTTTTAAATGAGCCTATAGGTTCGTAGGGAATCTGAAATCGTCAGAAAGGACGAAATATGAAGCTGGTTACCAAAAATAAAAGAGGGGCTAGATATTTTACCCCTCTTCAATACGTTTATAATTTACTGCTCAAAGATCTTTGATACAGGTCTACATTGTTTAAAACATCCACTGCTTTAATTATATCCTGATCATTTTTAAAAGAGGCTTCTACCATTCCTTCCTGCAAATAATACCTGGAAACAATCTCTTGCTCCAGCATTCCTTTAATCTCCTTTTTATGTATTTGCAGATCTGTGTCTTTATTGTGTTGAACCTTTTTTCTTAAAGCCTGAATTTGATCATTGATGCTCTCAAAGTATTTCTCATCTTTCGCATTTGCTATCAAATCATCTATGTTCTTTTCAACTTTGGTTGTATAATCAAAATCCTTGTCAGCCAACCATGCAACAAATTCGTCATATTCCACATCTGTTAAAGAAAATTCCCGCGGATCTGAAATTGACGGATGAGCAAAATAATATTTGGTCGCATAGTCGAAGAGCAAACCTTTACCTGCAAGACTGATGGATATAGGTGCATAGGTTGCGGGTTTTACAAACACGTCCGGGTCAATGCCTCCACCGTCATAAACGGTTCGTCCGTTCACAGTCTTAAATTCGGCCTTTAAAGAATCAGGCAGTAATTCTTCGAAGGTGTCCTGTTCCTTATGGCTGTAGTCGATTGCCTGAATGCAACGGCCGCTAGGTGTATAATACTTCGCAGTTGTAATTTTTAACTGGGAGTTATAGGTTAGCGGCCTGGTAGCCTGGACCAATCCCTTTCCAAAAGTCTTCTGACCCACCAATACGCCCCGGTCATAATCCTGAATTACACCAGCAACGATTTCGGCAGCAGAGGCACTTCTATTGTTCGTAAGCACCACTACCGGCATTTCTGTGTCTACGGGATTGTTTAAAGCATTGTAGGATTTATTCCATTCTTCTATCCGGCCTTTGGTACTCACCACCTGTGATCCTTTTGGAATGAAAACATTAGAGACATTTACCGCCTCAGCTAATAGTCCACCCGGATTTCCTCTTAGATCTAATACAACCTGTTTTGCTCCCTTGCCTTTTAGTTCTGTCAAAGCTTTCTCTACCTCTCTACCGGCACCTGTAGTAAAGTCCGTCAGTTTTATATAAGCAGTTTTCTCATCAATTAATCCATAATAGGGAATGTTATCTACAGAGATCCTTTCCCGCTTCAGGGTAATTTCCATGTTTTCAGATTTCCCGAATCTCTGGATGGTTAAAGTGAGCGGTGTGTTCGCCTGCCCCTTGAGCAACTTACTGACATCTTCTGTAGACTTATTCTTAAGCTCAATATCATCAATTTTCAGGATAACGTCCCCAATCAGCAAGCCACTCTTGTGCGCAGGAAATCCTTCATAAGACATTAAGACGGTGTTTTTATTATTCCTTTTCCCAACTATCGCACCTATTCCACCATATTCACCTGTAGTCATGGTTCGAAAATCTTCAATTTGATCCTCCGGAATATAATTTGTGTAGGGATCTAAAGAAGCAAGCATGGCATCAATCCCCACTTTAATTACTTCATTGGGGTTAACATCATCTACGTAATATTTATTTACTTCTTTATAAAGTGTAGCGAAAATGTCAAGATTCTTGGCTATTTCGAAATAGTTGTTACCACTTTTAGTAAAAGAAAATAAGCCGGTTAAGGTTGCTAATATTAAAACTCCCGCCAGGAAGTGCTTTTTATTCTTCATATATATTTCAGCTTATGGGGCTATCGGATCAAATTCAGGTAAAATCTAAACGCTTTAAGGAAGATTTTAGTTTGTTTTCCAAATCTTTAAAAGGCATTATGTCTTTACTAAGATAAACATAACCAATAATATATGGAACCCGGGGTGCTTTTTCCTGGAAGATTAAATTTTTATTGAGTCGGTATGCTTCTTTTAGCCGCCGTTTTATCTTGTTCCTGTCTACAGCTTTTTTGTGGTTCCGCTTTGGAACGGAGAACAGTACCTGAACCGGAGAAGTTTCGGGATGAGGATTGGGATGAGGCAGGTATATTACCTTAAAAGGGTATAAATGAAAAGAGGAACCCCTGTTAAAGAGTTCCTTGATATGCTTCTTACTTGAGAGTCTTTCGCTTTTAGGGAATTTGGCCATTCATTATGCTTTCTTTTATATTAATTTCCGAACAGGCGCCCTGTATCAGACAAATCTCTAAAAGCCAGCATCAGAATGCGACAGGATGCACCTGTGTCAAAAAAGCTCAAGCTTATTTTTTATGCCGTCTTTCGTCAGACACGGTCAGTTTTTTTCTTCCCTTTGCCCTTCTGCTAGCCAAAACCCTTCTTCCGTTTGCAGATTCCATTCTTTCTCTAAAACCGTGCTTATTTCTTCTTTTTCTCTGGGAAGGTTGAAACGTCCTTTTCATCTGTATATAATTATTTTTTAGTTGTCAGATGGAATAGCCTACTTTCTTTCGAGGTAATACCTGGCTCCCGAGCTTGTTTATTCATCTCGGTGGGTATGCTTCCCCTTATTGCTATTTCATCTGTTATGATTGTTTATTTATTGTCAGATTTCTTTGATTTTTTAAAACCTCTCTGAAACCCTCTAAAGCGTTAAATTCTTTTCTATTTACCCTGGTTCACAGTTTTTAGCACTGATGTCCGTGAGTCGGTACAACCAGAAGTATCATATGAAACCCTGGCTCACCATTACTTGCTTTTTCATATGGCCTGCAAAGATAAGGAGCTTTTTTATATTTACAAACATTCTCTTGCTTTAGTTGATCTGTGTATTTTAAGCTATTTTTATACGATCATTAGGCGGTAGCCGTGGCTACCAGCAACATAAAATTTCCGTACTTTTCAAATCACAACTCAAACGAAGTCGATAATTTTCGGATATAATTGAAATTGAAAATGGAGTATATATTATCGTTTCCCAATCCTTTATCACATTTCATAGGTGTAAAGCAAATCATTCGCATCATTGAACCCGACCCGGTGTATTTACAAATACCAGTTTGGAGACCGGGAAGATACGAAGCCGCGAATTTTGCAAAAAACATCCGGAGCTTTCAAGTTCAGGATGAAACGGGGCTTCCTGTTCCCCACCAAAAGGTCGACCATAGTACCTGGAAAATCTGCAACAGAACCACAGGTAAACTAATAATCACTTATGAGTACTTTGCCTTTAAAATGGATGCTGGCAACAGTTGGTTTGATGAGCGGCTCATTTATATCAATTTTATTAACTGTCTTGCCTATATCCGAAACAGGCAACAAGAGCCTTGTAAGGTCACAGTGAACCTTCCTGAAGATTTTAAAATTTCTTGTGGATTGCATTTCACGAATCTTACTTTTTCTGCAAAAGACTACTATGAACTGGTAGATAGTCCACTCCTTGCAAGTGCGGATTTAGAACATTTCACCTATGATGTGGCCGACAAGAAATTCCACGTTTGGATCAACGGAAAACACAACCTCGATATAGATCGGATGCTGGCTGACTTTCAATTGTTCTCCGAGTATCAGGTAAAGACAATGGGATCTTTTCCGGAAGAGACATATCATTTCCAGATCATAATGCTTCCATACAAATTCTATCACGGGGTGGAGCACCACAATTCAACCGTCATCTGCCTTGGTCCGGGAGATACACCGAACAATGTGGAACTGTATGATCAATTGCTTGGTGTAAGCTCCCATGAGCTTTTTCACGCCTGGAACATTCTTAAAATAAGACCGATAGAATTGATGCCATATCAGTTTAACGAGGCGCCTTTTTTTCCTACAGGATATGTTGCCGAAGGATTTACTACATATTATGGCGATCTTTTCCTGGTAAGAAGCAAAGTGCGCGATAAAGCATGGTATTTTGCTGAGCTAAACAGACTCTTTAAAAGGCATTTCTTAAATGAAGGGCGACTGAAATCCTCTGTGACAGCATCTTCACAGGAACTTTGGTTGGACGGTTATTCGGCAGGTATCCCCCACCGGAAAAGTTCTATTTATGTGGAAGGGGCCGTGATTGCCCTTTTACTCGATTTGTTGATCAGAAACAGAACTCAGAATGAGAAATCGCTGGACGATGTGATACGCAAATTGTGGGAAGCGTTTGGTGAAAAAGGAATGGGCTACAGGCATCAGGACATCATAAAGGTGTGTGAAGGGGTATATGGTAAAAACCTCAAACAATTCTTTGAGGACTTTGTAGATGGGACCAAACGTACTGAACATCTACTCAATGACCTTTTACATTACTTTGGCTGTGGATTGCTTGAAGTAGCTCCTGACTCGGACCTTGAAAAATATTTTGGTGTGAAAATCCTTGGTCAGGAGGGGCAGTATTTTGTCGTACAAACAGCGCTTGATTCGCCGGGGGAAAAACATTTTTCTATTGAAGATGAAATTATCAGTATCAATGATAAAGCACCTTTTTCTGCAAAGATCGAGGAAAGCACGGCTACGCAGTTCCGGGTCAGGAGAAACCAGCAGGAAATCAGTTTTTCGCTGGTGCAAACAACAAAAACCTATTACAAATTTTATGAGATTGTAGAATTGGAAAATTCGACTCAGAAGCAACGGGAACTCCTACATCAATGGTTGGGGATAGACTCTTAATTGATAAAAGGAAGAGCCTTCCTGTATGCGAAGGCCTCTTCCCTGGTTGTTATTTTATTTCAAAAATATCAACCGCCACCCCTTTGTTAATTTCCAGAGAGACCATTTCTGCAGCCAGACCTGGAGGCGATAAAGTTAGCTTTTCAGGAAAGCTTACTCCGGATTTTTCGATATACTGATCATAAGAAATGGTAATTAGAATATCCCCCTGCGGGGTAGATACATTGCTCGCTTCTTTTACCTTGAGGCCGGTGGTGGTATCATAGTACAGGGTATTGACCGTTCCAGAGGGTAAGGTCACATCCACCACATAAACTTCGGTACCTTCAATAATTTCTACTCCCTTTAATTTAATGGGTAAATTTCTCTTTTGATACTCTATTTCAGGAACCAGCGCACTTTTGAAAACGAAATCCTTTTTTTCTTCTTCTGTAACAGGCAATTTTTGGCCCTGTTGGAACATCACGCCGTTTTTACCGTTGTAAATTTCCTTTTGTACTACCATGGTACCCATTTTTATTTCCCGGGTAAGCTTATCTGGTGACTTTGAAGTCTGTACAATCTCTATTTCGTTGCCCTGTATAGAGGCGTTCATCACCATCTTCAAATCCTTAATTTTCGATAAGTTCTCTTCTCCTCCTAGCGCCTTGATGTAATTGTCAATCACAGTACTCGCGGTTAATCCCTCCGGCAGCGCATTTTTTTCTTTGGGTGTGAAGCTGTTGCCATAAATATCATAATGCTGCAGCTTACCATATTTGCTAATCCCTTCCGTTATTTCTTCCCCCTTACCCACCACGAGAATAAAAGCCTTGTTGGCAGTAATATATTTGTCTGCCATTTCCTGAACATCGGCTAAGGTTACCGCATCTATTTTTTTGAGATAAGTTGTATAATAATCTTCCGGCAGGTCATAGCGGTCAATATTGATGGCAAAATTGGCTATGGTCTGAGGATTCTCCAAAGACCTGGCAAAGCTTCCGGTTAAATAATTCTTTATGTTCTGAAGTTCCTCCTGTGTAACATTGTCCTTTTTAATATTATCTAACTCAAACAAAAATTCTTTGATTGCGCTGTCTGTCACTTCATTTCTCACACTTGCAGAAGCCCGGAAATGGCCCACCAGCTTGTCGCTCACCAAAGATGAAGTGGCTCCGTAGGTGTATCCGTTTTTCTCCCTTAGGTTCATATTTAGCCGGGAAGAAAAGGCACCGCCAAGAATCTGATTCATCACATTTGACTTTACAACATCTGGGTGACCAGGAGTTAACGCTACAGGATAGGTTACATGAATCACTGACTGCACAGCATTTGGCCTGTCTACCAAAGCAACAATTGTTTCTTCCGGCGCTTTGGGCGCAGTGTACTCGTTTTTAGGCACATCGCCTTTCTTCCAGCCCGAAAAATATTTCTTCACCAGCTTTTCTGCTTCTTTTTTACTGATATCGCCGACTACGGCAAGGTATGCGTTGTTGGGTTTATAGAAAGTACTGTAGTAGGTTTTGATCTCCTCAAGGTCAATGTTCTCAACGGTTTCTTCAGTGGTTATCTCTCCGTAAGGATGGTTTTTTCCATACCTCAAAACCTGGGCTACATTGGCTGCAATGGCATTTGCATCATCCTTGTTGGCCGCCAATGCGGAAATTGTCTGCTTCTTAAGTTTTTCGAGCTCGCTCTCCGGAAAAGATGGATTTAACACCACATCCGCCATTATTTCAACAATCTGATCAGCATGCTTCTTGAGAGAACTGGCATAGACTCCTGACGAACTCGTAGATAAATACGCACCGAGAAAATCAATATCTTCGTCGAGTTTGGCCTTATTTCTTGTAGTGGTGCCACTTCTCAGAAGCTGTCCCATCATACTCACATATCCTGCATTTTCCTTTTCCAGTATTGGATCATTGTCGAGCAGTAGTGAAAAAGAAACCCGCGGAAGCTTGCGATTTTCTACAACAAAAACCTTCATTCCGTTTTTTAGGGTAAAGGTGGCTACCTCACCCAATTGTATTTCTGGTGGAGGACCCGGAACTGGTTTTTGTGAGCGGTCCAGTTGTGACCATCCTGTGTATGACGCAAACAGAAGGCAGAATAGAACTATATATTTATTCATGAATTTTTAGTTTAAGATTTTTTGATATGCGGATACCAACACTGATTTAATTTGAGCTCGCCCCTGAACCTTCGGCATCTCCCGCTGCTGCTTTAGGCAGATAATAGAGCACCACTCTGTTTTCTTTGGTGAGGTATTCATTGGCAACCCTTTTGATATCTTCTCTGGTAACTCTTTTGTACCTATCAATTTCGGAATTGATCAGATTGGCATCCCCAAAGTACATGTGGTAGTTGGCAAGACTTTCTGCAATTCCTGCTACATTGGCATTGCCATTGACAAAGTCTGTCTCAATCTGATTTTGTAGTTTTTGAAACTCGCGTTCAGAAATCAATTCGTTTTTTACCCGGTCATACTCCACTTCCATGGCCGCTTCCAGTTCCTCGGGCGTTACACCCATGTTTGTAATTCCAAAGGCAAGGGTAATCCCCGGATCTTCCAATGGGAATGGAAATGCACCCACATACAGTGCCTTTTGCTGCTCATCCACAAGCGCTTTCGACAATCTGGAGCTTTCTCCCTGCGATAATAGTTGCGCCAGCATGCTGACAGGATAAAAATCGTCTGTTCCCTGAGCCGGAATATGAAACCCCTGAATTACAGCTGGCAACTGGATATTGTCGTAAACCACATCGCGGATTTCTTTAGTTTGCTTCGGTTCTATAACAGTGGGCCTGGGAATCTCTTTCGTGCCTTTGGGAATTTCTGAAAAATATTTTTCAACCAGGGCCTTCGTATCATCGATGTCAATATCCCCCGCTATCGACAGCACCGCGTTATTAGGAACATAAAACGTTTCATAAAACTCTATAAACTCTTCGTCCGTGGCAGCATTTAAATGCTCCATAGAGCCAATGATGGGCCAACGATAAGGATGAACAGTAAAAGCTCTTTTCATGGTTTCCTGCACTACCGATCCGTAGGGCGTATTATCCATTCTTTGTCTGCGCTCTTCTTTCACTACTTCGCGCTGGGTTTCTATGCCAACGCTATCGATTTTTGCATGCAGTAATCTTTCAGACTCCATGTAGAGGCCCAGCTCCAGCTGATTCGAAGGCAAAACCTGGTAATAATAAGTCCTGTCATTGCTGGTGTTGGCGTTTAATGTTCCACCAGCAGCCTGAATGGTTTTAAAATACTCACCACGCCCGATGTTTTCTGAGCCTTCGAACAACAGATGTTCAAAGAAATGCGCAAACCCGGTTCTTTCCGGGTTTTCGTTTTTAGAACCTACATGATACATGATGGATACGGCAACAATGGGTGTGGAAATATCCTGATGCAGGATGACATGAAGCCCGTTATCCAGATCATACTCCACGAATTCAATCTTATTTTGACCCTGCAGTATATTTGCTGAGGCTACTAAAAGAAAGAACAATACAAGTTTAAGTTTCATATAATATTTGGTTTATATTAATTTCTACAGGCGCTGACCCGTCCAAAGAAATAGCATTTAATATATTAAAAATATAAGTAATCGCCAGAAGAACTAAGAAAAATTACGGCAAAGGCTTTATTACCTTATAAAAGGTTTTTTCCAGTATGGATGGTGCGATTCGTTAGCTTATTATCCTTGATTAAATTCCCTTAAAAGATCTTGCGCCTGAGTCAAATTAAGTCTGGGTCCTGATTTTGAAACCACTCTGGATGCAGCCAGGCTGGCAAATTCTCCTGCTTGTTCAAAGCTGTAGCCATTCGTAATCCCATACAAAAAAGCACCGGCAAACATATCTCCAGCCCCGTTTGCGTCTATTGCTTTGGTTGGGAATGAAGGGATGTCATAAAATTTAGTGCCATCAAAGAGCAAAGCGCCATCAGCACCAAGGGTAATCACAAAACTTTTTGCAATCTTTATTAATTGTTCACTCGCTGCTTCTACCGAACTGGTATCTGTAAAAAGGGTAGCTTCCTCTTCGTTGCAAAACAAAAGATCTACGCCATCTCCCACTACGTCGGCCATTTGCGGCTTAAAATACTTGACCATGCTGGGGTCAGAAAATGTGAGGGATATTTTGGCCCCATGCTTCTTCGCCAGTTCCCTGGCATGCTTCATTGCCTCCAGGCCATTCTCTGATGTAACAAGATAACCCTCTATATATAACCAGACTGCGTCCTTAATTGCGTCTTCATTCACCTCCTCCACGGAGAAATTTGCTGTAATTCCGAGAAAGGTGTTCATCGTTCGTTCAGCATCAGGAGACGTCATTACCAGACATTTTCCGGTAATTCCTTCGGCGGCAGACTCATAGCGGAGATTGGTGCCTACATTGTTTGTAGCCAGGTCATCCAGGTAGAATTTTCCCATTTCGTCTTTCGCCACTTTACAGGAGTAGAAGCCCTTCCCTCCAAATTGGCTCAAGCCGATGATGGTGTTAGCCGCGGAGCCGCCGCATTGTCTGTTGGTGTCTGGCAGGTGAATGGCTTCGACCAGTTGGTGCTGCCTTTCTTCGTCAACCAACGTCATAAACCCCTTTTCTATTCCGTGTTTCGTAAAGAAATCGTCCTCTACTTCTGTTACTATATCTACAAGCGCATTTCCTATCGCGTAAACATCATATTTCCTGGTCATGGTTGTTTTGGTTTTTAATAGTGGTTATTCTTTGATAAACTAATTAATAATTGGCGCACGTTGGAATGGCTTAGAAGGATCAAACAGTTTTCTCAGCGTCACATGTGTTTTTCTGATGGAACCACCTACAGATTCCGCCACTTTCATCATTTTAGGATTAAAATCACCAATCCAGTTCATTTCCAGTTCGTCATATCTAAAAGCCGGGTCCCAGCAAATCTTATAGAACTTAATAATAATGGCTACTGCCGCTCCTTTACTTTGAAACTCCGGAACAACTCCGAATACCACCCCAAACATTTTTGTGCAGGTGCCCCGCCACCTGTGGTAAAGGAATTTCAATTTTCCCACCAGATCCAGCTTGCCGTTTACATGCTTAAAAATCTGATTTAGCTCAGGCAGCATCAAAAAAAATGCAATTGGCTCACCTTTATAATATGCGAACCACAACAGGTCTTCTTCCAGTACAGGTTTCAGGCTATTCATGGTGTTTTGTATCTGCTCCTTCGTCATCTCATCTACACCGTCATGTTGCGCCCAGGCTTTGTTATAAATGGTTCTGAAGTCTTCGGTATATTTTTCTACATCGCTTTTCCGGAAATGTTCAAAGTGGAAATCAGGATTTTGGAAGGTCCTTTCCGCAACTCTTACAAGGCGTTCGTCAAGGAAACCTTCTTTTAACTTTCTATAGTAGGTATACTGCTGAAAATAGGTTCTAAAGCCGTATTTCTCAAATAGTGGCTGGTAGTATTTGAAGTTATAGGGCATGCAGTAATTGGGTTCAAAAAAGCCATCTACCAACAAACCCCACCAGTTTAACCTGTCGCCGAAATTGATCGGGCCGTCCATCGCCTCCATCCCTTTCTGAGTCAACCACTCCTTGCAGGTATCAAAAAGCAGAAATGCAGCCGCTTCGCTATTGATGCACTCAAAAAATCCCATTCCGCCCGTAGGCTGTTCAAAAGTGTGGGCTGTTTTATAGTCAATAAATGCTGCGACCCTTCCTATGGTTTGTTCTTTATCATTCTTTAAAATCCAGCGAATACATTCTCCATGTTTGAAATAATTATTTTCGGCAGGGTCAAAAACCTTCTCTATGTCTTTGTCTAACGGGCGGATCCAATTCGGATCATTCTTATAAAGTTCAATCGGCAATCTGAGAAATTCTTTCCGATCTTTCTTACTTGCTACTTCAACGATTTTCATTTTTCACTTTTATAGAATAACAAATCTATTGAAATTAATTTAAAATCAACCTTGAACGAGGCGGCCCCGCTGGCCTAATGTCATGGACTTAAAGTTTTCTATAATATATGATTGAATAAGCTCAACCGAAAAAATTTGATGAAGACGGATGTCCAACCCGCGACAGGCCATTGGGGCGGCAGACAACAGGCGGCCAAAAATTAGATACAGATGATAGCTTTTTTGAGAACAAGAAAACTTTGAAATGTTCTGTCGCCCCTTCTGAAATCTTGAGGTTTTTAGACCAAATCCAAATCACAGATGTGATTTATTTTCAATTGCATGAATTATTCTACCGTTTGCTCCGTTGGAACTTTATAAATTTTTTTTGAATACCATCCCCATGTGGAACCTTCTTCGAAAAGCAGAAAGTCAGTAGAGGTATTGTAAACAAGCATTCTGAAAGTGCAGTTGAAATTACGTAGTGTTTTTTAAGATTTTAATTATTTTTTAAGACTAAAAAGGCGGCTTTGGCATTGCTCCAAAAAAATTTTTCGTGTAACAAATATGCTCATGTTGTATCTTTATGATCAGATAAAATAAATATATTCACGTATTCATTATAAATTTTGTTAAAATTATCATTAATTTTGTAGTTATAGTAACCATCTATTCATGTACAAATTTTTCCTTTTATTATGCTTTTCTTTGATGCTTTCACCTTTGTCTGCGCAGAGCTCCGGGGGTGTAAGTTTTGAGAAAGCAGAGGCTGCTTTTGGAATGGGCAAATACAAAGAAGCGGTGAATTTATATACAAAGGCTATTTCAGAAGATCCAGCGCATTTGACATCTTATTATCACCGGGGAGCCGCTAAACTTCAGCTGGGAGATTTACAAGGAGCTTTGGAAGACTATAATAAAGTTCTTGAAATTGATCCCGATTTCACCGAGGCGTTGATGAATCGGGCGGCTTTAAAAAACCGCATGGAGCAATACGAAGCTGCTCTAAAAGACTACAATGCTGTTATCAAAATCGACTCTGCGAATTCAGAGGCTTTCTACAACAGGAGTTATGTCAAGTATTTGCTGCGCTTTACCCGTGAAGGTATCTTGAAAGATCTGAATGAAGCTGTGCGCTTATCGCCTGAAAATGATGAATATTACGCAAGAAGATCCTTTCTTATAGCCAACACTTACGACCCTGTAAAAGGAAGTGTAAATTATACTGCTGCTATAGATGATATCAATAACGCCATCCGCATTGCTCCGGAAAAGCCGGAATACTATAAAGAAAGAGGCCTGCTGCATTTAGAAAGCGGGCAAACGCTGTCGGCCACTGCTGATTTTAACAAAGCCATAGAACTGGATCCGGAAAACCCTGAATATTATAACGAGCGGGGATTGGTAAAACTGAAAATTGAAGATTTTAATGGTGCTGTTGCCGATTTTTCAAAGGCTATTGCCTCCGGAGTTGAGAAAGAATATTTTTATAGAAACAGAGGAATTGCCAACTATAACCTTGGCAAATATTACGGTGCTATAGAGGATTACACCAAAGCCATTTCACTGATCAACAACGAGGTACAGGGTGAAAAGGTGAATGATCGTTACAAATTTATACTCACCAATGCATATTTGCTTAGAGGAGCCTCATTCGTTGCTTTAAACAAAGCCTACCAGGGATGTGAGGATTTTAATAAAGCAGTAGAGCTCGGAGAAAAAAG
>CAZWQB010000040.1:14145-19713 GCA_964636035.1 uncultured Roseivirgaceae bacterium
TGATCAGGCATCTTTCCAGCTTAGGGGGTAATTGGGATCCACAAAAGACAAGGCTTCTTCAGTTACCATCAGTGGCCTGAATGTGTCTATCATGACAGCCAACTCTTTGGTTTCTTTTGCACCAATGCTTTTTTCTACTGCTCCGGGATGTGGCCCATGTGGCAAGCCGCCGGGGTGAAGTGTGAAAGAACCTCTTTCTATGCCCTTCCTGCTCATGAAATTTCCTTCAACATAATATAATACCTCATCAGAATCTATGTTGGAGTGGTTATAAGGCGCAGGAATTGCCATCGGGTGGTAGTCAAATAAACGGGGCACGAAAGAGCAGATAACAAAGTTATTTGCCTGAAATGTCTGGTGCACCGGCGGAGGCTGATGAATTCTACCGGTAATGGGTTCAAAATCATGAATAGAAAGCGCATAAGGATATAAATAACCGTCCCAACCCACGACATCAAAAGGGCTGTGGGCATATTCATACTGGTGAATAAATCCTCCTTTTTTAATTTTAATCAAAAACTGACCCTGACCTTCTTCAGGTATTAATGAATCCGGAGGTCTAATATCGCGTTCGCAGTACGGTGCGTGTTCTAACAACTGCCCCAGGTCATTTCTATACCGCTTTACCGTCTCAACCGGACCTGCTGCCTCAATGATCAACAACCTTATGCTTCCCTCATCCCATTCCGTCTTATAAATGGTAGTCCGGGGAATTACAACATAATCGCCTTGATTCATCCTGAGCCTGCCGAATTGAGAAGTCAGGTAACCGCCCCCTTCGTGCACGAAAATAACCTCGTCTGCCTCTGCGTTTTTATAGTAGTAGGAAGAGGAACGCTGCTTAGGATTACATATGCCTACACTGACATCACTGTTCATTAATAAAATCTTCCGGGCATCTAAAAAATCCTTTCCGGTATGCCCTACCTTGCTTGTGTTTAGGTGCGTTTGTAAGAGAGGATAATCTTTACGGGGAGTGGCGCCGTAGTTGTAAGGTTCATCTACTCGTTGAACTGCGGTGGGAGGATTTTTATGGTACAAAATGGAATATATTCCCGAAAAGCCTTTCGAACTCACCACTTCTTCTGCATATAGCTTTCCATCAGGCTGTTTAAACTGCGTATGCCTCTTTGGAGGAATTTTCCCGAGCTTATAGTAATATGCCATACCTTTTCCATTTATATTTACGGCACATGCAGGAAAATCTCACAGCCTGAATCAAGCTATTACCTGCTGGCCAGTTCTTCTGCTTTATCAAAAAGATGTAACGCTTCCTGAAAAATTTCATTCGTTTCATTAATGATAGGAAAATACCCTTCATTATTCCAAACGCTTCTGGCAATATATGCCTTTATATAGGTTTTCAGGAGCGGTTTTGATCGTTCAAACGCCTCCTTGTCAAATGCCACATCATTACTTTCTGCGAGCCTGACGAGGTCTTTAAGCATGTTTTCCGAAACTACGAAACTGTCTCTGTACTTCTCAAAATCCATTTGGTGCAGCCTGTCTCTGTTTTCCTCATAATACCTGAGCGTATATTCCCTGAATGCATTGCTCGTGAACAACTTGTTGAGATAGGCCGAGTTCATAGTCGTATCAAAAGGAACAAAATAATCGGGCATAATCCCTCCACCCCCATATACAGTCCGTCCTTTGCTCGTTTTATACTTCAATGAATCTACAAATTTTATACTGTCGCGCGTAAATAGCTCTCCATGCTCATACCGGTTCATGATGTCCCGGGAATAATCATTTTCCTCGGCATCGTAAGGTTTCTGGATGGAGCGGCCACTCGGGGTGTAGTATCTGGAAATAGTAAGCCTTAGTTCCGAACCATCTTTAAGGTCAATGGGCATCTGTACAAGGCCTTTACCGAAAGATCTGCGGCCCACAATAATACCCCTGTCATTATCTTGTATGGCACCGGAAACAATTTCAGAAGCAGATGCACTTCCTTCATCAATAAGCACTATCAGTGGCCCTTCTTCAAATATGCCTTTTTTAAAAGCCCTGGACTCACCATCGTACCTATCCTGCTTACCGTCCGTATAAACAATCATGTTATTTCCAGGTATAAACTCGTCTGCCATATTAATAGCTCTATCCATGTATCCCCCCGGGTTTCCCTGCAGGTCGAGAATAAGCTTTTTCATTCCTTTTTCTTTCAACGAAGTCAATGCTTGCTTAAACTCCTCATAAGTCTGGGCCGAAAACCTGCTCACTTTCATGTATCCGATCTCATTGTTCACCATGTAACTCACATCCACAGAATACTGGGGAATCCTGTCTCTGATGATTTCAAAATCCAAAAGTTGATCACTGCCTCTTCTCTTTATTCCCAGCGCCACCTTACTTCCTTTTGGACCTCTCAGCAAATTGAAGACATCTTTATTGGTAATACCTGTGCCTGCTATCGTCTTTTTGTCCACGGTTACAATTTTGTCGCCAGACTGAATGCCTGCTTTTTCGGAAGGGCCGCCGCTCAGGGGAGCCACCACATAGATTGTATCTTTGATAATGTTGAACTCTACGCCGATACCATCAAACTCTCCCTCGAGTTGAGATTTAGCCAATTTGGCTTCTTCCGCGGGAATATAAACGGAATGAGGGTCCAGTTCCGTCAGCATATGGTTGATAGCCCCCTCGACTAATTCATCCGGATCTACTTCGTCTACATACTCATTTTCAATATAGGTGAGAATCTCGCGGAACTTCAAATAGCTGCTCGTTATGCTATTACTCTTTAGTTTTGGGTCTACTACGGTAGCTCCGGTTAATATTCCTATTGCCAGCGTCACGGCCAGCAGCACTGGAAGCAGGATATAAAATTTAGAATTTTTAATATTACTCACTTTTAATTTTTTAAAATAAATGATTTGTCAAACCAACAGCCGCGCCCAGCAGTCGCGCCTCTATAATACCTGGATTGAACAGTAGCATAAAATATAAGAAAGGAATTCAAACTCAAATCTGGTTTTTCTTTTGTAAACAGTTTTCTAATTAAAATCGTTTAGCTTTTTTTGCTGCTGATCCATAGTGTAAGGTATGAAATTTTCCTGAACTATGTAAAGCTACAGAGGGATCATACTACGCAATAGTGGATTCAGAAAATTAATTGTCGTCGGGGAATTGTGTATCATTTGAAGCTAATAGTTTTGCTGTGTAAATTACAAGGAGCAAATTATCTTGATCAATTACACGAAATCGGCTATCTTTAATTTTTTAATAGAAACCTGATCCACGGGTAATTTTTCTCTTATAATAGTTGTATTTTTGTAGAAATCCTGATTTTTAGATTGTGGCGATAAATAATAAGAAAATAACTGATTTGGTGGGCGAAAACTATGTTTTTGCATCAGTTCTCTATTATTTCGGGATTAAATTTTACGATTATTCGGAAAAGACACTCGAACAGGTATGTGCTGAAAAAGGATTGGATATAGACGTAGTCATTTCACGATTAGAGTCTATAGCCTCGGAAAAAGACAATGGCGAACTGGAGCTTTTAAGCTACCCTATAGACCTCATAATTGAATATTTGAAGCATGCGCACTATATTTTTATAAAGCAAAAGCTCCCTTATATAGCCAGGCTGATCGAAAACCTTCAGTTTGGTTTTCCCTCACACCGCCAAATTATAGAAGATCTGAAATTTGTTTTCCCTTTGTTTGTTGAAGATTTTATCCATCATATTTATGAGGAAGAAGATAGCTTATTCTGCTATATCAATCTCCTCAACAGATTCCTTCACAAACCTTCCAATCTATCGGTAATTTTTTATGAGATGGAAAAATTCTCTCTTCAGGAACATGCCATCGCTCATGACATGCATGACGATGAAATGGAGGGCATAAGAAGCATCACCAATGATTATACCCTTCCAAATAAAGGCGACCTGCATCTAAAGGTAGTATTTGAAGAGTTAAAGGCTTTTGAGAAGCAGTTAATCGCTCATGCGGGTGTAGAAAATGAAATTCTCTTTCCTAAAGCATTGTTACTAGAAAAGGAGGTAAAGTGCGTTTTAAAGGAGAAAGTCAGGTGGAATTAAATTATGAGTAGATTGCTTGCTATAGATTATGGAACAAAGAGAGTTGGCATTGCTGTAACTGACCCTCTACAAATCATAGCCTCCCCACTAGACACCGTTCATTCCAAAGATGTAATTGCTTTTTTGAAAGACTATAATCTTCGGGAACAAGTAGAAGCCTTCATTGTAGGCATGCCAAAAAATTTAAATAACGAAGACACAAACGCAACCAACCTGGTGAAGCAGTTTGTTAAATTACTAAGGAAGAATTTTCCTGAAATGCCTATTCATCTTGAAGATGAGCGTTTTACCTCTAAAATGGCTTTGCAAACTATGATAGCGGGAGGAACCAAAAAAAAGGACCGGGCAAAGAAGGAGAATTTAGATAAAATTAGTGCGACAATTATTTTACAATCTTATTTAGCGAATAAAAGTTGATATGATATACCCAATAGTAGCTTATGGAGATCCGGTACTAAAGAAGAAAGCACTTCCAGTTGAAAAAGATGCTGTGGATGTTAAGAAGCTAAGCGAAGACATGTTCGAAACCATGTACAGTGCCAATGGCGTAGGATTAGCCGCCCCTCAGATAGGCATGAGCCTGAGAATGTTTGTGGTGGATGCAGGATCAATGCAGGAAGATGATGATGACAAAGAGCCATTCAAAAGGGTCTTTATCAATCCGGAAATTCTAGAGGAAACCGGAGCAGAATGGCCGTTTGAAGAAGGCTGTTTGAGTATTCCAGGTATTCGCGAACAAATAATCAGGAACGAAAAGCTCACGATACGGTATTTTGATGAGCATTGGAATGAGAAAGAGGAAACGCTGGATGATATCCATGCCCGCATAGTTCAACATGAATATGACCATATTGAAGGTGTTCTATTTACCGATTATCTGTCTACCTTTAAAAGAAGGCTTTTAAAAGGAAAACTTGCAAACATTAGCAAGGGAAAAGTTGATGCAGACTACAGAATGGCATTTCCGCTCAAAAAATAAATACATTCTCCAGATTGAAAACATTCCCTGTTCTGCAATCGAAATTACCACTGGTCGAAGAAAGCATTTTTTCGAAGATGTCATTCATGGCAGAGCAGTATGGTGCCATCAATCTGTCGCAGGGATTTCCTGACTTTCCCGTCCCACACGAGTTGATTCATCTGGTGAACCAGTACATGCGCAAGGGACACAATCAATATGCGCCCATGGCTGGCGTTCCCCGCCTGCGGGAAGCCATATCTTCTAAAATAGAGAAGAGCTATGACTACAAAGTCAAAGATCAGTCTGAAGTAACCGTTACTTCCGGAGCTACCGAAGGCATTTTTGCTGCAATTATGGCCCTGGTTAAACCAGGTGATGAGGTCATCGTCTTCGACCCTGCCTACGACGCCTATGAGCCCTCCATCCGATTGGCAGGCGGCAAAGCAGTTCACCTTCCCCTGGATTTCCCTGCTTTTTCAATCAACAGGGAACGATTGAAACAGGCTGTCAACTCAAAAACCAGCATGATCATCATCAACACCCCTCATAATCCTTCAGG
>CAZWQB010000041.1:0-19573 GCA_964636035.1 uncultured Roseivirgaceae bacterium
AAAAGAATCTGTGTAGACCATGCTGGCCTCAACCGGCAGTTCAACAAAATAAACCCCGATCTTATCATCGGGGTTTAGAGAAAGTCCTATTTCATTGGGTTCTTCACAAGAAAGTAAAAAAAAGGCAAATAAAACTATAAGCCCCAGGCTTCTATCCAACAAGTTCATTATATAAGTTATAATAAGAATCTAAAAAATTATCGCCTTTTTCAATGGTATCGATCTTCTTTTCCTTTGAAATATGCTCTAGCAAAGCATGAAGTGACTTACCATATTCGTCTTCAGACTTGATAACAGCATCCGCATATTCCGCGCCAACTTTTATAAATCCTTCAAAGTCGCCGGATTTTAAGTGGTTTAGCATGCTGTCTTCAATATCTATCATCTTTACTTTCTCGATAAGGTCATTTTTAAACTTATGCGCAAAGGAGTTATCATAAACTGTAAAAACGGTTTTTGTATCCTTAAACATAGGATCGTTTTTATAGGTAGTCTTCAGATACATAGGTATCAAACTGGTCATCCAGTCGTTACAGTGAACAATATCCGGCGCCCAGCCTAGTTTTTTCACAGTCTCTATCACACCCTTGCAAAAGAATATTGCTCGCTCATCATTATCTTCATAAAATTTGTTTTCTTTGTCGAAGAAAACGGACTTTCTATGAAAATAGTCTTCATTATCGATAAAATAAACCTGCAATTTAGCATTTGGAATAGAGGCAACTTTTATTACCAGGGGCTTCTCCTCTTCACCTACCGCGATGTTTATCCCTGATAATCTTACTACTTCATGCAACCTGTTTTTTCTTTCGTTGATCAATCCGAATCGGGGCACTAAAATTCTGATTTCCATGCCTCTCTCCTGCATTGCCTGAGGTAGCTTTCTAACGAATTCTGCTACTTTTGAGGTTTGTAGAAAAGGATTGATTTCACTTGCTACATAAAGTATTCGAAGTTTTGACATATTTGATTGAAATTTAATTGATATTCTATTAAAGACACTAAACGGGACTACAAATTTACATAAAATTTCTCTAATTTCAAGATAATTGTTGCGTAAAAACGTAGTTTTACCCCTTCATATTAAACTATTCAAGTTTTATGCAGGTTTTCACTGAGGTTGGTCCGCTGATAAATTATCTTCAGGGAGTACGTTCCAACAACAAAACTATTGGTCTGGTTCCTACCATGGGAGCACTGCATGAGGGGCATAATTCCCTTATAGCTGAATCACTAAAATCCTGCGATATTACGGTTTGCTCTGTTTACGTAAATCCCACCCAATTTAACACCCAATCCGACCTGGATAACTATCCCAGGAAGCTCGATGAAGACATGGCTTTTCTGAAGAAAAATGGCTGCGACGTATTGTTTGCACCGGCTGACAAAGAGATGTATGTCACCAAACCTGTCCTAAACCTGGACTTTGGGGCGCTGGAGCAGTCGATGGAAGGAAAATTCAGGCCGGGACATTTCAATGGCGTCGGTGTAATTGTAGGCAAATTGTTTAACATTGTGAGGCCTCACCGCGCATACTTCGGCCAGAAAGACATCCAACAGTATTTCATTATAAAACAACTGGTGAGAGACCTTTCCTATCAAATAGAATTGGTAAAGGTGCCCACCGTCCGGGAGGATGACGGGTTGGCCATGTCATCCAGAAATCAGAGACTCTCTCCTGAATTAAGAAGTAAAGCACCGCTGATCTACCAGGCCCTCGAAGCAGCAGGTAAAATGCTCAGGGAAGGAAAAGAGATTGCGGAAGTCCGGGAAAATGTAAGGGAACTATTTTTAAAGGATCATGATTTTAAGTTGGAATATTTTGAGGTTGTAGATCATGAGTCACTGGAGGTGCTTCAAAACAGGCCGGTAGCTGCCACGGTGGTACTCTGCATTGCTGTTCATCTCGGAGAAATCAGGCTAATAGATAATATATATTTATTTTTTTAGTTTTGCACCGTATTTGTAGTACAGATGAATTGAAATCGGTTTACATGTTTTTCAGTTTGAATGTTACCTTTCGGTTCCCGGCAGCATTAATAGCCACTATTTTACTTAAAAGATTATCTGTAATTGATATCATATTGAAATGTATATAGAAGTATTAAAGTCCAAAATACACCGTGCCAAGATTACACAGGCAGAACTTCATTATGTGGGAAGTATCACCATTGATGAAGCCCTGATGGATGCGGCAGATCTCATTGAGAACGAGAAGGTGCAAATTGTAAATGTAAACAATGGAGAGCGGCTTGAAACTTATGTAATTAAGGGTGAAAGAGGCAGTGGAAAAGTTTGCCTGAACGGACCGGCAGCCAGAAAAGCACAGGTGGGCGACATTGTTATAATCATTTCGTATGCTTCTATGGAAAAGAGCGAAGCCAAAGCCCACAGTCCAATTCTCGTATTTCCTGACAATCATAACAGGCTCGTTTAATACACAAACATTTGATTCCGAAGAGGGTACAATCATTTTTAAAATACACCATTTCACTTGGCGTAGCTTTGGGCTTATTCTGGTATGTCTATAAAGACCTGAATATAACCTCTTCTATGGCCAAGCTAAGGGAAGCAAACTATTCATGGATTGTACTCTCTATCATTCTTTCCATAATCAGTCATCTCTTCAGAGCTTTCCGGTGGAACATCCTTCTAAAACCTGCTGGCTACACACCCACGCTGTTCAGGACCTTTTGGGCGGTAATGGTGGGATATCTTGCCAATTTAGTAGTTCCTCGTATGGGAGAGGTAACCCGGTGCGGCATTCTAAAGAAAACCGATGAAGTGCCTATGACGGTATCCCTTGGCACTGTAGTGGCGGAACGGATCATAGACTTCCTTACCTTGATGGTTTTAGTAGTGGCAGGTTTTGTCATAGAATTCGAGCGGCTGAATGAATTTTTGACAGGTTTTTTATATGACAGGGCGGCAATGGTAGGTGAAAACCTCTTCAGCCTATACATTGTTGCTGGCATCGTAGTTGCCCTTCTGTTAGGCGCTTTCATCATTGTCAGAATTTTCAGAAAGAAAATACAGAAACATCCATTCTTCTTAAAATTGAAGTCATTTATTAGAGAAATGATTTCAGGAATTACCAGTATCAGACGAATCAATCAGAAAGGAGCCTTTTGGTTTTCAACATTTGTTATCTGGTTGATGTACTTTCTGATGTCGTATGTGGTAATCTTTGCCCTTGAATCCACCTCTTCATTGGGCTTAGGTGCCGGCATTGCATTACTGATCATGGGGGGACTCGGGATGGCTGCACCGGTACAGGGTGGAATTGGCACTTTTCATGCATTGGTTGCAGCGGTATTAGTTTTATATGGGATAAACGAAGCAGATGGCCAGGTTTTTGCATTTATTTTACATACCTCCCAAACTATAACAGTTATATTTGTAGGAAGCATTAGCTTGATTATAAGCCTGGTGATCAGAAAGCAGCGCAATAAATCAACAGAAACAACCTATGCCGACTAAAGATAAGATCCTGGACCTTGTGCAGTTAGATGCCCTGGTAGCAGCATGGAAAAAAGAAAATAAAGCCATTGTCTTCACAAATGGATGCTTCGACATTGTGCACCTGGGGCACATAGATTATCTTGAAAAAGCCAGAGCTCTTGGAGACAAACTTATAGTGGGCATCAATACGGACTTCTCTGTTCAGCGATTGAAGGGCCATAGCAGACCGGTAGTGGGAGAGTCAGCAAGGGCACGGATGCTCGCGGCCATGGAATTTGTAGACGCCGTCACTTTTTTCGATGAAGATACGCCTCTAAAGCTCATCAGCAGGCTCCTGCCACATATACTTGTGAAAGGGGATGATTACAAAATAGACAACATTATAGGGGCGGATATCGTAATTGAAAATGGTGGAAAAGTGGAAACAATCTCATTGGTTCCAGGATACTCCACCACTAAAATTATTGACAAAATAAAGAAAATCAACTAAAAAAGGTTAAATATATGCTAATAATCATTGGTATCATTTTTATGATCATAAGTTTTGCGGTTAGTTCAAGGCTTAAAAACAAATTCAGGAAGTATTCCAGAATTCAACTCACTGTTCCTTTGTCTGGAAAAGAAGTTGCAGAAAAGATGCTCGCAGATCATCAGATCTACGGAGTAAAAGTATTGTCAGTTCAAGGTGAATTAACAGATCATTATAATCCGGCTAACAAAACAGTAAACCTGAGCCCGGAAGTATACAGTGGCAGATCTGCCGCAGCGGCTGCTATTGCGGCCCACGAATGCGGGCACGCGGTACAACATGCGAGAGCTTATAGCTTTCTCGAATTCCGTTCCATGCTCGTGCCGGTACAAAACATCAGCGCTAAAATTCTGAACATTGTGGTGATGATCAGTATTTTTGGTGGATTTATGCTGAGCAGCGCATTGCCATTCCAGACTGTGATATTAGTAATCATAGGGTGTTATACCGTATTGACCCTCTTTTCTTTTGTAACTTTACCAGTTGAGTTTGATGCAAGTAAGAGAGCATTGGTTTGGATCAAGTCTGCCGGCATTGCCAATGTGCAGGAACAAGAAATGGCTAAAGATGCTTTAAAATGGGCTGCGATGACTTACGTGGTAGCTGCATTGGGATCTTTGGTTACGCTGCTATACTTTATAATGAGTTTTCTGGGAAGTCGGGAGTAATATAATTTTTCTTATAAAAAAAATTCTGCATATTTGGGGCAAATCTTGTACTTTTGCCCTAAATTTTTTTATTATAATTTACACGCATGACCTTTGAACTTTCTGAAGAGCAAATTGCAGTGAGAGATGCGGCAAGACATTTTGCCCGTACGGAGCTCTTGCCAGGTGTGATAGAAAGAGATGAAAACCAGCAATTCCCAGCTGAACAAATAAAAAAGATGGGGGAATTGGGGTTTATGGGGATGATGGTGGACCCGGCGTACAACGGTGGCGGAATGGACACCGTCTCTTACGTGTTGGCCATGGAAGAAATTTCAAAAATTGATGCATCTGCCTCCGTGGTCATGTCCGTCAATAACTCTCTTGTTTGCTGGGGTCTTGAAAAATATGGCTCTGAGCACCAAAAAGAGAAATACCTAAAAAGGCTTTCCACAGGTGAAATTATTGGCGCCTTTTGTCTGTCTGAACCTGAAGCCGGCTCCGATGCCACTTCTCAAAAAACTACCGCTGAAGACAAAGGGGATCACTACCTCCTGAACGGAACCAAAAACTGGATCACTAATGGAAATAGTGCATCTGTATATATTGTAATAGCCCAAACCGACAAGGCGAAAGGGCACAAAGGCATTAATGCAATTATAGTTGAAAAGGGCGCTCCGGGATTTACCATAGGAAGAAAAGAAAACAAACTGGGAATAAGAGGCTCTGACACTCATTCTTTAATGTTTTCTGATGTAAAGGTGCCTAAGGAAAATAGAATTGGTGAAGATGGCTTTGGTTTTAAATTTGCTATGTCAACCCTCAATGGTGGACGTATAGGCATTGCCTCCCAGGCGCTGGGCATCGCATCAGGGGCCTATGAACTGGCACTCAATTATTCCAAAGAGCGTAAAGCATTTGGCGTGGAGATTTCTAAGCACCAGGCGATTCAGTTTAAACTGGCAGATATGGCAACCCAGATAGACGCGGCAAGACTGCTGTGTTTGCAAGCCGCCTATTTGAAAGATACCCAACAGGACTTTTCTAAAGCCAGCGCAATGGCTAAATTATTTGCCTCAAAAGTGGCTATGGACGTAACCGTTGAGGCCGTGCAGATACATGGTGGCTATGGTTATGTGAAAGAGTATCATGTCGAAAGATTGATGCGAGACGCAAAAATTACGCAGATCTACGAAGGAACCTCAGAGATTCAAAAGATTGTGATTTCACGAGAATTATTAAAAGAGATATAGGCTTTTTTAAAGGGGATGCACCTTACGTACCGTCTAATAAGATTTGTAGTAGAATAAAAATGATATTAATATGTAATATTTTCTAACTGAATAATGTTATTAACGTTAGATGTTTATACACACACTTTTAGGATTTTTAAATGGAAGATTACAATAAAATAATTGAGTCCCTCGGGGTAAGGTTTATTCACGCCAAGAACATCAAAATCTTAGAACCCTTTACAATAAGGAATTTCTATGATGTGGAAAACACAATTCTTGTGTTAAACAAGGGGCAGATCAAATTTGGGAAAGAGGATGAGATTGTAAATCAGGGAGATGTAGTATTTATTCCCGGAGGAAAACAGATATCCATAACATACGGATCAGGAGATCCTGTGAAGCTTTCGAATGACGAATTTGTTAACAATGAAGAAAAGTATTTTCAGTCTTTTCAGGATGATCCTGAAGAGGTAAGCAAAGAAAACTTCAGCTTTATTAATTTTGAAGCCAAGGTTTTTGACTCGGTCAATTTCTTTTCCTCTTTGGATATTCCCCCGTTTGTTCTTACAGATAACCCAAAAATCTCTGAGCTGATCAGGATTATTCTGAAGGAAAGCAAATCAACACTGCCTGGTAAAGACAGAGTGATAAAATTAGAAGTAGACCACCTGGTAGTTGAAATTATCCGTCACATTATCAAAAACAGGTTGTTTGTAGAGCAACTGGCTACCAATAGTACTTACTTCAAAGACCCAAGACTAATTGATATATTCGCTTATATCAGAGAAAATCTGGAAGGAGATTTATCCAACAAGGTGCTTGCTGGTGTTGCGAATGTTTCTGAAGACTATGTCGGGCAGTATTTCAAGATGCTTACCGGTATAAATCCTCAGGACTACATAGAATATCAAAGGATGGAAAAGGCAGTAAACCTTTTGAGAACATCCAAGAAAAGCATCAGAGACATTGGACGTGATGTGGGATACAAAGATACTGCGTACTTCTGTAGACGGTTTAAAATGATGTTTGGAATCCCTGCCGGAAAAATGAGAAGGAGAGAATCGCTGATGAACATCTGATAATCAGACGCAAACTTTCAAAAAAACGAAGCCATTTTAAATGTGCTTCGTTTTTTTTTGAGCCTGTAGAAGATCCGTTTTGAACTCAGCTACTCATAGGCTCAGGAGGAATCGAAAACTTTTGCCGCTAAACCGGCGCTCGGCTATTATCTCTAATGGCCTGACCTTTCCCAGCTTACAGCGATTCTTTCTTAAACCGCTTCCTATTTATTTCATCAATCTTCGCCGAAATGTCTACCAGCAAATCGGGATTCTCTTCTATTGCATTTCCTACTACGATCAGGTCTGCGCCAGAGGTAAGGGCGACACTCGCTTTTTCAACCGAATCGATACCGCCACCCACAATTAGTGGTGAATCTATAGCCTTTTTTACGCTGGAGATCATTTTAGCCGAAACAGCATTTTTTGCCCCACTTCCCGCATCCAGATAAATCAGTTTCAATCCCAACATCTCGCCTGCCATAGCAGTACAGGTAGCCACTGAATATTTATCAGCAGGAATCGGCGTGGTGTTGCTCATATACGAAACCGTGCTCATATTGCCGCCATCAATCAATATGTAGCCGGTCGGGAGAATTTCCAACCTGCTTTTTTTCAAAATAGGAGCGGCCACCACATGCTGACCGATTAACAAATCAGAATTTCTTCCGGAAATCAAAGAAAGGAAAAGCAATGCATCCGCAGCGGCATTGATATGCATGTTGCTTCCAGGAAATAAAATCACAGGAATATTGCAGTTTTCCTTGATCAGGGAAACAACTTTATTAAGATTTAAATTGGTGAGAAGGCTGCCCCCGACCAGAAAAAAATCTACTTTACTCTCCACACTCATGTTGATGAGGGCAATGCATGCGGAATGGCTTTCAATTTTATCAGGATCTATTAAAACAGCGTATGACTTTACTCCAGCCTCTTTCCTTTCGACTAATGCCTTGTATATATTATCTCCCATTTGCTAAATTTCTCTGTTTCATAAGCTCAGCAAGTTTCTGTCGTGCGATTGCAAGGAGAAAAACAGAAATTTGCTGCTTTATTAACCGATAAAGTCGCGATGGAGGCTGGGTTTTAGCTAATTGGTGACTGCTGCTTTTAAGCTGTACCAGATCATGATCTACACTAGAACTTTTTTTTTTACCTATTGCTTTAATTATTTTGTAGGTTAAAAAAAGAGACCCACCTGCAATAAGCATTGTTTTTCCCCATCGGGAAGAGTAAAGTTTGATATTATCCAGATACTGCTCTGCTTCCAAATGAAGCTCTTGAGGTTGTTTGCCCATATTAATTATTCAAGTTTAAGTAATTTCTTTGAAAGACGCTACAATTTTTGAAGTTACACGCCTGATGAAGTTATTCAGAGACTCCACATTTTTTACTAAAAATAATATAATCACCATCAGCAAATAAAACAGTGACACAATACCGTACCCGGCAAAATTGCTATCCGTGACGTCATTCAGGTATTGTGCGGCGGTAAGGCTGACAAATAAAAGCAAAAATAGACCCATCAACGCTATTCCTGCTAATATAGCTACTTTCGACAGGATAAATGAAATTTTGTCCTGCATTCGCAGTTTTACTTCTTCAGATTTTGCCCTAGTATAACCCGATATACTGCCTACGAAGCCGGGAGCATTTAAATAATCCATTATTTTGGTAAATATATTCACGTTAAAATGTATTTAAGAAGTGATTACTAGAATTAAAACTGGAATTTTGTGGCAATGTTTCTAAATCTTTGAATCGCTCCTTTTATCCAATCAGGATGCAACAATTAGCCTTCTTTACGCTTTACTTCTGCTAACCGGTGCTTATTCATAAAGATGGCGGATTATTTTTTTCTATCCAATCCTCTAACGCGGGGAAATGATCAAGCCGTGCTTTAGGATGTGTTAAGAGATTGATATGGTCGTAATCGAGCAGGTTCCCATTGGCTTTGGCCAAAAGCATAAATTCGTCTTTTGGGCTGTTCACTTCATTCATTATCCCTTTTACATCCTTCGGGTGACCCATAAAATGATCCTCCTTTGCTGCGATGTATAATGTTGGCGGCACATCCTGAGATCTCAGCGCGGCTTTATAGTCAAATCCATCCTCTGGGTCGAGCCATTCTTTGTCGTATATCCATTTTACTGACTGCCTGTAATAGCGATAGGGTTCATTGTCGTTTCCAAGCCTCAACTCTTTGGATGGAAAATATCCATATATCTTTCCGAGGATTCCCCCGACCAAATTCCAAAGCAAATCTACTTTGATGATCTTCTCAAAACTATTGACCGAGATGCGCCTTTTACTGGCAAAAAGGCTTAAAGAAGCAACTCCTTCACCACCAAATCGGGCAATGTAAGCTAACATTAAAATCCCTCCCCATGAATGGGCCACCCAATGCTGCGGTTTATTCTGCTTAAGATCCGCAATGAAAGCATAAAATGCCGGGATTTCCTCCACAATCGCGTCCGTTTGATTTCGTGTGCTCTTCATGCTTTTTCCGATGGCCGGCGAGCTGTCACCTCTCCCACTCAGGTCTGCAACAAATACATCATAGCCTTTTTCTGCCAGATAAGGCGCCAGACCTTTTAGAGACCTGGAGTAGAAAATCCTACTGTTCTCCATACTGCCGTGCAACAAAAAAACGGGTGTGCCGCCGCTGTCTAAATAAAAGCGTTTCAAATGAAGCGACTCATTTTTTACAGGGATGTGGTAAGATTTTATTTCTAATGATTCAGAAGAATGGGCCATAATTGATTGCTATCAGTTAGAGGTAATTGAATGCATTTTTAAAAATTTTCGCTGGCAATTTTCGAAAATCATCGTCATCAATGGCCAAACGCCGTTGGTATAAACAATTCAAAAAGTGATAAGCGGCACCTATCGCCCGTAGTTGTTTAAACATTATTTTTCTAACTTCGCCCCATGCAGGATTTCGAACAATTCAAAACACAGTTCACGGATCGCCGTGCGTCCTTCCTTAGCCAATCTCAGGCGCTTAATAAAAGCTACAATAACTTATCAATTATCCGGGTAACGGTATTCATCCTTGCAATCGTGGTCCTCGTTTTTTTCGCCAACGACCGGAATTATTGGGGTGCCATCACCATCCTACTAGTGTTTCCAATTGCTTTTGCCATTCTGCTCCGAAAACATCAAAAAATCGCGTTCAAAAAAAACATAGCACAAAATCTATCACTTATCAACGAAGGGGAGGTTTTAAAGTTAGAAGGGAATTTAAATAAGTTTGACAGTGGCGAGCGTTTTTCAGCCGAAAACCACCCATACGCTGTAGACCTGGACGTATTCGGTAAAAATTCTCTATTTCAACTCCTAAGTCGATGTACCACAGAATCTGCAAAACGCCTGCTTGCTAACTGGCTTAGCGCCGCCACTTCCAAACAAGAAATCACGCTGCGGCAGGAGGCAGTAAAAGAACTGGCCCCCCTCCTGGAATGGCGGCAGGAGTTTCAGGCCAATGGCATGTTCTATGAAGACAAGGAAAGCACTATTAACACGCTGCTTAACTGGCTTTCAATTCCGCCTTATTTTGAATCGAAAAAATATTATAAAATTGCTGCCTGGTTATTACCCCTGATTACAATTGCAGCGATTGCCCTATACATTGCGGGCACCTTCCATTACCTGGTCCCGCTTTTGACCATAGTGGCTAATATCTGGGTAATGCGGAAAGCCATACCATTGGCTGCTTCTACGCAGGAGCAGACATTTGAGAGCATTAAATCGCTCAAAGCTTATGAAATAATGATCGAGAAAATGGAAAAGCAGACTTTCCAATCCAAAAAGTTGCTTAGTCTCCAACAGCTTTTCTCTCATGAAGGCTTCAGTGCAAAAACGGAGATCAAAAGATTAGGGACAATTCTGGATTGGCTAAATTCAAGAAACAATGCCTTTTATTTCATTTTCAACGTGATATTCCTGATCGATATTCACCTCCTGATCCAGGCGGAAAAATGGAAAATTCGTACAAGGGTAGATGTCTCGCGATGGTTTGACGCCATCAGTGAAATAGAAGTCCTGAACAGTCTGGCCGGATTTGCCTACGCCAACCCGGGCTATGCTTTTCCGGCTTTGTCAGACCAAAATCACTTTTACCAGGCAGAGACCATTGGTCATCCACTGCTGAAAAGCCATGCCCGCATTACAAATGATTTTGCATTCTCCGGGAAAGGGAATATCATCGTGCTGACAGGCTCCAACATGTCGGGAAAAAGCACCTTTTTGCGAACCTTGGGAACAAATGCAATCCTTGCCCACATGGGAAGTGTGGTGTGTGCTACAAATTTGCAGATAGGGCTTTTTCAGCTATTTACCAGCATGAGAACCGTCGACTCACTGGAGGAAAACGTCTCCTCGTTCTACGCAGAGCTAAGAAGATTGAAACAGCTCCTCAATTCGATAGATGAAAATACACCTGTATTTTTTATGCTGGATGAGATATTAAAAGGCACCAATTCGCACGACCGCCATAAAGGTGCCGCTGCTTTGATTCGCCAACTGGGTACAAAGAATGCCTTCGGGATCGTCTCTACGCACGATCTCGAATTGGGTGAATTGGCAAAGACGAAGGACGGAATACAGAACTACAATTTCTCAAGTACCATTCATGGAGATGAAATAATTTTTGACTACAAGCTTCACGAAGGAATTTGCGAAAGCTTTAACGCCAGCAAACTCATGCAGATCATGGGGATCGAGATTGAAAATAGTTAAGGGCTTACTCTTATATAAAATTAGATATGAATTTAAATGCCAAACTTGGAATTCTGGGAGGTGGACAGCTTGGGAGAATGCTCATCCAATCGGCCATCGATTTTAATATTGACATCAGCATTCTGGACCCGGATGAGAATGCCCCCTGCAAAAATCTCACAGCCGCATTTAAGCAAGGTCTGCTGACAGATTTTGATACCGTTTACGAGTTTGGAAAGCATTGCGATATCATTACCATTGAAATAGAAAATGTAAATACTGAGGCACTGCAAAAATTGGAAGAAGAGGGAAAGGAAATATACCCGCAGCCACAGGTTATCTCTCTCATACAGGATAAAAGGAAGCAAAAGCAGTTTTATGTAGAAAACGATATACCCACGGCCGACTTTGTGCTGACGGAGGACAGGGCTGCTGTAAAACATCTGGCACACAAACTTCCGGCAGTTCATAAACTGGGCAGGGAAGGATATGATGGCAGGGGCGTGCAGATTTTGAGAGATGTAAATGACCTTGATAAAGCCTTTGACAAACCGGGCTTATTAGAACAACTAATAGATTTTGAGAAGGAGATCGCCATTATAGTCGCCAGGAATAAATCAGGTGAAGTGAAAACCTTTCCGGCCGTTGAACTGATGTTCCATCCTGAGCACAATCTGGTAGAATATCTGTTTTCTCCTGCCACCATTACCGGAGAAATCGAGCAGGAAGCTCAGGCCATTGCACGAAAAGTGATTTCCTCTCTGAACATGACAGGATTGCTTGCTGTAGAGATGTTTGTAACCAAAGAAGGAAAAGTTCTGGTAAACGAGATTGCTCCACGGCCACACAACAGCGGACATCAAAGCATAGAAGGCAATATCACCTCACAATTTGAACAGCACTTGCGGGCGATTTTTGATATGCCACTGGGTGCCACAGACATTGTTGTTCCGACAGCCATGGTCAATCTCTTAGGCGAAGATGGCTTCAGTGGTCCTGCTCAATATAAAGGCTTAGAAGAAATTTTGAAAATCCCTGCCACACACATTCACTTTTATGGCAAAAAATTAACCAAACCCTTCCGGAAAATGGGACATGTCACCATCGCTCATGAAGACAGGGAATTGCTAAAGCAACGGGCAAAACTGGTGAAAGACACTTTAAAAATCGTATCATAAATATACCTACATAACAATAGCAAGCAATGAAAAACTCCGCCGACAAACCTGAAATTGGGATAATAATGGGTAGCCAATCTGATCTGAATATCATGAGTGAGGCTGCATCTGTTTTGGAAGAATTGGAGATCCCGTTTGAGGTGACCATTGTGTCTGCACATAGAACCCCGCAGCGGCTGTTTGACTACGCACAGGGAGCGAGAAAGAAAGGTTTGAAAGTGATAGTTGCAGGTGCGGGAGGCGCAGCGCATCTACCGGGAATGATTGCCTCACTCACCAGTTTGCCTGTAATTGGAGTACCTGTAAAATCATCCAATTCCATTGATGGCTGGGACTCCGTCTTATCGATTTTGCAGATGCCAGGCGGTGTTCCCGTAGCAACGGTGGCACTCAACGGAGCGAAAAACGCAGGACTATTGGCAGCGCAGATTTTAGGCACGGCCAATGCTAAAATCGCCAAAAAACTAGATGCCTATAAAGAAGAGCTCAAGGAAAAGGTGGAAGAAGCTGCTAAAAAGGTAGAAGCTGAGGGCTACAGAGGTGGAAAGATAGGTTTTAATAAATAGACTTCATGCTTTGCCAACGCAGGTGCTTTTAACATCTTACGATCATATAAGCGCTTTTTGGTTCTGAATTTTCAGCAAATCCGGTAGTGCAGGTGCTGTTAATTTTCTTTTTTACGGAATAAGGTTTAACTTTTTGCCCATGAAAAGAAGAGACTTTTTATACAATACCGCCCTTGCCACATCCGCCTTTGTGTCAGCCCCCTTGATAAAGATCTACGGGAAGCAAGTAAAATATAAAACGGCACTGATAGGCAGCGGCTGGTGGGGAACAAACATATTGAGATACGCCATTCAATCAGGACAGAGCAAAATCGTGGCCCTGTGTGATGTAGATACAAATCAAAACCAAAAGGCCCTGCGGGAAGTAAAAAGGCTAAGTGGGGAGAAGCCAAAGTTGTACGGTGACTACCGGGAGCTCCTGATAAAAGAAAAACCTGAAATAGTGATTGTCGCGACACCAGACCATTGGCATCCTCTGATTGCTATAGCTGCGATGGAAGCGGGTGCACATGTGTACCTTGAAAAGCCGATCAGCCACACCATCAATGAAGGGAAGACAATGGTGAGAATTGCCCGTGAGACGCAACGCGTTTGCCAGGTAGGTACCCATCGCAGGGTATCTCCTCATAATCTTTCCGGGATGGCGTTCTTAAAAGCAGGAAAAGCCGGAAAGATCGGCATGGTCAGGAGCTTTGTACATTATCCGGGAGGCGCGGGTACAAGAACCGCGGACAGCAAGCCCCCGGAAGGCCTCGATTGGGATATGTGGTGTGGACCTGCGCCTTATAGGCCCTACAACGAAACCATTCACCCAAAAGGATTCAGATCCTATTTGGACTATGCAAACGGGCAACTTGGCGATTGGGGAATTCACTGGCTGGATCAGGTATTGATGTGGACAGAGGAAAAGTATCCAAAACATGTGTACTCTACAGCAGGTAGGTTTATTAAAGAAGACGGAACAGATGCGCCGGACACACAAAACGTCATTTACGAGTTCGATTCCTTTACAGCTACCTGGGAGCACAGGCAGTATGCTGGCAATGAAGCGGAGAAAACAAACATTGGATGCTACTTCTACGGCACCGAAGGTACATTTCACATGGGCTGGCAGGATGGCTGGACCTTCTATCCGTCTGACAAAAAAAAGCAAGTCATCCATCAGAACCCAAGCCTGGATTCCCCTGATGATCAAAATATAGCCGCACTGTGGGCAGACTTTTTAGACGCTATCGAGAAAAAAAGGCTCCCTGTCTGCGACATTGAAATTGGTCAGCGCTCCACCAATATGAGCCTGTTGGGCATGCTTAGCTGGAAATTAGGCAGAAGTGTTGAATGGAATGGTGAAAAAGGCTTGATAGAACATGACCAAGAAGCCAATAGCGTGTTAAGCAGGGCCTACAGAGGAGAGTGGCAGTATCCAACCTAAACACTGTGTTTATAGTAAAAGCTAGCAGCAGTTAAGGCGTTTCCCCATTCCTTGTGTGCTGCCTAGTCTGGATTACCCCGAATTATTTTACACCTTCCTCCTCCAGTCTCTCGCTGTTTTCGCCTTCATTCGGGTTGGCTAACCCATCACCGGTGGTCAGCGGCGTAATGTCCTTTTTGGGAAACATAACCGAAAGTACCATGGAAGAGCTGATTGCAAGTATTATCACTGCAAAAGAGATCAATACCGGAACATCAATGTGCACGATCTCCAATAGCATTTTGCCACCAACAAAAATAAGCACAAAAGCCAAACCCTTTTGAAGGAGATAAAACTTACCCAGAACGCCGGCCAATAAAAAGAACATGGCCCGTAAGCCCATAACGGCAAAGATGTTCGAGGTATAAACGATAAACTCATCCTGAGTAATTGCAAAAGCCGCCGGAATAGAGTCCACAGCAAAAATTAAATCGGTAGTCTCAATGAGTACCAATACCAAAAAGAGTGGCGTAAAATACAGCTTGTTGTATTTAGTAAAAGTAAATTTACCTCCATGGTCGCTGGAAGTAAACCTGAAAAACTTTCTTACAAATTTGACGACAGGGTTGTTTTCGGGATCTATTTCCTCGTCTTCCTGCTCTTTAAACATCTTTATTCCTGAGTAGACCAGGAACGCTCCGAATATATAAAGGATCCAGTGGAATTGACTGATCAACAAAGCGCCAAGGAATATAAAAATCGCCCGAAAAACAATGGCTCCTAAAATTCCCCAAAAAAGAATTTTGTGATAATATTCTTCTTTTACACTAAAATATTTAAGGATAAGGATGATTACGAAAATATTATCAACCGACAGGGCCTTCTCAGTAAAATAAGCCGCAAAAAACTCAAGTGCCTTCTCAGATCCGCCATCATAAAAATAAATGCCCACACCGAATGCGACCGAAATAGCTATCCAAAAAATAGTTTGCCAGAGGGCAGATTTCATCGATATTTTTCCGGGATTGCGATGTAAGATTCCCAGGTCAATGATCAAAAAGCCAATGATAATTATCCCGAAGACCAAAAAAAGCCATTCCTCCTGACTGCTAAAAGAAAAAATATCCATATAAATTTTTTGAATTAATGAAGGTGAAAGCAAAATAGTAACCCATCAGGCAGCGGATTATTTAACATTTTTGCGTGAATTTTATTATATAAACTTATATCTTCCTATTTTAGTAATAGATGATGTTTATAAGAAATTATTACATGCACGCAATTTATTGATTTTTACATTAAAACTATCTGCTATGTCTTTTCACTTAATAGATATGGTCCTCTCTGGAGCTGCCTACGTTATCATGACCTACTTCATTATGAAGATGGTCAGACACCGAAAGGGTAAAACCGGAGGAAATGATGGAGATGATGGTGGGAAGCCGGTGCAATTGTTGCCTGACCTGGATCTTCCACCCGGAATTTCATTACCTGTAGATAAACCTTCTGTAAAAAACAAAGAGCCGGAAGAAGTTTTAGCTTAAACCCTGTATGTCCTGAAATAGTATTTTGCGCTGTATGGCTACTTGTGCCAATTTCAATGCTCCGGCCAATATTTATTATTTATCAAAGAAGCTCCCAACAAAATCTGAATCCCGCGGTTATCAATCTGAAATTTTAAATCGTCGCAATCTGCTTCTATCAATGTTCAGATGTCACTTACCTTTTGTTAGAAGTAGACATAGTTATACAAATATTTCATGCTAATAAAACTTTTAGAACGAAAAACCAGGCAATATTTTGGCTTCCTTCTCGCCATTCTCATTCTTTCGGGATGCAGCACAAGAGTCCCCTATTACGGCAACTCAAGCTTAACCCCGACCCAAATTTCCCCTCCTGATGACTCTTTGATCAGTCACTCGGTGTACTTGATGGGAAACATTGATCTAAAAAAAGAAAATCCCGTAAAAATACTTCAACATCTAGCCCCTGGTTTTGAAGACGCAGCAGACCCATCCAATTCTCTGATAATACTCGGCGACGTACATGGGGAAAGCAAAGCATCCATAAAGGCACTCCCTGGCAATCTGGAGCAAAACTTTGATGGAAGAATATTCTTCCTGCCTGGAGACAAAGATTGGAACAGCGGACGAAATGGGGGACAGGAAAATGTGAAGAAACTTGAGGCTGAAATAGAGCGCTATTTCGGCGGGGAAAATGTTTATTTGCCTGATAATGCCTGTCCGGGTCCCGAGGCTGTTTCTGTGGCTGAAGATCTTGTCATCGTTTTTACCGACAGCCAATGGTGGCTGCATCAAAAGGAGAAGCCGGAAGGCACTTCTTCTGAGTGCAAAGCCATAGATAAATTTTCTTACCTGCTTCGGCTGGAAGAAATTTTAGATTCGCACAAAGAAAAGAATATCCTGCTCGTTCAGCACCACCCTTTGTTCAGCAATGGGAACAGGGGCGGATTTTTCTCTTTTAAAGACCATGTGTTCCCTTTAACATTTTTGCAGAAAAGCTTGTACTTACCGTTACCGGTGGTAGGCTCTGTTTATCCGATCTTTCGGTATTTGGGGATCAGCAAACAGGATATTCGGCATAGAAACTACAGCAGGATGAAGGAGGAGATGCTCTCCCTAATTGAAAACCGGCCAAATATCACTTTGGTTGCTGCCCATGACTACAGTCTGCAATACAGAAAGCACAAAGAGATCCATCATGTGGTTTCGGGGGCTGCAAGTTCTACATCCTATACCCAGCGGGGGAACCAGGTAGAATTTGCTTACCAGCATACCGGCGTGGCAAAAATTAATTATTACCGGACGGGAGAAAGTTGGTTGGAATTTATAGTTCCCACAGCAGGCAATACCGCAGAAGTTGTCTACCAAACCAACCTGAATGCCCTCAACCCCAAACACACCGGACTTGTCGCCGAGAATTTGCCCGACCTTCGAGACAGTACAAACATTATGGCTGCTGGTCCTGAATATGCGGCAGGCAAAACGAAAAAGTTTTTCCTCGGAGATCACTACAGGTCGGAATGGACGGAACCTGTTGAAGTTCCTCTTCTCGATTTTGGAAGGGTTCATGGCGGACTTGAGATCCTCGGAAAAGGGGGAGGCAATCAAACCATTTCTATGGAAGCCCAGGATTCCACCGGACTACTTTATGACATACGATCTGTTAACAAAGACCCCAAAGGTGCTGTTCCCAGCCCGCTCTTAAATACATTTGCCCAGGACATAGTTCAGGACCAAATATCTTCGGCCCATCCGTACGGCGCCCTTGTAATATCCAAAATGGAAAAGGCGCTTGGTTTATATCATCCGACTCCGGAATTGTATCAGATTCCCTATTCTCCGCTGTTAGGACAGTACTACGATGATTTCGCAGGAATGATGGTTTTGAAACAACTGGAACTTGATGAAGACCTTTCTGAATTTGATCAATTTGGAAACCCCGAGAATGTGGTGAGTGAAAACACTTTGTATGAGCATCTGCAGGAAGATAATGACAATGAGTTTGATGCGCAGATGTTTATAAAAGCAAGACTGTTTGACAACATCATCGGAGACTGGGACAGACATGATGGTCAATGGGGCTTCGCCGAATTTGAAAAGGAAGAGAAGGGATCTGTTTTCAGACCCATTGCAAAAGACAGAGACCAGGTCTTCGCAAAATTTGACGGTTTGTTTCCATACCTTGCCAGTAGAAAATGGGCGGTCAGGAAATTCTCCCACTTTGACTATGACTTTGGCGATATCATCGGACTTAACTATAACGGCAGGTATATCGATCGCCGATTGCTGAGTGGCTTGGAGTGGAAAAACTGGGAAGCAGCAGCAGATTCCATCCAAATGTTACTCACAGATGAAGCCATTGATGCAGCCATGAGAGACCTGCCGAAAGAAGTTTATAATTTCTCAGGGCCCGAAATTGCTGCCAAAATAAGGGCCAGACGGGATGGCATAAAATCAGCAGCCCGGGAATATTATGAAGTTCTGGCGAAAGATGTAGACGTGGTAGCCAGTGACAAACATGAGTTTTTTGAAATAGAAAGACTGGAAAACGGAGACACCAGGCTGAGGTACTACAAGACAAAAAAAGAAGGCAATGTTGAACAAAAACTATTCGATAGAACCTTTCTGGAAAGCGAAACAGACGAAATCAGGATCTATACCAGAGAAGGTAGTGATAGTATCCTGATCACCGGGTCTGGCAACTCGAAAATCCTTCTAAGACTAATCGGGGGATCAGAAAAAGATGTGGTCATAGATAAAACTACAGGGAAGAATATAATCATTTACGATGACTTTGCTGATGATAACGAGTTTATTACCGGAAATAAAGCGAAACTGAAGCAGTCCAACAATGAGGAAATTCACAAGTACGATCTGGAAGCTTTTAAGTACAATTACGCCGGTCCAGGATTTTTAGCAGAAATTAATCCTGATGACGGGCTTTATTTTGGTGGCGGAATAAAGATCAAAACCTACGGATTCAGAAAAGAACCCGCTGCTTCGGAACATTCCATTCTGGCCAGCATAGCTTTTGCTACCGGCGCCTATAACGCGGTATATGAAGGAACTTTTTACTCGCTCTTTGGCAAAAATCTTGACCTGGGGATTGACTTTAGCACTTTTGGCCCGAGATTCGTTTTTAATTATTTTGGCCAGGGCAACAATAGCAAGCATGAGGTGGACGATATTGATTTTTACAGGGTGAAACTTGATAATGTCAATTTTAGCCCGACCTTACAATACAGGTT
>CAZWQB010000042.1:0-19507 GCA_964636035.1 uncultured Roseivirgaceae bacterium
TGAAAATTGTGTTGGAGAGGCCTTAAAATCAAGAATCTTGAGGCAGTTGACGAGCGTCAACTGTATCCTCAAGATCTTTTTCAACCAGCTATGGAAAGACAAATATAGGGACAAAGTATTTAAATGTCCAAGTATGTGGACATTTTTTTTGATGTTTTTTTAAAAAAAAATTATCCGGCCCAACCTTCTCTGTCCAGGCTGCGGTATTGAATGGCCTCTGCCAGATGTTCAATTTTGATGTCATCACTGTCGGCCAGATCAGCTATGGTACGAGATACCTTCAAAATCCTGTCATAAGCCCTCGCTGATAATCCCAGTTTTTCCATGGCTGTTTTCAACAGTGCCTTTCCTGCAGGATTGATCTCACAAATATGCTTTACCATTTGGGCACTCATCATAGCATTACAGAAAACTTCCTTATTTCCGGTGAAACGTTCGGTTTGTTTTTGTCGCGCGCTGATTACCCGTTCTCTAATTTCCTGACTGCCTTCGGTTTTCCTGTTGCTGGTCATTTCGTCAAAGGACACAGGCGTAACTTCTACGTGCAGATCAATTCTGTCCAGAAGCGGGCCGCTTACCTTATTGAGATATCGCTGCACTACACCCGGCGGGCATACGCACTCCTTCTCAGGGTGATTATAATAACCGCAGGGACAAGGGTTCATGCTGGCCAGCAGCATAAAATTGGCCGGGAAATCCACCGAAATTTTAGCCCTGGAAATGGTGACTTGTCGCTCTTCTAAAGGCTGTCGCATTACCTCCAGAACCGTTCTCTTAAATTCAGGAAGCTCATCCAAAAACAACACCCCATTATGAGCAAGTGAAATTTCACCTGGTTGGGGAACGCCACCACCGCCTACAAGGGCGACATCGCTAATGGTATGATGGGGTGCCCGATAAGGTCTTGTGGAAATGAGCGAGGTGTTGTGGTTAAGCTTACCGGCAACAGAATGAATTTTTGTCGTCTCCAGGGCTTCTATTAAACTCAGAGGAGGGAGAATGGAGGGAAGCCTTTTGGCAAGCATGGTTTTTCCGGCGCCGGGAGGGCCAATCATAATCACATTATGGCCACCGGCAGCAGCTATTTCCAGCGCCCGCTTGATGTTTTCCTGACCCTGCACGTCTGAAAAGTCTGCATCGTAATCATTGAGCTGGCTGTAGAAAATGTCGCGAGTGTCTTTTACAGTGGGTGTAATTTCAAGGTCGCCCTCCAGGTAATCCACAGCTTCCTGGAGTGTTTCCACGCCTATTACTTCCAGATTATTTACAATCGCAGCCTCAGAAGCATTCATTTTTGGAAGAATTACCCCTTTAAAACCTTGCTTCCTGGCTTCAATGGCAATAGGCAGTACCCCTTTGATCGGTCTCACCAGGCCGTCAAGCGCCAGTTCACCCATGATGACGTACTCTTCGATAGAGTCGCCAACTATCTGTCCGGATGATTTCAGAATGCCAATCGCAATGGGCAGGTCATACGACGAACCCTCTTTTTTTACATCGGCAGGTGCGAGATTTACCACCACCTTTTGCCGGGGCATTTTGTAACCAGAGAACTTTATGGCTGAATCCACTCTAAAGGCACTTTCTTTGACAGCATTGTCAGGTAAGCCCACCATCCAGAATTTCGTTCCCTGCCCTACGTTTACTTCTATTGTAATGGTGCTGGCATTTACGCCATAAACTGAACTTCCATAGCTCTTTGAAACCATTTAAACTTGCTTTTCAATTAACAGAATAAGTATATGAATTATTTTTATATGTATCTCCTGTATCCGGTCGGCATACCCAAAATGATCTACACAGATTTCCAGGTCTACCGAATTTCTTAGTTTTCCCCCGTCTTTTCCGGTCAGGGCGATGGTTTGCATGCCTCTTGCTTTGGCCGCTGCTACCGCATGGATGACGTTTGGAGAATTGCCACTGGTGCTGATGGCCAAAAGCACATCGCCCGCATTTCCCAGTCCCTCAATATACCTGGAGAAGATATGCTCATAACCATAGTCGTTGCTCACGCAGGAGATATGGCTGGGGTCGGAGATGGCAATAGCAGGCAAGGCGCGGCGGTCATCCCGGTACCGTCCGGTCAGTTCTTCGGCAAAATGCATGGCATCGCAATGTGAGCCCCCATTCCCACATGAAATTACTTTATTGCCCCTGTTGATGGCGGTGGCAATGATCTCTGATGCATTCCGGATGGCTTTTAAATTTGCCTCCTTGTCCATAAACGTTTGGAGCGTTTTTGCACCTTCTTCTAATTCCTGCCTGATAACCTGAATATGATCTATTTGCATATGTGTCTAAATTCCTGCGCTTTTCTTAATCGTGTCGTCCGCTGACCTTTGTAATTGATTATCAGATAATGTCTTTTCCAGGATTATCTTTGGGTTTGGACTTGAGTGAGTTACCAAATGATTTGAGCGACTGGTCTACTTCTCTATCTTTCTCCTCCATGTCATAGATTTTCGCCTTCAGCGAATCATTGTCCTTTTGTAGTCGGGCTATTTCCTTTCGTTTTCGCTTTAAAGCCAGGCGGGAGTTTAAAATTTCCAATAAAAAGAGCGCCAGACCAAAAATTGCCCAATACCGCAAAAAGTTCAGCGTTTTTTGGATGCCAATCTGCTCAAAAATGGCATCGGTAAAAAATACGAAAACCAGACTTATACCAATAAAAAGGAAATAAACCAGATAAAAAAGTGCTTTAGGATTTTTCATTGTAGTCGTTTTTATCAATGACGTCTAAAGATAATTATAATTACATAAAAAAATAACCTTACTTCTCAGCTTTAACCGCCTTTAGAATATATTCCCCTTTCTCCGGAGTTTATGGCTTGAGGAAGATTAAAAAAGAATTACACATACCATTAATTTCCTCCTTTTCCGAGGAGGGTTTTTTCAAGGAGGAGATTAAGAGGTAATCTTCTTTTGCGCCTGAGTTTAACAAAATAACAACACTCGATGCTCACTAAGCTACTTTTATAAGCTTTGCATCACAATGAGCTTGTTGTATAGCCCTGCCTCTTTTATTAAAGAATCATGCGTGCCCCGCTCTACGATTTCTCCCTGCTGAATTACCAGAATTTCATCTGCATGCTGTATCGTACTCAAGCGGTGTGCAATGACCACAGAAGTTCGGTTTTTCATCAGATTAGTGAGCGCCTCCTGTACAAGCATTTCTGATTCTGAATCCAATGCAGAAGTGGCTTCATCCAAAATTAATATGGGCGGGTTCTTTAATACAGCCCTGGCTATGCTAATGCGTTGCCTTTGTCCGCCAGATAACTTAGAGCCTCGTTCTCCTATTTCTGTTTGATACCCATTTTCAGACCTAATTATAAATTCGTGTGCGTTGGCTATTTTGGCCGCTCTTTCTACCTCTTCGGGTTTTGCATCTTTCAAACCAAAAGCAATATTGTTGAAAATGGTGTCATTGAACAGAATGGACTCCTGCGTCACTATACCCATTAATTTTCTGACGGATTCCGTTTCGTAGGCCTTAATTGAAACGCCATCGATGAGGATCTCTCCTGCAGTAGGGTCATAAAAGCGGGGTATCAAATCGGATAAGGTAGACTTTCCGCCCCCCGATGGCCCCACCAGTGCTATGGTCTTGCCTTTTTGGATATTGATGTTGATATTCTTAAGCACAGTTTCTTTTTCATAGGCAAAGGACACGTTTTTGAATTCGATGCCCGTTTCAAAATTTTCAAGAGGTCTCGCTCCTTCCGCATCTTTTATTTCTGGTTCTGTGTCAATGACTTTGAAAATTCGTTCGCCGGAAGCCAGGCCTCGTTGGATTGTACTAAAGGAATTTGAAAGGGCTTTTGCAGGTGTTAAAACCTGGGTAAAAATGATGATATAGGTGAGAAAGCTACTCGCGTCTAAGCTTGATTCGTTGTTTAAGATCATGTTTCCACCATAGAGCAAAATAATTGCTACCACAAACACCCCCATAAATTCAGAAAGTGGAGAAGCAAGCTCGTTCTTTTTGGCCATGTTCACATTGATGTCTGCATACTTCTTAATTTCCTTCCGGAACTTATCCGTTACATAGCCGCGGGCATTGAAAGCTTTTACTACCCGCATCCCGGATAGCGTCTCGTCAATGATACCCACTACCCTACCCAATGATTCCTGACTTTGTGTCGCCTTCTTTTTCAGCCGTTTCGCAATGGTAGAGATAATATATCCGGAAACGGGGAGAAAAACGATGGTGAAAAGTGTAAGCTGGTAAGACATGATGAACAGTACTATGAAATAAATGATAATGGTAGCAGGTTCTCTAAATGCTACTTTGAGGGAATTTACCACAGAATTTTCTATCTCCTGTACGTCATTGGTAAGTTTTGAAAGGATGTCGCCTTTGCGCTCATTGGAAAAATAGCCAATGTGGAGGAAGGAGATCCTTTCGAAGGCGGTTTTCCTCAGGTTTTCAATTACATTGGCCCTGATTTGTGCCAAAATAACAGCGGATAAATATTTGAACAGATTCGACAGCAGTACTGATGCCACAATGATGAGGCAGATATATCCCAGAGAGCCGAGCTTTCCGTACGCATCAATGAATTGCAGGAAATAGTAGTAAAACAGATGAATAAAATAATCCAGGATACCGGAGAGCTCCTCAAATGAAAAATCTGGCTTGATGCTGTAGGCTTCAATTTTTTCCCGCTCAACCTTCTCGAAAATCACGTCGAACAAAGGCTTGATCAGTGAATAGTTTAATATTCCGAAAATGATAGATAGAAGTGTATATAAAATGTATTGGGGCACATAATTCCCCAACGGTTTTGCAAAGCCTAGAATTCTTAGATAAGTTTTCATATCGTCTTAAAAAGTCTGCAATTTAGGGGATTATTTTTTAAATGTCCCGGGTTCAGATTCTTAGCTGCTTTTACTTTCTTTGATATCCATTTTTCTACCCCCTAATCATCCGTCAGATACTTTGATTTTCGTGTACCTTTTTGCACTTACTAATGCGATGTAGCAAAATAAATTAGGAAAAAAACTATGGAAAAAACGAAATTAATCCAGACAATTCGCTTAATTTCAGCTTTTTAAACGCTAAAACAATTCAAAATGAAAAAAACGCTACTCGCGATATGTTGCGTAATGTTTGCAACATATTTCACATCTTATTCGCAGGGCTTTTCTTCCGATTCTCATCTGAAAAGAACCTGTGGTGCCATGGAACATCTAACCCTTGCACAGCAAAAGGATCCTACTCTTGTAAAAAGAATGCAGGATATTGAAAATTTCACCAGAAACGTAATATTAGAACGCCAGCAGGATGCTCCTGGTGCATCAGGTATCATAAGAATTCCGGTGGTGGTGCACGTGGTTTACAACACACCTGCTCAAAACATCAGCGATGAACAGATACAGTCACAAATCGAGGTGTTGAATGAAGATTTCAGAAAGTTAAATTCTGATGTTTCCAATACCCCGGAAGAATTTGCCCCGTTGGCTTCTGACATTGGAATTGAATTTTATCTGGCCACCGTAGATCCTGATGGAAACCCCACCAATGGCATCACCCGAACTGCTACAGACAAAAGGAAGTTCGGAACGAATGATAACATAAAAAGATCGGAAGACGGTGGAAAAGATCCCTGGCCAACCGATAAATACCTGAATTTATGGTCTGGCAACATTAGTTTCATCCTGGGCGAATTATTAGGTTATGCACAGTTTCCCGGTGGGGATCCTGCGACTGACGGTGTTGTTATCAATTCCAAATATTTTGGACGAGGTGGTAGTGCCATCGCCCCGTTTGATCGTGGAAGAACGGCTACACACGAGGTGGGCCACTGGCTAAATTTGCGGCACATCTGGGGAGATGGCGGCTGCGGTGCTTCCGATTTTGTAGATGACACCCCTGATGCAGCGAGCGAATATTACGGCTGTCCTGCTTACCCACAGGCTTCCTGCGGCAGCAACGATATGTTTATGAACTTCATGGACTATGTGAATGACGATTGCATGTTCATGTTCTCTCAAGGACAGAAAGAGAGAATGCTTGCCCTTTTTGCACCTGGCGGAGCAAGAGAAAGTTTTGTTACCGAGCAGGAGCCTTCAGAATACTGCGCGTCCACAGCCCTTGAAAATCTGGCATGGATTGAAGGCGTGAGAATCAATACTACCACCAATGTTTCGGGCTCCGATGCTGGTTATGGCGACTATACTGCTAACCCCGTCAGCTTACAAAAGGGGGCTTCTTATTTGTTTGGCGCGCAGGCAAAATTTGCGAACAAGAAAGCAGCATTAAACTGGAGGTTTTGGATAGATTTCAATCAGGACGGTGATTTTGAGGATGCGGGAGAAAAGGTGTTTGAAGGACGCTCTGTCAACATTGCAAAGAAAAAAATCGCCATTCCGCAGTCGGCAAGTGAAGGCCTCACCAGAGTAAGGATTGCCGCGAAATATGGTGCTTATCCTGACCCTTGCGAAAGCTTCCAGTATGGTGAAGTGGAGGATTATGCCATTGAGATCATTTCCGGTTCACAAGAATTAGAAGCGTCAGTCCTGGATTTGTATCCGAACCCGGCAAACGGCTCAACAAACATCAGCGTTGAATTGGGAGAAGAAGTGACATCACTTTCTGTGCAATTGTCAGACTCCCGCGGAAAGCATGTAGCATCAAAATATTTTGAAAAGGTGAGCGGCAGCCTTTCTTACCCGCTCCAAACTACGGGTTTAAGAAAGGGAATTTATTATGTTTCGGTGAAAAGCGATGCGATTAATGAGGTGAAAAAATTAATAATAGAATAATATCAGTCAGGTTTTAGCAAAAGAGGCACTTTTTTACGATTGTGCCTCTTTTTATTTCCAGATTTTTTTTCAAAGATGTATTTTTTTTATTTATGGCTTTAAAATCGAACCTTATTTTTGATAAAGTGAGTTTTTTTGATTAAGTTTGCAATTAGAATATTGCAATTTATACTTATTTTTTTAATATAATGTTGAACAATTCACACAAGCGAATTGCAATAATAGGAATAGTAGGGCTTCCGGCAAATTACGGAGGCTTTGAAACCCTCGCCGCTAATCTTGTCGGAAATCTCAATAAGAAATTTGATTTTACCGTCTATTGTAGCGGCTTAAAGTATCGCAATAAGATTAAGGTGTACAACAACGCCCGACTGGTTTATGTACCGCTGGATGCGAATGGATTTCAGAGCATCATCTACGATATTTGGTCGATAATCCATGCTTTGATTCGTCAAGACGCCTTACTTGTTCTTGGTGTGTCAGGGGCCATCCTTTTCCCTCTCATCAAAATTTTTACCAGAAAAAAAATTATTGTCAATCTGGATGGCATTGAATGGAGAAGAGATAAGTGGAAGCCATACGCGAAAGCATTTTTAAAATTTTCAGAACGATGTGCCGTTAAATACGCTGACGAAATCATCGCTGACAATGTAGTTATACAGTCTTATATCCAGAGAACCTATCATAGACAAAGCCACTTGATTGAGTACGGCGCCTGTCATGTAAAAAAGACGGAGGAAACCAAATCTCTCATGTTGCCACCAGAATTCAACTTTTCGCAGTACGCGTTCACTGTTTGCCGAATTGTTCCGGAGAATAACATACATGTCATTCTGGAAGCATTTGAAGAGGAAAAGCACTTTCACCTGGTAATTGTGGGCGACTGGAATAACAGCCAGTACGGAAAACGACTAAGAGAAAAATACGGGAAGTTCAGTCAAATCCATCTCATAGATCCTATTTACGACCAGAACATTCTGAATTCGCTTAGAAGAAACTGCACCATTTACCTCCATGGCCATTCTGCCGGAGGAACAAACCCGTCTTTGATAGAGGCCATGTATTTACAATTGCCCATAATCGCCTATAATGTAAGCTTTAACAGAAAGACAATGGAGGGCAAAGGCTTATTTTTTAAAAATAAAGAAGAGCTTGTTTATAACCTTAGAAATCTTGACCAGGCTAAGCTAGCACTGATAAAAAATGATCTGAAAGAGGTAGCAGACAGACGCTATACCTGGAATATAATTTCTGACAAATATTCTACCTTATTAAATGCATCCTAGTCGCTCTTAAAATTGAAATCCTGCAAATAAAATGGTTTTTAATTCTTTTGAATTCTTATTATTCTTTCCGATAGTACTTTTTGCTTTTTACAGTACAAAGCCACAGTTCAGATGGATTTTATTACTGGCTGCCAGCTATTATTTTTATATGAGTTGGAACCCGGCCTATATAGTTTTAATAATCATTTCTACTTTAATTGATTATTTTATAGCTATTCGGATAGAGAAGGCAGAGGCAAAAGAGCATAAGAAATGGCTTTTGGTTACCAGTATGGTCATGAACTTGGGGATGCTCTTCTTTTTTAAATACTTTAATTTTTTCAATGACCAGGTGGCTGCTATTTTTGGGATATTTGACATGACCTACGAGGCACCCGTATTAAATGTATTACTCCCTATAGGCATCTCGTTTTATACCTTCCAAACCATGAGTTATACTATTGACGTATACCGTGGTTATTCCAAAGCGGAAAAGAATTTAGGATATTTTGCACTCTATGTGTCGTATTTTCCACAATTGGTGGCCGGTCCTATTGAAAGAGCCAAACGGCTGCTCCCTCAAATTAAAAAAGACAACAAGGTTGATATCACAGATATTCAGTTTGGCCTCAATAAAATAGCCTATGGTTTTTTCAAAAAAGTGGTGGTCGCTGATAATGTCAGCATGTATGTGAATAGTGTTTATGCAAACCTGGAAAGCCACACGGGACCGACAATATTTTTTGCTAATCTATTGTTTTTCATAGTTTTGTATTGTGATTTCTCGGGATACAGCGATATCGCCATTGGAACAGCAAGGCTCATGGGAGTTCGACTGATGGAGAACTTTAACAGGCCAATGCTCTCATCTTCTGTAACTGAATTTTGGCAAAAATGGCATATTTCTTTATCGAGCTGGTTGCGGGATTATGTGTATATGGAAGTAAAGGGTGATAAAAAATCAGAGCTGCAGCGGGCGTTTGCCCTATTGTTTACCTTTACTCTGGTTGGTTTCTGGCATGGCGCTTCCTGGACCTTTGTCTTATTTGGTGTGGCCCATGGCTTGTTCATGGTGTTGGAGAATTTTGGAAGGGCTTTTCGAATCAGAAATCCCCTCCTGGACAGATTTCCGGTTGCAAAACATTGGTCAAACGTGGTGCTTACGATGCTGGTGATTATCTTAATCTCCGGACCCTTTTTTCGCGCGCAAAGCCTGGATGACAGTTGGCTGATGTTTGGCAAGATTTTTACCTTTGAAGGGGGATTTGACATGAACGACATGCTTGGCGGCATTCTCGTTTCAGACTTTTTGCTGTGTATGTTTGTCGTTTTCCTGTTTTTTCTGAGCTACCTGCTGCCCAGAAATCTGAACCTGAAGTACAATACTTTATTCCTGGTTTTAACTACAATGATTATTATTCTTTTTGGAACAAATGAAGCCTTACAATTCGTCTACTTCCAGTTTTAAAACACAAGTGTTGAGGATTGTCCTCACATACATGCTGTCCATAGGTGCATTTTTGTACCTGGTGGATGTGTTTTTTACCGAAGTGATCATTTTTAATAACCAGATTTCCAATACCTTCAAGATCAACCGCCTCATCTCAAATGACAATGCGGAAGAAATTCCAATTTTTGGTTCATCTAAAGCCTATAGAGACTATTTTCCAGACAGTCTGGGAGCGAATTTTTACAACTACGGAATGGACGCTGCCAGTATGGAAGTAGTGAATTTGCTTTTGAGTTTTGAAGTACAAAAGGATAAAAAAACGCCTATCATCATTGATTTCCATCCGGGAATGTTCTCTCATAATCCGCACACCAATGTAAATCTGAAATATTATGTGCCCCTGATAGAACATGATCAGGTAAAGCAGTTTTTAAAAAATAATGAAATTTATAAATACTATCATGAAATTTTTGGCATGCGGTATTATGGCTTCTACTATGATTACCTGATTGAGTATTTTAGCCAGCATTACCAAAAAAGGAAGCTTTATGCCCGGGGAGGGTCTTTTGAAATTGATATAACCCCTCAGGAAAAGCTAAAGAAATTGCTGACAAAGCGGCTGCATGCAATTCCATCCTTTGAACACAACCAGAAACTTGCCGGACAATTAGAGGGAATGATTCAGGCGCATCCTGAGCGCACGTTTTTGTTTGTTGAAAGTCCTTTCCACGGCGCCGTTTACAGCAAACTCGAAAATTATGAAGGCATGGATGCTTACCTTCAGCACCTGGAGCACTATGAAAATGTGGAAGTTTTAAGGTTTGACGGAAGAAATTATGAAGACATACATTTTCAGGACGGGGGCCATATGAACTTAAATGGCGCAAAACTTTTTTCATCGCAGCTAAAAAATGAGCTAAAAAATCTTGGTATTTTTACAAATAATAATATTTAATACTGGTCTACAATGACAAAACTTTTTATTAACTTGATGTTTTTCTGTTCCGTTTCGGCCCTGTTGATGTCAGGATGTTCCGGAAATCTGATGTTCCAGACGAACAAAGCGGGCGAACAAGATGTGCCGGGGGTCGAAATCATCAATAGAAAGCCAGGTGTTGTCGGGCTGGTAAATCAAAGGATCAAAATTGACGATCAGATCGCGATCAAATTTTTAAATAATTTTGAACTGAGTTCGGTTGACGCAAATAGCGATGGCGGCGACAAAAACCAAACTACTGATATATACCTGGTCGGTTATGACAGCCTTATTACGCTTCCATTAATTGGAAGGGTGAATTTGGTAGGGCTTAGCAGGCGGGATGCTGCTTTGAAGCTGGAGCAGCTATATTCAGAATTTGTGCACAACACCATCATTGATGTAGACATTATCAGTGTTTCGGTTGATGTTCTAGGCGAAGTAAACAGGCCGGGCAATTATCGGCTCACTCAAAAAAGAACGAGCCTTACTGATGTGCTCGCAATGGCGGGAGGCGTTGCCGACTATGGCAATAACAAAAACATAAAAATAGTCCGTGGAGACCCGTCTGATCCAGAAATAATAATAGTCGATTTGACCCGGGTGGAGAGCCTGGCCTCTCCAGCATTATACCTCCAGGATGGGGACATGATTTATGTGGCGCCAACTACTCCTGGCTTGTTTGATCGTAAATTCAGGCCTTACACCCCGGTAATTGCCATTTTAAATATTATTGCCACCACTTTTGTGATTTATTATAGAACCAAATAGTGATGAACTCAATGAACTATTCAAATACACCAGGTACTCAATCGTCAGACAAATTTGCTTTGGATAAATTTTTCACAAAGCTAAAATTGAAGTGGTATTGGCTCATTTTAGGGGTGGCCGGAGGGCTGGGCATGGCTTACATTTTCAATGCCTATGTAGGCTCGCAATATGAGTCCAACGCAACGGTTAAAATAAATTTGGAGACAAGTCAATTGCCTGAACTCACCGATAAAGCCGTCAACAGGGGAAAAGGTGAAGAAGCATTGGGTGAAATCGAATTATTAAAGTCCCGAAAGCTGGTATCTCAGGCTATTCAGACCTTGCCTCTGGAAATTTTGTATGAGAGACAGAACTTCATGGGCAAAAAGAAATTTTATTCCAGGTCGCCGATCAAGGTTGAAATTCAAGAGGGTGAGCATTTGCCATACAACATAGAATTTGAGGTAGCTGTATTAGATGAGCATCGTTTTGCGATTACTTATGAGGTATTAGATGAAGAATATTCCACCGACGGAGCGTTTGGTGAGCCACTGAGTCTGGAAGGGGTAACATTTACAGTGAACAAAGTCCAGGAGTTTGCTTCGACTGTCGTTCCCGGAGCCACTTTTTTGTTTAAAACGCCCCATCCACAAATCTATCTGGAAAAAGTATTGGATAACCTGGAGGTGGTTCAGCTAAACAACGCCCCCTCTGTGTTGAACGTCGCGTACAAAGATTTTTCACCTGAATTGGCAAGAGATTTCGTCAGCGCACTTTGTAGTGCCTATGTGGCGTATGATGTTCAACAAAGAGGCAGAATTTATGCGCAGACGCTCGACTTTATAAATTCAAAAGAACAAGAACTAAAGGACACGGTTGCCTCTCTCGAATATGAAATTGCCAAATTTAAGCGCAACAACAGGATTGTCGACATTGAGTCGCAGGTAAAAGTGGAGATTGACCAATTACAGGAGCTGGAGGTGCAAAAGCAGGGACTTCAATTGCAGTTGCTGAATGTCAGGTCTCTAAGTGCAGAACTGGATGAGGACAGGCAGGTCAGTAATGTCACTTATAATCTTCAGGGAATCATAGATCCTAATCTGAATAGTTTAATCACGAGGTTGAACGAGTTGTATATCGAACGCTCGTCATTGGGCTCAAGATACACCGCCACCAGTCCGGCGGCAGTGAATCTGGAAAATCAGATTGCAGAAGTAAAGCGGTCAATTGAAGCAAATATTGCACAAGCCCAGGCAAAAATCCGGGACAGACTGGATTTTTATAACAACCAGATCGCCAGTCTGGGATCAAAAATAGGCGAACTTCCCGAAGCGCAGAGAAAATATGTAAACCTGGTTCGTGACTTCGAGGTGAAAGAGAATGTGTACTCATTCCTGCAGACCAAAAGGTTAGAAACAGCCGTATTGATGGCTTCAGTAGTTCCTTCAGCAAGAATTATTGATGAACCAATGGCGCCGGTAGAACCTGTTATTTTGCCCGTCTACATCTATGTGATACTGGGAATATTGGGTCTGCTTGGGGCTACAGGTTTGGTTTTTGTTTATAGTTTTTTTGACAGCACCATTTATGACCGCCAAACCATCGAATTATTGACAGATATTCCGGTAATCGGAACAATATTCAAAGACAAGTCCAAACAGGAATACCCAACTTTAGATTCGCTGGCTGATCCATATTCTCTATTTAATGAATCATTCAGGGCTTTAAGAGCAAGCCTCCAGTTTTTGGCATCTGATAAAAAAAGTAAGCTGGTGACGGTAAGCTCCAGTGTGGTAGCCGAAGGCAAAACTTTGATTTGCTCAAGCCTCGCAGGCATCATCGCGGCCCTGGATAAAAAAGTGATCGTGCTGGACCTGGACATGCGGAAGCCAAAAATACACAAGGCCCTGGGTACCGACAATGAATATGGCATGAGTACGATTTTGAATGGCCAGGACCACGTAAGCAAGGCCATTCGAAGATCTCCTTCGAATCAGAATTTCGACTTCATTACCGCGGGTCCTGTTCCGCACAATCCGGCAGAATTAATTCAGTCTGATTTGTTTTATGCCCTGATCAACGAACTGAAGTTGCGGTACGATTATATCCTGGTAGATACATCGCCGGTGGGGCTTACCGCCGATGCAATTCCTTTGTTGAAGATTGCGGATATTAACTTGTATGTCATCAAGGCTGGATTTTCAAAGCAGAGCTTTATTAAGGTGCTTGAAAACCTGAAAGTGAAGCGGAAAATTAATAACCTCTATGTGGTCTTAAACAACTATGATTCTGCCCATAGCAGCTACGACAATATAGAAAATAGCAAATATTACAAAGGTTACCTGGACTCGGGCAAGAAGAAATGGTGGAAAAGGAATGGATGAGTTAATTGTTTCAGGAACTGCAGCAGTGCATCATTTTTTTTGACGATATATAATGAACTCAATTTCAACATCTGAAGCCGCAATGAATACCTCACGCGCTACGGCCTCTTCGCTCAGAAAACCTGATTTCTTTATAGTAGGCGCTGCGAAAGCGGGCACTACCTCTTTGTATAATTATTTGAGATTGCATCCGGATGTATATTTTAGTCCTATAAAAGAACCGCATTTCTTTTCAAGCGATATCAATGTGGAAGAAATGCGCAGCGATTTTAAAAGAAATGTTCAGACCGATATCAGTGATTACTTAAAAAATAGTTTAGGCTCCCCGAGACATGGTGCTTTTGTGAGGAAATTGGATCAGTATCAACAACTATTCAGTTTAGCCGGTAACCAGAAGCGAATCGGTGAGTCATCGGTTTCCTATCTGTTTTCAACTGTAGCTGCACAACAAATTAAAACTTATAGTCCAGACGCGAGGGTGATTATTATCCTCAGAGAGCCTGTGGAAAGAGCTTTTTCCCATTACCTCATGGACCTCAGGATTGGCTATGAAACTGGAAGTTTTATTGCGGCGGTAGAAGCCGATTACAGGAAGGCCAGGCGAGGTTGGGGCCAGTCGCACCTCTATGTGGAATTGGGTTTGTACCATCAGCAGGTGAAGCGCTATTTGGAGGTTTTCCAGCCATCGAAGATCAAGATCATTTTACATGATGATTTTAGAAAGGCGCCTGAAAAAGTGCTGTCAGAGCTTTATGCATTTTTGGAGATCTCAGACAGAACTTCAGAAATTGACCTTTCGGTGCGGCATAATAAAGCAGAACTTCCCAAATCACGCATGCTTCAACGCATAGAAAAGATGCCCTTTGTCCAAAAAATTCTTGCGGATTACATCCCGGGCTCTTTGCGCAGGAAGTTGAAGTCGGGCTTTTATTCAACCGATAAGCTGCCTAAACTGACCATAGAAGATAGAAAAGCATTAGCCCATTATTTTCATGATGACGTTTTGAAATTGGGCAAATTGATCAATAGAGACTTAACACAATGGCTGCAGTAGTCTGAATATCAGATTGGGCCTTTGATTTTTATTTTGGCTGTTTTATCATAAACCATGCTTCCTATGATTACACTTGACGAAGTTAGATTTGATTGCAAATATTTTAGGGGCCACATTCCATGTAAACCAAACAAGGAAAAAAACTATGTTTGCACATGTGAAGATTATTCCCCGATCTCAAAAAAGATTTTGATCATAAAATTAGGGGCGCTTGGAGACGTGATCCGAACCACTCCGTTGGTAAGCAGATACAAGAAAATCTACCCGGGCTGCCACATTACCTGGATTACGCTTTCACCCAATATCCTACCCAAGAGGCATATCGATACCATCTTTGGTTATGACTTCACCGCGGTCAATATCATTTTGAACTGCACCTTTGATATTGCAATCAACCTGGATAAGGAACCCGAGGCTTGTATGCTGTTGAGAGATGTTAATGCAGCGCAGAAATACGGATTTTCCTGGCATGACAATCACATTATTCCAGTTGACGAAAAGGCGAATCACAAGTTACTGACAGGCCTCTTTGATCAGCTTTCCATTGCTAATACAAAGAGCTATCCGGAAGAGATTTTCGAAATATGCGGGATGAAGTTCGATCATGATGAATACCTGTTGGACGTAGTAGCTGAGTTTGATCTAAAATGGAAGGAAATATTATCCACCAAAGCCAACGGAAAAGTGGTAATAGGACTAAACACCGGCTGTGGCCCCAGATGGGCTACCAGGCTGTGGCCTGCCAACTATTGGGTGACACTCATCGACCGATTGAAAGAGCAGGGTTATTTCCCGGTAGTGCTGGGAGGCCCGGCAGAAGAGGAATTGAACCTGTATTATCAGAACGAAACAGGGGCATTTTATCCCGGAACATTTTCCCTGCAGGAGTTTATAGCAATCGCCAATAATTGCGACGTAATAGTGAGTGCCGTTTCCATGATGATGCACCTGGCTGTAGGGCTAAAAAGAAAGTTGGTGCTGTTTAACAACATCTTTAATAAGCATGAATTTGATTTATATAACAGGGGAATAATAGTAGAGCCTGATTCAGGATGCGATTGTTTCTATGGAAACACCTGTAAGCGCGGAAAGCCTTGTATGGAAGACTTGTCCGTTGAAAAAGTTTTTTCTGCAGTAAAAGAACTAGCTGAGCGGGATAACATGATTGCGGTTTAAAGCCGGCAAGATGTATTAAGTGATATGAAAAGAATTTTAAGTCTTTTTCTGTTAATTGCCGGCCTGACATTGGCTAGCGTGGAGTTTGGATGGGCCCAAAACACTATCAAACGGGTATCCGAGGTGGTCATTATGACGGGAGATCAGATTGAAGGGCTTATAGGAGTAGCACCTCATGACGTAGTAGCCTTTAGGTGGGAAGGGACAGTCTGGAGGCAAATTCCCGTACAAATAGATGAAAGAGACTCAATAGACGGGTTCACCATTTACGGGCACACCCCCGTGGAGGAATTTCTAAATGAGAATTGGGGAACAGATCTCGACAAGCTGGTTATCCTTACCTATACCGATACATCAACTTTCACCGGGCCGGATAGCGATCTATTGTTTGACCATAATGACGAACTCTTATTTATGGCTCGCGATGCTGGCATCAGACATTCCGGCACTTTAGCGCCTGCTCATGTGGATCCAGCTTCAAAAGTTGAAATCAGACTTGTTGATCCCCTCACAGAAGACAGGGGCTTTATTTATCTTTTTAGAAAAACTGGAAATCTGGACCCCTCAGCGGGGAAAAAGTATGTTGATTACAGGTTCAACCTGTTGTCGGGAGATTATAAAGAGACATACACGATCGGCGGTATGTTTGATCCGGAGGATTCTTACGTTACCACCAGCTACTACCAAACGCATTTTTCAGACAGATGGATAAAAGACCGCTTGATGATACCCGCAAACGGCGCTACAGCCTATGATACGATTAACATTTTGGATGGTCATAAAACCTTGCTGGAACCGAATAATTGTGGACGAACGGAAGTGGTTTTTTCCAGCCAGGAAGGGGCTTTTGTGACAAATAAAAGCGGCCCTATCAGAGCAATTCGCTCCTATTTCGGCGCCAACAGCGGCCCCTTGAACCAAAGAGAGCATTTTTTTTACGAGCAGTCCGAAGAGGTTACCTTTTACTTAAGAATGCACAGCATCCGGGGCATTGTAGATATCATGGATCATACCCGCTCTGCTATCGGCATGAGGTACAAAAACAACAATAATCCGGAGTGGATTACATTCGACGGCGTCCCTGAAGACATCAACAATGGAGGTATTCAGTGGGAAATTTTAACAGGTGATCAGGGAAGCTGGATTTCGTTTTCAAGTATCAGCCATAACTTTAATATCCTGGATGTTTCGAAAACCTATTATGAAGATAATTTAACGCCGGTGGATGTTCAGTGCACAGGAGATGATGAAGCCATAGGCTCTATCGGCCATCTGATCCCGATACGAATACCGCTGACTGACCCGCGCGGGAGTACAGCGAATAAACTGTCCATGACTCGAATAAGCTATTATCAACGGCCAAACCTGGATGAAACCGATGTGCAGGCGTTGGATAGTCAAAGAAAAAACCCCATTTCCGCCTGTGCCGGAGAATGTGATTTGGTTCCCGTATCTCCGACCAATTTGGTGGTAACAGATACTGCGGCACTAAGTGTACAATTAAGCTGGACAGATAATTCACTTCAGGAGAGCGGTTTTGTCGTTGAAAGAGCAGAAGAGCAGTCCGAGATATTTGAGGAAGTGGGAAATGTGGGCGCGAATATAATTACATATACGGATAACGGCCTGAAGCAAAGAACGGATTACAGATACCGGATAAAAGCTATCAATGGAGAAAATGCTTCAACATATACAAACATAGTAGAGGTAAAGACAGAAAGAAACTTAGAATCTGCTCCTTCCGAATTGCAAATGATTGACCGTAGTGCTACTTCCATCACCCTGAGCTGGGAAGATAATACCAGCGCCGAATCCGCTTTTCTTCTGGAACGGACGGGTGCCGGAGACAACCAACAATTTTTCGTTGTTGCTACCATACCCTCAAATCAAACTACCTATACAGACCAGGGGCTTTTGCCTGACAGCCAATACTCCTACCGCATTATGGCAGAGATGAAGCCCTTAAATACTACGTTTAGTAATATAATACACACGAAAACCGCCGGCAATTCCCCCGCCGCCCCGTCAGGATTGGATTACCAGGCCAGAGGAGCTTCATTGATAAGCCTTGTATGGGAGGATAACTCGAAAAACGAGGAGGGTTTTGTGATTGAAAGAGCATCGGGAGATGATAATGTGGTCACTTTTAGAGACACCGTAGGCATTGGTGTGACCGGCTACACTGATATAGGGCTGGAAAGAAAGACGGTTTACAGATACAAGGTAGTGGCCTTCAATGAAGGTGGAAGCCAGTCGTCGGATATACTGGCAACTAAAACCACAGGGGATAAGCCATTGTCACCTACCAACCTGGTGGCTGGAGTACATTCCAAAATCAAAGTTGTGCTGCAATGGACGGACAATGCGCTTGATGAAACAGGTTATATTATTGAGAGATCCACGCCGGACAATGTTCAGCAGATGATCGTCATTGACAGTGTAGATAAAAACGCTTCCACCTACGAGGACATTGTTGACCTTGATACTTACAGCTACTACATGTACAGGGTGAAGGCATATAATGAAGATGGGGTGAGCAATCCCTCTAATAATGCCCGAACCACAATTGTTACCGGAATGGGAGACGAAGTAGGCAAGCAAATTAACCTCTTTCCCAATCCTGGTGATGGTGATTTCACATGGAGCATCGAAGGGCCCTATCATGGACCAATAGAAATAACTATTTACGACCCATTGGGAAGGAAGATTTTAAACCGGCAGGAAACGGTCTCATCGTCAGGTCTTTCGTTGCCTTTAAATCTGGTCGCTTTTCCTGCAGGCGCTTATGTTGTGAAGATAAATGGGAAAGATTTCACGGTGGTAAGGCGCCTTATCAAATTATAATGGGCACGGTTACCGAATCTTCAAATTGGAGTTAAAAAATTCTAAATGCGTATTAACATCTTCCTCTTATGAAACAGCTATTTGCGTGCCTTTTTATGGTAGTGGCCGCTTGTTTTTGTGCATTAGGGCCCTTTGCCGCGCTTGCTGAGGGGAGCCATGTGCTGGATGAAGTTCCCGTGATATCCCTGGAAGATAAATATTTGATTTGCGATGAACAGGCGCTGCTACTCGATGCAGGTAGCGAGAGTATGGATGCTACTTATAGGTGGGAAAACCTGACAGCCAATAGCCTGCTGTCTACAGATCGCTTCTTCGAGGTCTCAAAATCGGGGAACTATAGATTGACAGTTACGGTAGAAGGGGAATCCGCATCTAAAAACTTTGTAGTGGCTGAAAGCTTTACGCCCAAAGCAAATATTGCCTCAAAAACCTATACAATATGCAAAGGAACTGTCATGACCCTTGATGCCGGAAACCCGGGCGCGCGGTTTATTTGGCTAAATGACAATTCCGGCGACACGATATCAACATCTCAAACTGCTACTATAGCTTTTAAAGGGAAATATTCCCTGGCTGTCATGACACCCTGTGGTACCAGCGTAAGCGTCTTCATTGTAGATGAAATTAATTATCCTGATTTAAAGGTGGTCCCTTCGACAGCGTATTTATGTGTTGGTGATTCGGTGACTGTTGATGCTAAGAACTTTGACGCACGAGCCTTCTGGATTGATACAGAGACGGGAGATACCATTGCGACGACAAAAAGAGTTACCCTGGGAAAACTAGGAGATTATGAATTGATTTTATACAATCAGTGTGATACGGTGTCAACGATAGTAA